>JAENZK010000065.1 GCA_016841285.1 Guptibacillus hwajinpoensis | reverse complement strand
TGACTGCTTTTTCCCGGTCCATTAGTAACACAGTGGCAGCACCATCGCTCATTTGCGAGGCGTTACCGGCAGTCACAGTACCAGTTGCTTGAAAGGCCGGCTTTAACTTGCTTAGTATTTCTAATGTTGTTTCTGCTCGGACACCCTCATCCTGCCCAAACAATACAGATTCTTCATTTACTTTATGATCATCACCAACTGTACGACGGATCACTTCAACAGGAACAATTTCTTCAGTGAACTTCCCCGCTGCTAGTGCCTTTGCTGCCTTTGCATGACTTCGCGCCGCAAAAGCATCTTGATCCTCCCTACTAATCTGGTATTTTCGTGCAACAGTCTCTGCTGTATGCCCCATCGCCATATAGTATTGGGGCGCATGTTCAACAAGTTTCACATTCGGTTTGACAACATGACCTGTGATCGGAATAAGACTCATTGACTCTGCTCCACCAGCAATGATCGTGTCAGCTAAGCCAAGCATGATTCGCTCGGCACCATAGGCGATCGATTGCAATCCTGATGAACAATACCGATTAATCGTAATCGCTGGTGTTTCATAAGACAAACCAGCCAGTGCTGCAATTTGCCTGGCCATATTCATCCCTTGTTCAGCTTCAGGGACAGCACAGCCGAAAATAACATCATCGATCGCCCCGTTGTAGCCATCTGCCCGTTTTAACGTCTCCTTAAGAGTTAAAGCGGCCAAATCATCAGGACGCATATTGGCAAGTGATCCTTTTTTCGCTTTACCAACCGGTGTTCTTGCACCAGCAACTATAACTGCTTCCTTCACAAGCTTCCCTCCTTTTGTTTTTTCAAGTGGCTCTTTTCTAAGATATTGTTGCTTTTTGCTACCTTTTTTAAGGTTCGTTCTAATAAATAGACGGAGAAATTTCTCTTAATTAGGTATTTGGATGTAATTTAGCTGAAATAGACGGAGGCATTCCGCTTATTAGGTTTTAAACCACAAAAATGGGCGACTTTTCTTTGAATAATCGGAAATCCTCCGTTTATTTAAGCCAAAATGAGCTCCATTTTGGAAATAACCGGAACCCCCCCGCTTATTTTTCTCCTTCCGAGGGGGCTTCCTTTTAGCCGTCTTTTTCGCAGTTTAGTTCTGATTCTAAATGAATAAAACTCCCCTTTTCCTCCATAAACAACAAAGTTTACGAAAACAGCCAATCAAATCAATTCCGTAATGGTTTTCCTTTCAGTAGCATATTTTGCATTCTTTCCTGCGTTTTTCTCTCACCTACTAGACTTAAAAAGGCTTCCCGTTCTATCTCTAATAAGTATTGTTCATCTACTAACGTACCTTCTGGAAGGTGACCACCGGCAATAACATAGGCTAGTTTTTTGGCAATTTTCATATCATGATCTGAAATAAAGCCGGAGTTTTTCAGGCTTTGAGCACCAAGGAGCATCGTGGCATAGCCCGCTTCCCCGATCACCGGAATTTTCGCTCGGATTGGTGGACGATACCCGTCGGCATCCAGTTCAATCACTTTTTGTTTGGCATCGAATAATAAATGATCATTATTAAAGCTTATGCCATCAGTAACACGTAAATAGCCGTTTTCTTTAGCTTCATGGGCAGATGTTGAAACTTTGGCCATTGCAATGGTTTCAAATGTAGCCAGCGCTGCTTTTTGCAGTTCATACCCACCTGAACCAGTGGCCCCTAGCTTT
This sequence comes from Guptibacillus hwajinpoensis, assembly GCA_016841285.1. Classification (GTDB taxonomy): domain Bacteria; phylum Bacillota; class Bacilli; order Bacillales; family Bacillaceae_J; genus Schinkia. Next base: position 15,434 of record JAENZK010000065.1, on the reverse strand, counting down.
TCTAATTGACGTATATAAAGCTCCTTATTTCCTCCACCTCCAGGGATCACACCAACCCCTGTTTCAACAAGACCCATATACGTTTCACTTGATGCTTGAATGGCAGCCGCTGGTAGACAAACCTCCGCTCCTCCCCCCAGGGCAAAAGCAAAAGGGGCGGCAACAACTGGCTTATTGGAATATTTAATTTTCATCATCGCGTTTTGGAATTGCCGGACTACAAAGTCGATTTCAAAATAGTTATCATCCTGAGCCTACATCAGTATCAGCGCAAGATTAGCACCGACGCAAAAGTTCTTGCCTTGATGACCGATGACGAGCCCTTTATAGTTCTTTTCTATTTCCTCAACCGCATAATTGATCATTTGGATAATGTCTAAACCAATCGCAAATTTTAGTGAATGAAATTCCAATAGAGCCACATCGTCACCAATATCGATTAAACTAGCCCCACTGTTTTTCTTAATTACACCATGTTGGTCTTTCACACGTTTTAAATGAATCACCTTCGGATTGTGCTCTACAATTTTATTTTCGTAAAAGGATTTTCCTCCTGAAGCCAAGAGAGCCTTAACCCAAGAAGGAATTTCTTCACCCTCTTGTTCCATTTTTTCAACGGATTGTTTAAGGCCAATCGCATCCCATGTTTCAAAAGGCCCTAGTTCCCAGCCAAAACCCCATTTCATTGCTTGGTCAATAGCAACGATATCATCAGCAATTTCACCAACGAGCTTTGCTGAGTACAAAAGAGTCGGCTTGATTATATTCCAAAGGAGCTGACTAGCACGGTCTTCCCCATAGACTAATAGCTTTAACTTATTACCTAAGCCTTTCGTTTGCTTACTGTTTTCAATCGACGCGGTTTTCAGCTTTTTTCGTTCTACGTATTGCATCGTTTCAATGTCAAGTTCTAGGATTTCCTTTCCTTTTTTAAAATAAAAACCTTGCCCTGACTTGCTTCCGTACCAGCCATTATCAAGCATTTTCTTCATAAATGGTGGCAATACAAAAACCTCTTGTTCATCACCGGTAACATGGTCATGTACATTGTCAGCCACATGTGCAAATGTATCGAGACCAACGACATCTAAGGTTCGGAAGGTAGCACTTTTCGGACGTCCAATTAATGGACCAGTGACTGAATCTACTTCACCGACACTATAACCTCCATTTACCATCTCTCTAGCCGTTACGAGCAAACCGTATGTACCGATCCGGTTCGCGATGAAATTCGGAGTATCCTTTGCTTCAACAACACCTTTTCCAAGTACATTTTCACTAAAAGTTTTCATGAATGTTAAAATAGTGTGATCTGTGTATTTTGTAGGAATAATTTCAAGCAGTTTTAAATATCGGGGTGGATTAAAAAAGTGGGTGCCAAGGAAATGCTTTTTAAAATCATCGGATCTTCCTTCGGCCATTGCTTCGATTGATATCCCGGATGTATTGGAGCTAACGATTGTTCCTTTTTCCCTTACTTCATCAATTGCTGCTAATACTTTTTTCTTAATATCCAATCGCTCTACTACAACTTCAATGATCCAATCAACTTCTTGCAGCCTCTCGAGGTGATCTTTTAAATTTCCTGGTTCTATTAAATGGAGATGCTCTTTCGATGTGAGGGGGGCTGGTTTTTGTTTTAATAATTTCTGCTTGGCTGTTACTGCTAAGCGGTTCCGAACCTGCATATCATTAAATGAAAGGCCCTTAGCAATCTCTTCAGCAGTTAACTCAGTTGGAACGATATCAAGCAACAGTGTTGGAATACCAACATTTGCCAAGTGCGCCGCGATTCCCGACCCCATGACACCAGAACCAAGAACAGCTGCCTTTTTTATAGCACGATTCATACTCCGACCTCCTAATATTCTATTAAGCCGTTTACTATAAGTTATTCGCAATCTCGCGTCAATATTACGACAACAAAAAGCCGACCAGTTCGGCTTCAGCTGGTCGGCTTTTAAATGACTATTTTTTTAGATTTTCAATTGGTTCATTTAGGAAACGAAGCAAGTCACGTTGTATCACTTTATCTGATAAAGCAAGCTCATATTCAACTGATTCCTTTTGTGGTTCACAGAAAAGTGGATCTGCCGGTAACCCTGTTCCTTTTGTATAACATGTACCTTTAGTATAAATAAAGTTTTTAGTTACAAAGCTTCCATCACGGAATGCGAGATAATCTTTTCTTGTTTTACTAAATAAGCTATCACCAAATTCAATATCTCTGCCTGGGTCAATACCAAGCAAATCTAGAAGTGTTGGTTTCACGTCTATTTGGCCGCCTATTGTATGAAGTGTTTTTCCTTCAACGCCTGGAATATGAACGATGAACGGAACCTTCTGTAATTCAACATGAACGTCCGGTGTTATTTCCCTACCAACAACTTGGGCCATAGCTTTATTATGATTTTCTGAAATACCGTAATGGTCGCCATACATGACCACAATCGTGTTATCATAAAGGCCACTTGTTTTTAATTGTTCAAAGAATAACTTAAGTGATTCATCTAAATACCTTGCTGTTTGCACATAACGGTCCACTGAACCATCTCCCGTTTGCAAACGTGGAATCATCACGTCTTCATCATCAAGGATATACGGGAAGTGATTTGTTAATGTGATCATCTTCGCATGAAACGGTTGTGGCAAACCTTTTAATAAAGGTATGGATTGCTCAAAGAACGGTATATCCTTCAAACCATAGTTTATTGAGTTTTCATCCGTTACATTATAATATGTTTCATCAAAAAAGTGATCATACCCTAAAGCTTTATACATTAAATCACGGTTCCAGAAGCTCTTATTGTTACCATGTAATGATGCTGTTGTGTAACCATTATTTCTTAAGATTTCTGGAAGTGCGTAAAACTCATTTTGAGCATTTTGAGTAAATACAGCTCCACTTGGTAATGGATATAAAGAGTTGTCATTTAAAAACTCTGCATCAGATGTTTTACCTTGACCTGTTTGGTGATAGAAATTATCAAAGTATAGGCTGTCCTTCACTAATTCATTCAAGAATGGTGTAACCGGCTGGCCTTCTACTTCGTAATTAATAAGCCAGTTTTGGAAAGACTCCAACGAAATTAAAATAACGTTTTTCCCTTTCGCAATACCAGTCATGTCATTCTTTTTTTCTACACCATCATTTACATAGTTTTCTACTTCAATGATGTCACTGCCTTCAGCAAATGCTCGTTGCGCCGACGCCTTTGAATGCATGAATAAATCATAGGCATGATAATTGTAAACCCCAAGATATTTCACTAGCATTTCACGGTCAAATGTTCTAGTTAAAAGCTGTGGTCTTTGTGTTTCAGCTAATAATACGTTAAATATTAGCAATCCCACAGACAAAACCATTAACACACGTTGTGCTGGTTTTTGGAAGGTAACAATCTTAATATCTTTCTTTCTAGCAATAACGGCTAACACAATAATATCGATGAAAAATAAAATGTCAGTAGGCTTCATTAATTCAAACGCACTGCCGCCCAGATCTCCAAAGTTCTTCACCTGGAATAATACTGGAATTGTGATAAAGTCGTTAAAAAAGCGATAGTACACTAAGTTTGCATACGTTACAAACGTGAAAATGAAGCTGCCTATTAGAATTCCTCTTCGGCTTAATTTTCTTCTAAATGCAAAAGCAAATAAGAATAATATTAAAATCGGACCTAACGGATTTATAAAAAGAATAAATTCCTCTACTGCATTTTCTAATGATAAGTCGAAAACAAAGCGGCTAATAATATAAGACTTTAACCACAATAGTACTATTGCAGCAATCAAAAACTTTTCTTCAGATTTTGGTCGAAAGTTTTTTACTTTAGTAAGTAACCCTTTCATGATTAAAAAATCCCCCTTATCTAATACCCTTACAACCATTTTTTTCTCTATATATGTTGAAATTTCAATTTATAATTATCTAATAAAAAAGGAATCAATGAAAAGTATCTTACTACTTTCCAATTTAAGTTGCAACTAATATTTATTGTATTTTTGTTATATTCTTGAAGAAATATACATATTTTACCTTATGCACCTCCAACATACTTAATCAAATGCGCCTTGGCGTATTTGCGCCCGGATTTTTTCGAGCATTGCTCGAAAAACTACCACTGAAAATCCGTGGCATCTGCCGGAGGCTTTAACTTTATTCAGAAACTCCACTGAATGGAGTACTAAACTACATTACATTCATCCCACCAACTTTTGGAAGTGAGGGTACTTCTTCTGAATAAAGTTATAGCATATGTATTAGACGAATACAAACCATCAAAAGTTTCATTTTAAATTAATTTTTTCTTTATTTAAGATTTACTTGTTGACAAGATTGCAAATATTCTTTTATGATAGACATAACAATTAAATATTCCTTTTCAAAGGGGAGTAGCGTCAGGTTTTTAACCTGAAACAAAGTCGTCAATTCATGGAGTGCTATCCATCGGCTTTGTTGACATGATACATGTTTAGCAAGACCTTTGCCTATATAAACAATAGGCAGAGGTCTTTTTTATTTTCAAAAATTAAAAAACGGAGGGTAAAAAACTATGGAATTCCTTACGGCACTTTTAGCAATTATTATGATCGACCTAGTTTTAGCAGGAGATAATGCAATCGTAATAGGACTTGCAGCTCGAAATTTACCGAAAGAAAAGCAGAAAAAAGTTATTTTATGGGGAACTGCAGGCGCTGTCATCCTTCGCGTTATCGCAACAGTCGCGGTGGTCTGGTTGTTAAAGGTTCCAGGATTAATGCTTGTTGGTGGTGTCCTCCTTGTATGGATTGCCTATAAACTATTAGTAGAGGAAAAAGGACATGACGTAAAAGCTGGTGAAAGCACTTGGGCAGCTATTCGTACGATCATCATCGCTGATGCTGCCATGGGCATTGATAATGTACTGGCCGTTGCAGGTGCTGCACATGGAAGTATTTTGCTCGTTATCCTCGGGTTAGCTATTTCTGTACCAATTGTTGTATGGGGAAGTACAATTCTTATAAAATGGATGGAGCGTTATCCCATTATTATTACAATTGGAGCTGGTATCTTAGCTTGGACTGCTGCGAAAATGATCGTCGGCGAAGCTTTCCTAAAACCGTTCTTTGAAAACGGCTTTGTGAAATACGGATTTGAAATTATCGTCATTGCCGCTGTTCTCGGTCTGGCTAAATTAAAGAAAAATAAAAGCGCAGCAGCAAAAGAAGAGATTTTAGCTGAATCTGAAAGATTAGCAACATCAAAAGTGAATTAATTTTTTGAACAAAGAAAAACACGTAATCTGCCCATATCGAACGGCAAATTACGTGTTTTTTTAATCTCTCTTCTGATCAAATGCGCCTTGGCGTATTTGCGCCCAGATTTTTTCGAGCTTGCTCGAAAAACTACCTTTAAAAATCTGAGGCATCCGCCGGAGGCTGTAACTTTATTCAGCTGAATAAAGTTACACTCTTTTGTTTTTTCTTGATTTTATAAAAATAAAAACAAAAACCACAAAAATAATCACGATTACAACATAAGCAATATTGGAGTAGACGTCCATATATCCTACGATTGTATCCCATGAATCTCCGACAGAAGCACCAAGGTTGATGAGAACAATGTTCCAGATAAATGTTCCAACCGTCGTTAAAATAAGAAATAGGAAGAAATTCATATTTGCCATTCCCGCTGGAATTGAAATTAAACTTCTTATTAATGGTACAAATCGACAGAAAAAGACCGTCCAAGAGCCAAATTTATCAAACCAGGCATCCGCTTTATAAAGGTCATCCCTTGTTAAGCGTAGAATATGTCCCCAGCGATCCACGATTTTCTCCAAATTTTCAACGTCTAAAAGTAAACCAATCCCGTAAAGCACTACCGCACCTAAGACCGATCCAATAGTTGAGGCAATAACGACACCTGTTATTGTTAAATCCGTAGTCGTCGTCATAAAGCCACCAAATGTCAAAATAACCTCAGAAGGAACCGGTGGAAAAATATTTTCAAGTGCAATCAATAATAAAATCCCTATGTACCCATATTCATTCATTATGCTAATTAACCAATTTTCCATAAAACACCCTACCTATTTTATTCATAAAAATAACTATTCTAACTTTAACAGTCGTCCCTTTTTGAAGCAAGAAAAAAAGGAGTATGATACAACCTCTAACTCCTTTCCATCTTATTCTACTCCAGCAATAATATGTGTTGGCAGTGCGAACAATTCTTTACTGCTTACCTTTTTTTCTTCCATATATTTTTTGACTAAGTAATAGCCGACACAATAGCCAAGCATTTTCGGATAGGAGCGCCGCAAACCGTATAATAGCTCCATATGTTTTCGATCTGTTTTCTTCACATTTTTATTCGGGTGAAGCAATACCGTCCACATCTTTTCTAATTCTTCATCAGTGTAATAGGACGTCCAACTAGCCAGATAGTCAGAACCAAATCGTTCTCGAACCGCATTTTCGGCTAAACCTTCCAATATAATCGTGTCTAATAAAACATAATAGTCTTCACTTTTTCGAAACTTAGCCAAACGGCATACATGGTTATATTCATGTGTCAGCACGGCTTTTATTTCTTTTTCCGTATTTTGTTCTGTAAAAAACAAAAATAATTTATCCTTAAACGCTAAACCTGATTTGCCGTTAAAATCTCGCTGAATCTTTCGATTTGTCACATCAGACGGAAAGATAAAAATGGGGATATCAGGACCGCCCCATGATTTCTGCAAGGCAAGATAATCCTTCTGTACGATTTCCCACGCTTTGTTTTTTTGCAATGCCCGTACCTGCTCCATTCCTTGTCTAAGTGGGCGATACATGCCGTGCATTTTCAAATACTCATAAATCTCAGCAGCTGATGCTTTTGAAAAATAACCTTTTAGCTTTTCGCAAATATCTTTTGGATTATAATAAGAATCCAAAAGCCACTGATCAGTTTTAATAACGCTCATCCCAACACCTCAAATCGCATAATATTCTATAAAATAAGATATGCGAATGATTTTAGAGTGTTATGGGTCTGAATAGCTTTCATGGTTGTTACTCTTCTACTGTAATGGGGAGTGTTACTTCCACTGTTGTACCTAGATTTTCTTCGCTATTCACCATAATTTTCCCGTCATGCTGCGAAACAATCTGATAGCATTGCATAAAACCAATCCCTGTACCCTTTTCCTTCGTACTAAAGAATGGTTCTCCTAACTTAGCAAGGCGTTCTTTACTCATTCCAACTCCATTATCAGATATCTTTATGACTAGCTTTCCATCCTTATTCTTCACATCAATGTAGATAGTCCCGGTATATTGGATAGCTTCAATACTGTTCGAAAGTAAATGAAGGACGACTTTACTGATTTGAGCGGGATCACAAACAATGAGTGGACTTTCCTCTAGTTCATATTGTCTATTGAACAAGATCTTTTTTTGGACTACCTTATCCTCCACTGTATCTATAACATCTTCTAGTAGCAATCGTATATTCACTAACTTTTTACTTACTTGTTGTGGTTGGGCTAGGAGGAGAAGTTCAGTAATATACTGCTCAATTTGATCACAGGCTGAATGAATTTGTTCTAAATAATCAGGATGTACCGTTCCTTTCTCAAGTAACTGCACAAAGCCTTTCATCGATGTAAGTGGATTTCTTATTTCATGTGCCACGCAAGCAGCAAATTCACCAATAATTTCTAGTTTCTTAGACTTCAATACCATATTACTTTTATGTTGTAATAACGCTCTGCGCTTTCGTTCATTAACTTTTTTGAAATTTACCATCTAAACATACTCCCTCCCTGCTTTAGTATTTCCCAAACAAGAGATCCTTTGTTTATTTTGCATCAACTACTTTTTCCAGTAAATCACCAACTACTCTTATTTCTTTCCTTACTAGGTATCTATATATAATAGGAAGGTATTCCTATTTTGCTTATTCTAGTAGGAATACATAAAAAAACCCGCTAAAAGCGAGCTTGTAATGTGATAGATCAAATTCTGTATCACTATTTCACTTTTTTATATAGCTTTTGACCGACGATGATCTCTTCATACCAATCTGCCCTATCCATGTAGCTTATCGTTTCTTTATCCCCAAGACCAAGGATTCCGAACATACATAAGCTTTCATAAAAAAGTTGATGGACTTTCTTTTGTAGCGTCTTATTAAAATAAATCAATACATTTCTGCATAAAACGACATGAAATTCATTAAAGGATTGATCTGTTGCTAAATTATGCTGAGCAAAAATAATATTCCTTACTAAATTCGTATGAAACTTCACACCATTGTTCTTTACATTGTAGTAGTCCGAAAAGGCCTTTTTCCCACCAGCCAGCATGTAGTTATTCGTATATTTCCGCATATTTTCTAACGGAAATACGCCAGACTTTGCAATTTTTAATACATCGGAATTGATGTCCGTCGCATATATTTTTGTTTTTTCATAGAGCCCCTCCTCTGAGAGGAGGATGGCCATGGAGTATACTTCCTCACCTGTCGAACAACCGGCATGCCAGATCCTTATGGAGGGATATGTACGAAGAAGCGGTACGACCTGTTCTCTGAAATTCAAGAAAAATACAGGATCCCGAAACATCTCCGTTACATTTATGGAGAAATCGGCAACTAGTCTTTTTAAACAGTCAACATCATGTAAAACCTTATCTAGAAGCCCTGTTATAGTTGATAATTTCTCCGCATGAATTCTATGCCATACTCTTCTCTTAACCGTATTGTAGGCGTAATTTCTGTAGTCATAGCCATACCAATTATATATTCCTTCTAAAAGCAGCTTCATCTCAAGCCTTTCAAGATCATCGCTTGAAAAATCCATTTATGATTACCCTTCTTCCGAGTAGAGCCACACACTAATTAAGGAAATGAGTTGGTCAGGATCGACCGGTTTCACGATATAATCGGATGCCCCTACCTTCATGCATTTTTCCCGGTCTTCTTTCATAGCCTTTGCCGTCAGCGCTATAACAGGTAAGTCCACGTATTTTGGATTTGCTCTTATTCTTCCAATAGCTTCATATCCATCCATCTCCGGCATCATAATATCCATTAGAATTAGCTCGATTTCAGGATGTACCGCTAATAACTCAAGACCCTCTACTCCATTTTCTGCAAATATGATTTCCATCCCATACTGTTCGAGAATGCTAGATAACGCATAAACATTGCGAATATCATCATCAACAATAAGAACATTTTTTCCTTCAAGCCGAGGTAGGATTTGTTTTTGAACTATTATAGATTGATTAGTAGAGTCTTCGTTTTCATGGTTAGAATGTAGGAACAATTCAAGCTCATCATTTAATCGCTGTACTGCACATTCATCTTTAATAATGATGGTATGGGCATATTTATTTAAATACATTTCTTCTTTAGATGTTAAATCACGACCAGTATAAATGATCACTTTTACATTTTCAGCTTCTACTTTGGATTTAATCTTTTCAAGCAAAGCAAAGCCTGTAGTGTCTTTCAATCCTAAGTCTAGGATAATACAATCAACTTGAGCATGTTTTAACTCTTCAATTACCTCTGCTCCTGTTGATACTGCTTTTAATATGACATCCTTTTCTGCAATTAGTTCCATCAAACTATTCCGCTGTTTCATGTCATCATCAACAATCAAAATCCGCTTAATGTTATTATTTTTATGTGTAACAGGCATGCTTTTAATTGACTGCCCTTCCGTTATTAACGGTTCTTTCGTAACGGCGACTTCGTCTAAATCGTGACTAGTCTCTGTTATAAGGATTTCCTGCTTATAATCCCCGACATAGAACATAAATGTACTTCCCTTGCCCTCTTCACTTTCAACAACAACTTTTCCACCTAAGTGGGTTGCAATTTCCCTACAAATCGATAATCCCAGACCAGTTCCTCCATATTTCCGGCTCGTCGTTCCGTCTGCTTGCTGAAAAGCTTCAAAAATAAGTTCCTGTTTATCTTTTGGGACGCCAATACCTGTATCGATGATCGAAAACTTAAATCGTGACTGTTTATTAAAATCCGTAACACTTTCAATTTCCAGCCTTACCGCACCCCGATGGGTAAATTTAAAGGCATTAGATAAAAGATTTTTCAAAACTTGCTGTAATCGCTTTTCATCCGTATATAAAGCACTTGGAACCCCATCCTTCACAACGATATCAAACCGTAACTGCTTTTCTTCTGCTATCGGTTTAAAGTTTTGTTCAATATATTCTACTAAATTATTAATTCGGACTTTACTTGGGTTGAGCTCTACTCTACCTGATTCAATTTTAGCCAAATCCAAAATATCATTAATAAGGATTAATAAATCGCTACCTGAGGAGTGAATAATTTTCGAGTATTCAATTTGTTTTTCAGAAAGATTTCCATCACGGTTATCGGCTAAAAGCTTAGATAAGATTAATAGACTATTTAATGGTGTTCGCAGCTCATGGGACATATTCGCTAAGAATTCCGACTTATATTTAGAACTTAGAGCAAGCTGTTTTGCTTTTTCTTCAAGTTCTACCCGTGCACTTTCGACTTCCTTATTTGTTTGTTCAAGAATCTTATTTTGCCCTTCCAAGCTTTCTGCCTTTTCTTTTAATTCTATGTTCGTTTGTTCTAATTCTTCTTGTTGAAGCTGCAGTTTTTCCTCCGATTGTCGAAGAGCTTGTGTTTGTTCTTCTAATTCCTCATTTGTCATTCGAAGTTCTTCTTGCTGTGATTGTAATTCTTCTGACTGGGCTTGAACCTCCTCTGTTAACATCTGTGCTTCTTCAAGTAATGTGGCTAACCGGCGTCTTCCGATTACACTATCAAGGATAATTCCAAGCGAGTTTGTAAGCTCTTCTAATAACGTTTGTTGATCCATATTAAAGGGCTCAAATGAGGCGATTTCTACGACAGCTTTTACATCGTTTTCAAAAGTGACGGGTAGCACATAAACCGTTAGTGGTGACAACTCTCCCAACCCGGATGTTACGCGGATATAATCTGACGGAACATTCGTAAGGATGATGGGGGAATTTTCGAAGGCTGCTTGTCCAACTAAACCTTCACCTATAGAAAACGATGTAGAAAGATGCTTCCGTTCCTTATAGGCATAGGAAGCTAGTAGTTTATAAGTCGGGTTCTTTTCATTATCTTTCTCATCTTTCATATAAAAAACAGCATGGGCTGCTTCCGTTAACGGGGCAATTTTTGAAAGAAAAGTCTGAGCTAGGGCTTTCAAGTCATGCATCCCTGTCAAATTTGTTGTAATTTCCGCAATATTTGATTTAACCCATACTAAACTATATTCTTTACGCTTTTGTTCCTCGAGCGACTCTACCATTTTATTAAATGATTTTCCAACCTCATCAATCTCATCATTTGAGTTTACTTCAACCTTTGTGCCAAGATCTCCACTTCCATTGGCAACACTGTACATAACATTGGATACCTTCTTTAAGCGAAAAGCAACCGTCCACACATTGCGGAAAATATAACTAATGCTGATAATCAAGGCAAGAATAGAAATAATTCCACCTGTCATAATATTCTTTCTGAAATCACTAGAAATATTCCCTAATGACAAGTCCAAATTATCTTTAAACGTAGTAGTCAACGTTGAAATTTTTTGAAAAAGTTCCTCATGAAGTTGATGACCTTCATTATTTATTAGATTTATAGCCTCTACTCTTTTTCCGGAACTTATTAATTCTATTAAATTACCTTTATAATCATTAAACCTTTTGTTTGTATTTACAAGATCGGTTACCATAGATTTTTGCTCATTCGGGATTAGTTGCGAATTAAGCAATGCTACATTTTCGGTTACCATTGCACTTTCTTCTTGTAATCTGCTTAATTCTTTTTGTACTTGTTCTTGATCCGTAAAAAGCACGATGTTTCTCAAACTTATAGCTTCGTTTTTAATTCCACGATGAATTTGTTCAGCAAGGAAAACTATATCGTAATTTGCCTTTAATACTGCAGTCATATGATTCAGTTTAGTTAATTGGAACCAACTTATTCCAATAAGAAGAAATACAAGGATAGGTAATGTACTTAATCCGATTAGTAACTTTGTTTTAAGTTTCATATTCCAACTCCTAAATTGACTTTTTCCTATGTCCGTTAAGATTTTTACCTTCCTCAAGGCAAGCCTGATATACTATGGCCATTGCCTGCAAACGATCATTAACATTTAGCTTTTGCAGAATACTTGTTATATGGTTCTTAACAGTGTGTTCACTAATAAATAATTGCTCAGATATTTTCTTATTACTCAAACCCCGAACTATTAACGTAAACACATCCATCTCCCTTAATGAGATAGAATATACTTTTTTTATACTGTTTAGCGCAGCATTAAGAATTTCCTCATTTTGTTCATTCTCTGTATCCACATTTAGGCTTTTCGTTTTTAATGTTGAAATTGGCATTATTTTTTCAGATTTAAGATAGGAGACTATTTCCTCCTTACAAGGTAAAGTTTCATGCTTGCTTTTTAACCAGACTCTTTCAAATTCTTCCGGCAAAACCGGAGCGCTAAATAGATAACCTTGAATTTCCTGACAATTAAACTCTTTTAAAATATTCAATTGTGTTTCTGTTTCAACGCCATCTACCATGACTGACAAATCTAAGCTTCGAACAAAGGTTAAAACTGAAGCTATTAATGGACTACTGTCAGATAAACTTTTCGAAATATCTTCAATAAAAGAATTGTTTATTTTTAACTTATCAATAGGGAACCTCTTTAAATAATGCAAAGGGGTATAGCCCTCTCCAAAATTTGAAATACTTACGCTTATCCCCATTTCTTTCAGTTGGTAAATGTTTTGTTCTAAAACGACTTCATTATTTGTAATAACTTTTTCGGGTATTTCGATCTCTAGCATACTTGGGCTAATGCCAGACTCGTCTAGCATTTGATTTATGTTTGCAATCATGTCTTTTTGTAAAAATTGTTGAACTGAAAAACGCAATGCTATCCGAATAGGTGAATGACCAGCATTCTGCCATGCTTTTAATTGATTGCAAATAGTCTTCAATATCCATTGATCAATGGTAACCATCGCCCCAATTTCTTCAGCTAAAGGAATAAATTCTGCCGAATCAATGGTCCCCCAATCCCGATGCTTCCAGCGAAGCGTCGCCTCTGCACTTGTAATTGATCCTGCCTGCAAGTCTATACGCGGCTGATAAACAACTTCCAACTCTTCCCTTTCAATTGCTTTTCTCAAGTCATTTTGCAAAACAAACGATCTAAATGACTGAATATTCATCCCTGAATGAAACACTTTGTACGTATTTCGACCTTGCTCTTTCGCACGATATAGGGCTGCATCGGCATTTTTCATTAAAACTAATGATTCCTCACCATCATAGGGAAATACACTAATTCCGATACTAATCGTAATAAAAAGCTCATAGTTATCAATATAAAACGGCTGATTAATTTCCTTAAATATTTTCTCAGCTACTTCTAATGCTTGTTCTCGATTTGTTTCAGGCAAGATGATATTGAATTCATCCCCGCCTGTCCTGGATACAAAGTCATCTTCGCGAACAGTGTCTATCAATCTTTTTGCAACTTCTTGGAGTACCTTATCACCTATGATATGACCTAGTGAATCATTAATATTTTTGAAACGGTCCATGTCCAAATACATAATGGTAAACGGCTGATTATTTTGCTTAGCCTTATTTAAACATATATTCATTTGCTCATTGAATCGCCTTCTATTCGGCAACTCTGTAAGACCATCATGATAGGCCATATACTCTATAACTTTATTCTTTTCTGCAAGTGCATTGGCTTGTTGGATAAGTTTTTGTTTCATTTTATAAATGTCAACAAAACCATCTACTTTGGCCTTTAATATAAACGGATCAAAGGGCTTAAGAATATAGTCGATCGCCCCTAATGAATAACCGGTAAATATATGTTCTGAATCAAAATGATTAGCAGTAATAAATAGGATCGGGATATTTTTTGTTTTTTGGCGGGCCTTTATAATTTGAGCCGTTCTAAAACCATCCATTCCGGGCATTTGAACGTCTAACAATATCGCCGCAAAGTCATATTTTAATAGATATTTCAGTGCCTCTTCACCAGAATGAGCTTTAATTAATTGATAATCGTCTTGATCAATGATAGCCTCTAATGCGAATAGATTTTCAGCTATGTCATCAACTATGAGAATATTAATCTTTTCATCTCTATTCATTTATTTAATTCCTCCTCACTTTGTAAGAAGATTTCGAAAAAAAGGTTTTTACTATTAACAGTATAACAAACGTGTATATAGTGTTAAATAGAAATAAAAAAACCGATGGGGATCAGCCATCGTTTAAATTTATTACCCTTCTTCTTGCTCACTAAAAAAATCCGTTATCGAGCCATTATACAAAATAAAGTCAGTACTTCGTTTCCCTTCGCCTTTTATTTGACTTAGTAATCGGATCAGATATTCTTGTTCTTTACTTTGGAAAAGGAACTTTATACCATAACTATATACGTTATCTTCTTCTTTCTTCCAAGCAATCAACCCGATTAAAGTTAATGTTTCTTCACCTATTCTAATTGAAAACTTTAATGTTATTTCTTCATTTAATGGCAGGTTAATTTGAGATATAAAGGCCAACCCGCCTTTACTAATATTTTGGATTAGAATTTTTGAGAATCCCATATTTACATAACGGTCTTTAATCTTGGTGATTGTCATTTCACCAATAATTGGTTTCGGGAGTTCTACCCGATAATGCTTTCTTCGTTCAACAGTCCCGTGATGTCTTCCCGTTTGTTGATGATTTGAACCAATAACTGGATTCAACAGTAATTGTTCAAATTTATTAGCACCCACTGGACGACTGTACAAATACCCTTGAATGAAATGACAATTTCGAGCTTGTAGAAATTGAAGCTGCTCCTCTGTTTCTACCCCTTCGGCAACGACCACCATTCCCATGTCTTCAGCAAGTGAAATCATACTGGAAATAATACTTTCAATTCTTTTATTTCCCCCAATATTTTGAGTAAATGATCTATCAATTTTTATGCAGTCAATTTCAAAAGTAGATAAATTAGAAAGCGATGATTGGCCCGTTCCAAAGTCATCGAGTGAAAATTTGAATCCCAATGCTTGCATCTTTGCCACTACAGATTTTACGACTTCTTCATTTTGAATCATCGATCGTTCTGTAATCTCAAACTCTATAAAGCTGGGATGCATTCCCGCTTCCCTCACGATATTAACAATGGTTTTCATAAAATCAGTTTTAGTACACCGCTTATAGGAAATGTTAACGGAAATCGGAACTACCTTTAGTCCCTTATCCTGCCATTCTTTTAAGGTTTGACAAACCTTTTTTATTACCCAGTCACCAATATCTAAAATAAAATTACTTTCTTCTGCTAATGGTATAAATTCACCTGGAGAAACGATTCCCCATTCGGGAT
>JAENZK010000064.1 GCA_016841285.1 Guptibacillus hwajinpoensis | reverse complement strand
GGTCTAAAATAAATCCAAGCAATCCACCTTCTCCTTCGTCATGAACATTCTTCTTTAGACTCAAAGACATTTCTATTTGGTGCCCGTTTTCGGTAATTTGAACAATTTGCCCCCCTCGTTCACTAATCAAAAATTGATTATCAACCTTTACAATATCCCATGGAATAAGCAAATTAGAGCCAAGAACTTCAGCATTATGAAATAACTGCAGGTTTCTACTAACAGGAACTGATTCGTCCTCATTCCGTTTGATTTGATCAGGGTTTAGACTAGAACATCCGGTTAACATAATCGTAAATATAATTAATAACCATTTTCGCATCACTTATCACCTTATTTTTTATTTTTACTCTCCGATCTATTGTTGCCAGATTCCTCCTATTATAAAATTATTTAATATTCCCCATTCCCCAATGAGTTTTGTAAAATTAAAGAAAAACCTATAATTACTATTATGTATCGATAAAAACAGGAGTTGATAATTTTGTTAGAAAACTTGTTAAGTGAGTCAAGATATACAGTTGTTTTTACGGGAGCAGGAATGTCAACTGAGAGTGGCCTGCCTGATTTCCGCTCTTCAAAAGGCTTATGGAAACAAAAGGATCCTAGCCAGCTTGCCAGTACAGATGCATTAAATCATAATGTCAATGAGTTCATCGAATTTTACCGCGAACGGGTATTGGGAATCAACGAATTCAAGCCACACAAAGGGCATTTTATTCTAGCAGACTGGGAAAAACGAGGAATTATTAAATCCATTATCACACAAAACGTCGATGGCTTTCATCAATTAGCCGGATCTGTCCGGGTCGCAGAACTTCACGGGACATTGCGGAATCTACATTGTCAAACTTGTGGAAAAGAATATAGAAGTGAAGAGTATATAAATGAAGAATATTATTGTGATTGTGGCGGTGTGTTAAGGCCATCAGTTGTTTTATTTGGCGAGTCTTTGCCGAGTGAAGCTTTTGATTTTGCCATAAGAGAATCAGAAAAAGCGGATTTATTCATAGTTCTAGGCTCTTCCTTAACCGTTACACCTGCCAATCAGTTTCCACTGATCGCTAAAGATCATGGAGCAAAGCTTGTGATTGTAAATAGAGATCAAACGCAATTCGATCGTTATGCAGATTTAGTTGTGAATGACAAGAAAATTGGAGAATTATTGAATGAACTAAATAAAGTATGATAAAAAAATAATGGAAAAAGGGGCATTTCTCCCTACTTTTTTTTGGAGATGCCCCTAATCCTTATTTCTTTCCTCTCAACAACCTTGCAGCCTCTACCAAAACCTTCAATTTTTCATACGCTTTTTCCTCAGAATTCATCGGCCGTTGGGCAAATGTTCCAAAGCCACAGTCTGGATTTAGGAAAATCTTTTCTGCTGGAATATACTTAGTTGCTTCCTCCACTCTGGCGACAATTGCTTCCGGAGTTTCTAATTTTTGAATTCGCGGGTTAACTGCACCAAGGCCCAACTCCACTTCTTTACCGGCCAACTGAGCTAATGTATTTAATTCACCTGCTCTTGGTGTTGCGAATTCTAGGATCAGTTGATCGACATCCATCTGTTTGAAATAAGACATAACCGGATCGTATGGGCCCTGTAAAAGTTTGGATTCATCTGTACTCCAATTGCCGCGGCAGACATGGACACCGATTTTTGAACCACGACCTCTCATGCCTTCCGTTACTTGATTAATCAAGGTAGTAGCATATTTTAATTCCACTTCTGCGTCAGCTTTCGCTGTAAGCGCCCCACACATAAAAGTGCGGTTTGCATTCTTCTGGGTAAATACAATCTCTGTTAATACGGGCTCATCCATTTGAATAAAGTAAGCACCTTCAGCGATTAATTCTTCAATTTCCTCTCGTAATACTTGCACGATATCGACAGCTAAATCTTCTCTTGTTGGGTAGACTTCTTGTGAAAGTCCCTCTATCCACATCGAACGGGATAATAAATAGGGACCCGGTATGGCAACTTTTATCGGCTTTGACGTATGTTTCTTTAGAAAGCGAAGTTCATCGACAGCAAGAGGCAGGCGTCTTTTTATTTTCCCAACAGCTGCCGGATTCGTTAACGAAAACGCTGGAACATCCAATGTTCCAAGTATTTCTTCAAAACTAGCCTTGTCTTCAACATAATCTAATAGTTGAGAAACAGTTAACATTTTTACATTTTCAATTTTTTCAGCAACAAACGAAATGAAATTGTCTCGTCTTTGTTCACCATCTGACACAATATCGATTCCTGCGTCTTCTTGGTATTTTAGACACTCTAAAACTGATTGGTCAGCAATTTCATTAAATTGTTCTTCCGTGATTCTGCCCTCGCGCTTATCACGTAATCCACGTAACACTTCACGTTTTCTTGGCCAACTTCCAACGACTGTTGTTGGAAACGTCGGTAAATTCATTATTAATACACCTCAATTATCAATTTTGAGTTTAGTAGACAATCGAAAATTTAATATCTAAATCTACTTGATCTTTAAGTGTCTGATATATCGGGGAACGCTCCAAAGTCTTTTCCCAAATTTGATACAGCAAATCTTCGGCACTTGGAGAAGAAACATAGGCTGTTCCTGCTATTTTCGTAATCTTAGGACTTCCGACATCTTCCAGCTCCATATGATACAGAACATTTTCCAATTGTCCTTTTAATGTTAACTCGAATTCATCAATCGTTATATGATTCTTTGAAGCTTGCATTTTAAAACCAACCGTTAAACACGAGCCTAAAGAACTGACAAAAAAGTCCATAGCACTCGGTGCATCGACCTTAGGGCTAAACTCAGCAGGCTGTCCTACTAAAAATGTATGGTTACGGGAATGCACCTTAGCTGTTAAACCTCGTTCACCCTGAATGCGTACTGTCCACCTATAGCCTTTTGCTGCTTCTAATTCGGCCTCCAAGGAGCGCGCTTCTTTGTCACCGCCTTTTTTTACAAAATATCTTTTATAGCCGCCTTCATCATTAACCAAGCCTAAAAACTCATGCTTAACCATTCGGCACCATGCAGGGAGGTCACCTTCAACAGATGCCTCACTACTTCTTATTTCTAGAACTCCGCCAATCGGTAGAGGTTCAATATTTTTTTTAATAATTAGCAATAAGCCTGAGCCACAGTCTAAGTCTCCACCATCACAAATTCCATCAACTTGAGGAATGATCATGAACGTTCACTCCTTAGTATGTAATACATGCTGCTCCATTAGCTAAAAATTCAACCAATGTTGCTCCTCCAACGATTTTTGCACCTTCGATAAGTTTTCCATCATCAAGGCCGCGTTTTTTGAAGCATGGAGAACAAACCCAAATCGTTCCGCCGGCTTCAACAAATGAATCCATTAATTGTTTAATTGGTGCGAACCCTTCTTCATGAATACCATCTGCATAGCCTTGTTCAGAAAGATAAGCACCTTCTGAGTTCAAAAATACAACAGTTTCGACTCCAGAAGCCACAGAAGCGTTAGCAACAACAAATCCTAACGTACATAAATCTGTATTATTTTTTGCATTTGTAACACTAACAGCAAGTTTTGACATTATAAATCTCTCCCTTTAGCATTTTTTAATATAAAAATTAGTAACTAATAAACCCTCTTCATTCATTGTAATTAGCTCGTGACCCTGCATACGGCACCAGGCCGGGACATCCTCTACAGCACCTAAGTCATAGGAAATAACTTTGATCACTTGGCCTTGTTCCATTTTTTTCATCCTTAGAAATAACTTAACAATTAATTCTCCACAGCTGTCAGGACCAGCATCATAAAGTTCGTCATAACGATCATTTTTATAACTTATATTTATCACCCCTATAAGTTTTTCTTATATACATATTTAATTATAGTTTAGTATGACTTAAACTTTCAACATGATTTTCTCGTTTTCTGCTTATAAATTTTTAATTTCAACAACAATTAAAAGCGGTGACATATGATAGAAAACTATATTTTCACACCTACAAATCACCTAAAACCCTTGAATTATATCAATATAAATTATTTCCCGAGCAGTTTTAACCATATTGTTTTATTACAATAAGATTCCTGTATGTATAAAAAAACAAAAAATTCAATTGACTTAGAATATAAACTCTACTATAATTCCATTATTGATACAGTGTTAAGTTTGTTAAAGTTATAAAACCTAATAAAATAAATCTCTTATCCAGAGTGACGGAGGGGCAGGCCCGATGAAGTCCGGCAACCATCAATCTATGATTGATAAGGTGCTAATTCCTGCAGACAATTTGTCTGGAAGATAAGAGGAGGAACCCCTCTTCTTATTGTAGAGGGGTTTTTTATTTTAATAGGGATAATCCTACTTTTCCAATCTGATTAATTTGATACTGTAATGAATGTATTACTAGAGTAGTAGTAATCTTCTTAAATACAAGTCGGAGGTGTTTTAATGTCAAATAGTAATTTAGCCTACTCAATTACAGAAAACGAACAAGAACAGAAGGGGTTCTCAAAAGAGCATCGAAAAGTAGCAATGGCCAGCTTCATTGGAACAACAATTGAATGGTATGATTTTTATCTTTATGGGACAGCAGCGGCACTGGTCTTCCCTGCCTTATTCTTCCCTACTTTCGATCCACTTTACGGAACTTTAGCAGCTTTTGCTTCTTATGCGGCCGGTTTTATCGCACGCCCACTTGGAAGCATGGTATTTGGACATTACGGAGACAAAATCGGACGAAAGAAAATGCTCACATTATCACTCGTACTCATGGGTTTAGCAACCTTCCTCATGGGCTTTTTGCCAAGCTATCAATCTGTTGGTATATTAGCCCCAATATTAATTAGTCTCTTACGTATTGTACAAGGATTTGCGGTTGGCGGTGAATGGGGCTCTGCCGTTGTCATGTCAGTCGAACATGCACCCCGTGGCAAACGTGGTCTTTATGGAAGCTTTCCGCAAATGGGGGTTCCAGCAGGATTATTATTATCAACACTAGCTTTCTCTCTTACTACGAATAGCATGTCAAATGATGCCTTCGTTCAATGGGGATGGCGGATTCCATTCCTTTGCAGTGCCATCCTAGTCATTTTTGGACTTTATGTACGTTTAAGAGTAAGTGAGTCACCGGTATTTCTTGAAGCAGCAGCAAAAAAGGAACAGGAAGAACGTCCAGTCCTTACTGTTTTACGTGAACAAAAGAAACCATTAATCCTGACCATTGGGATGAAATTATTACAGAATGCAGTGTTTTATATTTATTCAGTATTCGTACTTACCTATATTGTAAGCAATCTTGGCATGGATCGTTCTGTCGGGTTGAATGCAGTTATGATCTCTTCTGTCGTTGGGTTTGCTACGATGCCGCTCTGGTCTCATTTATCCGATAAAATCGGGCGCAAACCAGTGTATCTTTTCGGAGTAATCGCATCAACATTGTTTGTAATTCCATTTTTCTGGTTAATGAACTCAGGTTCCGTTTTATTGATAACGATCGGTATTATCCTAGGTTTGAACGTACTACATGACGCTGTTTATGGTCCGCAGGCAGTATACTACTCTGAACTTTTTGGTACAAAGGTTCGTTTAAGCGGTGCCTCAATCGGTTATCAAATCGGTGCTATTTTGGCTGGTGGGTTCTCTCCTATGATCGCAACCGCCCTTCTTGCAAAATTTGATGGTGCTAGTTGGCCGATTAGTACTTATTTAATAGGTCTTGGAGTCATCAGTATCGTTTGTACATTATTTGCACGAGAAACCTATAAAGACAATCTTTAATCAGATGAGGTGAATATCATGACAAAAACATTACCACCAGGACAATTAGAAACAGAAAAATGGCCCCTGCTTCATCAGGGTGATGTTTATCAATTTAATGAAGAAACTTGGCATTTCAAGTTATTTGGTGCTATAAAAGAAGAAGTTACATTAACATTTAAACAAGTAATGAGTCTTCCAAAAACAATATCAACTTTGGATATGCATTGCGTTACAACCTGGTCCAAATTTGATACAACATTTGAAGGAATTACCTTCCGTGAGTTTTTAAATCTAGTTGAAATTGATCCAGACGTTAAATTTGTAAAAATTTACGGGTACTTAAATGGAGACTGGTTTGGTTATTCAGCGAATCTTCCACTAGAGCCCTTACTAAAAGATGATTCACTATTTGTTTATCGATGGAGTGATAAAAACCATGACTGGAAAGATATTTCTCCCAAACATGGGTATCCTCTCCGTTTTATCCCTCCTGCTACGTTTTATTTATGGAAAGGAAGCAAATGGGTTTCCGGCATTGAATTTTTGAAAGAGGATGAAGCTGGATTTTGGGAAGAACGCGGCTATTCAATGGGCGCAGACCCTTGGAAAGAAGACCGATTTTCCGACCCTACGTATAAGCCCGATGGATTCAAAGATCAAAAATGGAAAAAAGAAGAAAACAACGAAGAATAGTTTGATAAAGGCGCTTCCCATTGGAATGCGCCTTATCCTATATCATAATTATCAAATGTTTTGATTTTCCACTCCCCATCTACCTTTTTTAATGTGCAAGCGAAACGATGGATTTCTCCTTTAGTATTCGTAATAGCGTAAAGAACGACAGCTTTATTTTCGTTTTCAGTTAGTAATTGCGTACCGATAAATTCCTCAAAGTACTTCGCACCTGCTGTATAGAGTTTTTTCATAATGAAATTCGGTCCTTTTGCAAAATAAGACCAGTCCGGCTGTTTTGTTTGGATCAGATTCTCAAAATATTCAGTTACTACTTTTTCAGGATTCATAGGCTCACCTCTCAACGGAGATTACTATAATAAGGTTTATACTGTTTTGCTTAGAAAAATGACAGAAAAATTAAACATTATCAGGCAAAAAACAAAACTCATTCCTTTCATGATAATCCATCCATACTATTGGTAATACTAAAAAGTGATTTTTGCATTTTTAGGAGGATGTTTGTGGCACATTCATGGGTTTCACTTTTGCCTTTTCTGATCGTTATTTCCATGTCCATTTGGTTGAAAGATATTTTACCGGGTCTTGTCGTTGGACTTCTAGTTGGTTCAATCATGGTGGCCTCTGATGTTTTAATTGGAACGCAGCAATCCGTTTCCTATATTGTCACGACATTGTCAGATGATACGAATATTAAAATCGTCGGTTTCCTTTATTTGTTTGGCGGCTTAGTTGGAATGATGAATATTTCTGGTGGTATTAAAGGCTTTTCGGAGTGGGTCGGCAGAAAAATAAACACAGAACAAGGGATACTTGGACTTATTTGGCTCACCCTTCCTTTTACGTTCATGATGCCAATGTTCCGAATAATGATGATCGGCCCTATTGTCAAATCATTGATAAAGAAAATGAACTTATCAAAACAAAAGGTCGGAATGACAATGGACATTTCGACAGAATCTATTATCGTCCTTTTACCTGTTGCAACTGCATTTGTTGGTTTTATGGTTTCGCTTGTGGAAAGTGGGATTCGCGATCTTGATTTAGGAATGTCAGCTTATGAAGTATTTTTATTAAGTATTTTGTTTAATTTTTATGCGATTATCATGTTAATCATCGGGATTGTCCAAACCTTTTGGCCTTCTAAGAGAAAAACAAATCCAGCAAAGAAAAAAGAGGATGATCATGAGGATGAAGAACACGAATTTCATAGAGCTGGTATAAAAAAAGAGCTTTCAATGGTTAAAGCACAACCATGGCATTTAATTATACCCGTCTTTTTGCTTCTAGCTTTATCTTTATTTCTTTTATGGAAAAACGGGACTGATCAAGGGGCTAAAACCGTATTTGAAGCTTTTTCAATGGCTGATGCCACCTTTGTCATGCTTCTAGCAGTTTTTATCACGCTTATTTTCACCTTTGTTTTTTATATTATGCGGAAACAAGAGTTAAACGAAGTTCTCTATCATTTTTATGATGGCGGGAATCAAATGATGCAGGCGATCAGCATGTTGATACTGATTTGGGCACTTACAATGTCTGCAGAAGATCTTGGCTTTTCAGCATTTGTAAGTTCAACATTAGGATCCTTTTTACCCGCGTTTATGGTGCCGGCAACAATTTTTCTGATCGGTTCAATTGTTGGCTATTTCATCGGATCTTCTTGGGGTACATGGGGATTATTTATGCCGCTCGGGATTGCTTTAGCGGTCTCCACTGATGCATCCATCCCCTTAACAGTCGGAGCCGTTTTTGCAAGTGGTGCATTTGGAGCGTTAACCTCACCACTAGGTGATACGACGATAACGACCGCCTCCATTTTAGATATGGAGCTTGTCGATTATGCCCGCTATAAATTAAAGCTATCTGCCGTTGGCGCAGCGATTGCAGCTGGGTTATATATTGTTTGCGGATTATTTTTTGTGTGATGTAAAAAGAAGCTAGTGTAACTCAGTTTGAGTTCACATGCTTCTTTTTTATTTGTTATGAAAAAGATAAGGTATATGGTCCATCTAACTCCGGATGGCTAATTAATCGAATAGATCTCGGTTCGCAACAAATGACGATGTAATTCGGATCGTCTGGACCTGTTAAATATTTCAGAAAATTTTCATGCCAAAGACGGTCCTTAAGCTCTTTATCATCATGGATTGTTGCAATAGCAACCATATCTATAAATGGTTTTCCGAAACCTCCACCTAATATAATATGTACTTTATTATTTTTTTCAATATCCTGAACTTTTTCAGTCTGCTTGCTTGAAACTGTATAAAGAATAAAGTCATCCTCTTCATTTCGAAAAATCATATAGCGCGAAAACGGTTGGTCCCCTTTCATCGTACTTAACGTTCCTAAGCGATGTTCACTCATAATTCGTTTTATTTCACTTTTAATTAGTTGTTCATCCATTATGATGCACCTCTTTATTTTCCATCTACTATTTCTTTTAAAATTTCATAGGAACGTTTTTGTTTTTCAGAATCGAAAATATAGGTAACGGCCATGATTTCATCGACATTGTATAACTCTTGGAATTTCGTTAATTGTTCACGAACGGTATCTTTACTTCCTATTAATGATATCCTTGTTCTTTCTAACTGCATTTGTTTCTCCAGCGGGCTCCAAAGCTCCTCCATATTTGCAACTGGAGGCATTAGTGGAGATTGCGTTCTTCTGACGATATTGAGCCCAAATTGGTGCATCGTTGTAGCTAAAAACCCGGCCTCTTCATCACTTTCAGCTGCAACAACATTCATACAAACCATCATATAGGGCTCTTGAAGATATTCTGATGGCTCAAAGCGATTACGATAGATAGAGATAGCCTCCTCCATGTATGTTGGTGCAAAGTGGGATGCAAAGACATATGGTAACCCTAATCGTGCCGCTAAATAGGCTGATTCTGTCGAAGATCCAAGGATATAGATCGGAATGTTTGTACCTACCCCCGGATAAGCTTTTACTATACCTTGCTTTTCTTCCGGACCAAAGTAAGTTAGTAATGTTTTAACGTCCTCTGGAAATGTATAGACCGAATCATGCTGCGAACGTCTA
Source organism: Guptibacillus hwajinpoensis (assembly GCA_016841285.1). GTDB lineage: Bacteria > Bacillota > Bacilli > Bacillales > Bacillaceae_J > Schinkia. The sequence continues at coordinate 7,644 of JAENZK010000064.1, read as the reverse complement.
AGGGCGCTCGCTGTCATCATATCTGTACCAGGTGCTCGGCCAAGACCTAAATCAAGACGGTCTGGATAGATCGTTGCCATTGTACCAAATTGTTCGGCAACTACTAACGGTGAATGGTTCGGCAGCATAATCCCCCCTGATCCAACACGAATGTGTTCTGTATGATCCAAAGTGTGTTTAATTAAAATAGCTGTTGCAGAGCTAACAAGTCGTGATGTATTATGATGTTCCGCAATCCAAAAACGTTCATAGCCCATTTTTTCTGTCGCCTGTGCCAAATCAACCATTGTATCGATAGCATCCTTAGCGCCCTCACCTTGCCTTACCGGGACTAAACTTAATACAGATATAGGTATTTGAATATTTTTCATTTTTATCAAGTTTCCTTTCCTATTTTTCTTTCAATTCTATTCATAATTTTATAGTAGCAATTTGTTGTTTTACTAACAAACATAAAGGCTTACGCATACACTATGTTGATACTTTGAGGAGGCGAATTAATTATGGAAAGAATGTACGGTATGAATCCTAATTATGGATTTCAACCTAGCCAAGGAGGCTTTAACCCAAGCAATGTTTATCATCATGGGCATGGAGGTTATTCTCCAGGGTACGGGTACCATCACGGACATGGTGGCTATTATCCAGGGTATGGTTTTCATCATGGGCATAGCGGCTATTATCCAGGGTACGGTTTCCATCATGGACATAGCGGCTATTACCCAGGGCAAGGTTTCCACCATGGATATGGCGGTTTTTATCCAAGATAAACATTGTAGTAAATCAAATCTAAACTTCAAAGTGACTTTCATCGATCTGATGAAAGCCACTTTTTTGGTGCTTAGCTCTAATCCGAATCATGAATTCGATACTTCCTGCTCCGTTTCTCATAATAGCAATCATCACAAATACTAAATTTATACTTAAGCGGCAGGTCTTTTCCACAAGTCTTACATTCCTTCCTGGCAACCTGAATTCCGGATTTCAATTGTTCATGAATTTTATCACTAATATCCTCGCGAATTCTCTCCCAGTAATGTGCTTCCGTAACCCTTCCTAGTTTATATAAAAACAAAAGATGCAATCCAATCGATTTGTACGATAATTCAAGTTCTTCAAGTCCAGACTCTTTTATAATAGGATCAGGAATTAATTCACCATCAACTATAGCTTCAAGCTTTTGTTTCCACTGTGCGCGAAGGGTTGGCTCATTTGTTGAAAACGGCAAATGCAAAAATCCATAAAGATCCGTTAACGATAGTTTTGCTTCGATAATTGAGCCCTCGATCATTTCGTAGAGCACCTTTTCTTCAGATAATGGTGCTTTTTTCGTACCTTCGGGGGTTTTAAATTTATTCCACAAGTAAAAAAACAAACCTAAATTCCGTGAATATCTTTGAAATTTTTCTAAAACACTCGTTGTTGGAGCAATCGCAAAGCCATAAAGCGGTTCATCCTCTTGTTCTAAAAGCCGGCTCATACTTTTGGGATCGCTAAAAAAAGCAACTTTTCCGATATCATATATCCCTTTCCGGCCAGCACGTCCAGCAATTTGTTTGATTTCTTGTGACGTTAACCGTCTTCTTCGGATGCCGTCAAATTTTTCATTTTCCAAGAAAACGATTCTTCTAATGGGAAGGTTTAACCCCATTCCAATAGCATCCGTTGCCACGATAACGCTTGTTTCCCCATTAAGAAATCGTTGCATTTGCTTTTTCCTCGTCTCTGGGGGCATACTGCCATAAATCATACTCACTTTCCGTTTACTTCTTTGCAACTCTGATGCCGTTTCCATAACCTTCCTTCTTGAAAAACAGACGAGTGCATCACCTTTTCTAGTATCATTAATACGAAACAATTGATGTTCTACTTCTAGCGGAATATCCCTTCTATAATCGAATACAGCTACATCGGACTCACCTAAGAGATCTAATATCATCGTTTTTGCATTAAAACTACAAATGATGTGAACTTCCTTGGCCTTGGCTTTTGTAATGGCTTTATACCAGGCAAACCCACGATCTTTATCTGCAAGCATTTGAGCCTCATCTATGACAACCACATCATAAAAATCTTTCTCGTGAAACATCTCAACTGTACAGGAGAAGTGTGTAGCGCCTGTTACCAATTTCTCTTCTTCTCCTGTTTTTAAGGAACACAGCACTCCTTCTTCGTTCAGTTTGTCATATATTTCAAAAGCAAGTAAGCGGAGGGGTGCAAGATAAATCCCACTTCTTGCTGCCTTCATATTTTCAATAGCCTGAAAGGTTTTACCTGTATTCGTTTCACCAACATGCAATATATACTGGATATTTCGGCCTGGTGGCGGGCTGTATTCCATTCCGAAAATATCCTCTATCATTCGTCTTTCTTCTTCTTTTCTCCGTTGTTCCTCTTCTTTTTGCCGTTGTATTTTTTCCTGTTCTTCGATTTCTTTTCGTTGTCGCTCCAGGATATCTTGGTTGTAAATATCTCGATGCTTAACTAGATCAAATGGAATATCGATCAGTTTGATAAGATCAGGCATCCATTCATGTAACAGGTCCTCAAAAATTTCATAACCAAGGTCATCCAAAGGTTCAAAAGATACTTCCTTTAAAATATCAGTGGATAGTGGTTTCCCAAATGAATTCTCGTATTCATCAAATAAATTTGAAGGAAGGTGATTTTTAAGCCAATTAGGACCAAAATCAAATAAATAGGTTGAAATCAATCGTTCATATTTTTCAGTTGTTTCTTCGTCAAATCGGTAGTTGTGATAAGCTGACTCTTGCGCATCATATAGATAAGAAGATAATGTAATATCCCCCAGCGGTTGGATTGACCCATTTTTTTCAATCTCGATCGCAAGCTGACTGCCAAGTAAAAAGCGAATATACAAATAAAACTCCTCGTAATATTTACCCAACAATTGCTCAATGTGGTAATCAAGCTTCAAATACATTTTTCTTTTTGATTCACGTTCCATTTGAATAGCTTTTTTATTAACATAATTTCCTCTTACTTCCTTATATCGTTGGGTCCACAAATCCCGTTGATGTAAAAATCTTTTATCAAGCCAGCTAATAACATCAAAAGGCTCCTCTTCACGAATTTCATTTCGGAACATTGCATTAATTAATTTTCGTTTTCCTTCTTCAACTTCAAAACCTTTGTTGGTCAAGTAAATAATCTTTTCATTTAAAGAAGCATGACTAACCGTTGAATTAAGCCAGGCGTTCAACCAAATCTGGCCAATAAAGTCACCTCTTTCCCGAACATATTGTTCATAGGAAGGGATATCTTCCTTCGTCTCAAGATATTTATCAATATCATCAAGGACCATGGTTTTTGCTCGTTCGATAGCTTTTGAATAATAACTAGCTAAAATACCGTCCATTTTGTTTTTAACCCCTTTATCACGAAGCATATTTGCCTCATTTTATCATTATATGTATAGCATTAGTTTCTCACAAAAAATAAAAAAGTTCCCTCAAGTCTGGGGAACTTTTTAAAATTCATCTTTAAAGACCTAATTAGAAATGCGGTTTTGGTTCGCTTTTAGATTCAAAATATTGATAGCAAATAGTATTATACCAATAACAACGAGTAATGATCCAATAATGGTAACAATGGTTAAACCAGGATTTCCTGTTACGAGCACAATAAATAACGCGCCTTGCATCAGTGGTAAGCCGATATTATGCAGCCAAAAATGAGTTTTCGCTAACTTTGTTTCTCCTGCACCTGGAAAAATACAGTAAATAATACCGAAAATAGCCATAGAAACCCAACCTAATAAATTAAAATGTGCGTGGACAGAAGTTAGTGTGAAGTCATGAATAATTCCCATTACAAGTCCAATTAAGACAGCAATTGTAAAATAGACAACAGAGATTTTAAGGAAACGTAACCCCATGATTACACCTCCTTCCATCAGTAGAATGCATTGCACTATTATTATAGTTTTATTAAACTTAAATATTCTTAATATTTAATCACCACGTTGAAAAATAATTATAAAGCCTTGTATAGCAACTGCTAGAGTTTCGATATTTACTTTATATCAATATGCTATCAATTGCTATAACAAGCAAAAACACACCAATCTACAATTTTTGATAGCTTCGCAACTCATTAACTCGAATTCTTTAATTTCCCTCAACTTTATGTCAGTTCTTGCGCTTCCCCAGGAAATCCAACTGACAAACAAAAAAGAAATAGACTAGCCATTAAGATCGCTTAGTCTATTTCTTGTCTAAAATAATTTACTTATGAATATATTTATGCTTCGACAATTTCCTTTTGTTGATACACATCTTCTTCGAATTCGCCCGTGATTCTGCTTGTTAAAATTCCAGTAGTCATTCCGCCGCTTACATTTAATGCTGTACGGCCCATATCAATTAAAGGTTCAACTGAAATTAATAAACCTACGATTTCGATTGGAAGACCCATTACGGATAAAACAATCAATGAAGCAAATGTTGCTCCACCACCGACACCTGCTACACCAAATGAACTAATCATTACGACTAAAATCAATGAAAGTAAGAAGGTTGGATTCAATGGATTAATTCCGACTGTTGGCGCAACCATAACCGCAAGCATTGCTGGATAGATCCCCGCACATCCATTTTGACCGATTGATAAACTGAATGGACCTGCGAAATTGGCAATTCCTTCAGAAACACCAAAATCTTTTGTTTGGCTTTTAATATTTAATGGCAGTGTTCCAGCACTTGAACGTGAGGTAAAAGCAAATGTTAAAGTAGGCCATGCTTTTTTTACATAAAGTACAGGACTTAATTTTGCCATTGAAAGCAGGATAAGATGAACGATAAACATTAAGATTAACGCCACATAAGATGCTATCACAAATGTTCCTAGGTTAATAATCGCTTCATAATTACTTGTAGCAGCTACCTTTGTAATCAATGCTAAAATTCCAAATGGAGTTAATCGAAGAACTAATGTAACTACTCTCATGACGATTGCATATAACGAGTTAATAATCTTCGCAAACAATTCAGCTTCCTCTTCGTGTTTCCGTTTCACACCAAGGAACGCAACACCAATGAATGCCGCAAAAATAACAACAGCGATTGTTGACGTAGGACGAGCACCTGTCAAGTCTGCAAATGGATTGTTTGGAATCATTTGTAGAATTTGCTGAGGTATTGTCATTCCTTCTACCTGGCCAACTCTATCGATAAGCTCAGCATTACGACTTGCTTCTGCTTCACCTTCAGTTAATTGAACGCCATCCAGACCAAAACCGATTGTAGAACCGATCCCTATGACTGCTGAAATTCCAGTAGTAAATAACAATAGTCCAATTACAAGGAAACTTATTTTCCCAAGATTCTTGGTAACTTTTAATCTTGTAAAAGCACCAACAATAGATATGAAAACTAGTGGCATTACGACCATTTGAAGTAATTTCACATAGCCAGTACCAACAATATTAAACCAATCAATCGTTTTAGAAATTACATCTGAATCTGCCCCGTAAATCACGTGAAGGACATATCCAAACACAATACCTAATCCTAAACCTGCAAATACACGTTTAGAAAAAGAGACATGCTTTTTCTGCATAATAATCAATGCACCAATCAATAAAAGAAAAACGGCAACGTTTAAAATAATAAGTCCGTTATTCATCTTAATCCTCCTCATTTTAAATATTTGTTCATTATAATATAATATTTATACTCGAAAATATTACTCTATTAAAACCAAGTTGTCAAATGAGAATTATCAAGATTGTTATAAAAAAAATCACATCACTTTTTATAATAGCGATGTGAATGTTATTAAAGGTTAAAATCCTTTAAAATTCCTCATATGTAGCTGGATCTTGTTTATTAATTCTACCATCAGGGCGGGTTAATTCTGAAATTATACTCATTTCTGTCTCATCTAAGTTGAAGTCAAATATCGATATATTCTCTAATTGGCGTTCCGGTGAAGCTGATTTCGGGATTGAAATAGCACCAAGTTGATAATGCCAGCGTAAAACAATTTGCACAATCGACTTTTTATACCGATCAGCAATCTTTTGCAAAATCTCTATTTGTAAATCCTTAATTCCTCTTGTTAATGGACTCCACGATTGGGTTGCAATGTTTTTCTCTTCGTGATACTTTCTTTGTTCCAATTGGTTAAAAAACGGATGCAATTCTATTTGATTAATACTTGGTTTAACCCCAGTTTCTTTTTCTAAACGCTCAATATGTTCTGGTAGGAAATTACAAACCCCTACTGAACGGATTAATCCTTTTTCTTTTGCATCAATCATCGCTTGCCACGCTTCCACGTACATATCTTGTTTAGGATTAGGCCAATGAATCAAATATAGATCATAATAATCCAGATTCGCGCGGTATAAAGATTCTTCGATTGTAATAACAGTCTTTGCAGAGGATTGATAGCGACCTGGTAATTTAGAGGTAATTCTTAATTGTTCTCTTGGAACAGAACAACGCCTAACGGCCTCACCTACTGTACCTTCGTTTTCATAGTTGTAGGCAGAGTCAATTAATCGATAGCCAATATCAATAGCATTCTTTATCGCATTCGCTCCTACATTACCTTTAAGTAAATATGTACCTAAACCTATAACTGGTATTGTCAATCCATCATGAAGTGTAATCTCTGGAATTGCGTTTCTCATAACCTACCACTCCTCTCCATTATACATTAAGATTACCATAATTTTATATAATTTACATTTTTATTCATTATGCTATTTCTTCAACAGCCCTAACTAATTCTTGTAAAAATGAAAAAATTAAGTCAAATGCTTCGCCGATCGTCATATCTTCTTTAAAGCCAGACACATAATTAAAAGTAAAATTTAAGTCCCACAAACCGTCTTCACCATTAAATATTAGATCGAATGGCGTTTCTTCCGATTCTAACTGATTACCTAGTTGGTCCTTTATTTTAGAAGCATACTTCTTTTGAAATTTTAAACCTAACATTACGTCATAGGTATCAAAAGCATTATCGACTTCAAAAGATATAGCGTCAGTTTTTACTTGATCAAACGATTTTGATTCAACATACAAAAACTCATTTTTATGTATTTTAAAATACTCAATCGGTTGCTTTAAAAATTCACTCGTTTCTTTTGCGAGCACTTCTTCCGTTTCTTTATCAATACGTTCGATATAAGTATCATCCAAACGTAATAATGAATCCATTTGATCTTCCTCCTCTTTCTAATTCGTGAATTACTACTTCAGTTTACCCTAGATTTACCTCAAGACAAACAGGACAATGATCGCTTCCCATGATGTCAGTATGAATTTGTGAATCAATAATCAAACTGCTTAGTTTATTTGACACGATAAAATAATCAATTCTCCAGCCGATATTTCTTTCTCTTACCTTATTCATATAAGACCACCAGGAATATACATTATCTTTATCTGGGTATAGATATCTAAAACTATCGATAAAACCGGAATCAAGCAATCTTGTCATTTTTTCGCGTTCTTCGTCTGTAAAACCGGAGTTTCCTCTGTTTGTTTTATAATTTTTCAAATCGATTTCTTGATGGGCGACATTTAAATCACCACATAAAATCACTGGCTTACCCTTTTCTAATTCTAATAAATAGTTGTGTATATTGTCTTCCCATTCCAACCGGTAGCT
>JAENZK010000063.1 GCA_016841285.1 Guptibacillus hwajinpoensis | reverse complement strand
AAGTTTGTATAATTCAGTTATCAATTGGATAAGTTCTTTTTGATCAAATTCTTTCAGCTTTTTCTTTAAATCAGTAATTTTTATTTTGGCCATACTTTCTACTCCTCATAACGGAATTTTGAACAAGAAAACAAATCTAGTATAATAATACACAAAATCATTATTACAGAGGGATATTTTTTATGAATGATATAAATCTTCAATTAAAAGCTGCCCTTGAAGAATGCGAAAAACTTCGAAAAGAAAATGACAGACTAAAAAATTTGCTTCAAGAGCATAGAATTCCGTACGAACGTAATTATCATGAGAGTAGTTTGATTGAAAATATAAAGGCTAAAGAAACAAAAAGACGAATAGGGATATTCAAAAGTCTCTTCAAAGGCCGGTCTGATGTATATCCCATACGTTGGGAATCGGAAGATGGTCGTTCTGGCTATTCGCCAGTTTGCAATAATAAATGGGACCGAGCGCTTTGTGATATCAAGCAAACTAAATGCAAAAATTGTCCAAATAGTTCTTTTGTGCCCTTAACAGATGATGTAGTTTATAAACACTTGAGTGGGAAAATTACGGTTGGGGTTTATCCATTGTTGCAAGATGATACTTGCTATTTTCTTGCCCTTGATTTTGATAAGAAAAACTGGAAAGAGGATGTAAGCCGGTTAATAAATACATGTAACCAGGTGAACATACCGTATGCTATTGAGCGGTCCCGTTCAGGGAATGGTTGTCATATTTGGTTTCTCTTTGATCAAGCCATTCCGGCAACACTTGCTAGAAAATTAGGTGATTTTCTTTTAGAAAAAACAATTGTGGAAAATAAGCTTGTAGGTTTGGATTCTTATGACCGGATGTTTCCAACTCAAGATTGTTTAACTCTGGGTGGCTTAGGGAATTTAATCGCCCTACCACTTCAAGGCCTTCCAAGAAAACAAGGAAATAGCGTGTTTGTAGATGAATCCTTTGAGCCCTATAAAGATCAGTGGGCATATCTAGCAAATCTTAGGAAAATTAGTATCGAAGAAGTGAATTCACTAATTAATAGAACGGAATTTTTCGAGTTCGAGAATCCTTCTGAAAGTTCCAGACAAATTAGTAATCCGAAAAAAATAACGATCCGACTGCAAAACGGCATCATGTTAAATAAATCAGAAATTCCAACAAACCTTGCCAAACAATTTTGGGAACTAACTAGTTTTGATAACCCTGCTTATTTTAAAGCACGTGCTCAAAGGCTTTCAACTAGTAACATTCCTAGAAAAATTATTTGCAGTGGCCAATCTAAGGAAGATTATATTTTGCCAAGAGGGTGTCTAGAAGAAATCAAAGATATTCTAAATAAGCATTCTATTACTTATGAAATATTAGATTATCAAATAACAAACCCTCTTATGGATATAAAATTTAATGGGAACCTTTTTCCCCAACAACAAGAGGCATTAGATAATCTGCTCGAACATTCTACAGGGACTTTAATGGCAACAACTGGATTTGGAAAAACTGTAGTTGCTGCAGCATTAATCGCTGAACGAAAAGTAAATACGTTGATTATTGTAAATAGGAAGCAATTATTAGAACAATGGAAAGCAAGTTTATTAAACTTTTTAAAAGTTGACCCAAAAAGTATCGGGCAAATTTCTGGGGGTAAAATTAAACCAACCGGTATTCTTGATATCGCAACAATACAATCTTTAACATCTAAACCAGAAAATCTAGCCAAAATTAAACAATATAGCCAAATCATCATTGACGAATGTCACCATTTCGCGGCATTTACGTTTGAGAATGTTTTAAAAGAAGCGGAAGCAAAGTACGTTCATGGATTAACCGCTACTTTAACAAGAAAAGATGGTCTACACCCGATAATTACAATGCAATGCGGCCCGGTTCGCTACAAAGTAAATGCCAAACAACAAGCCCAAGTTCACACTTTTAATCATATCTTAATTCCCAGGTTTACTAGCTTTAAGAGTTCAATGACTGAAGAAGGGAAAACCACACAGGCTCTATATAAGGAAATCGCAGATAATGATAAACGAAATGATCTTATTTTCGATGATGTACTAAAATCTCTGGATGATGGACGAAACCCCATCATTTTAACAGAACGTCGAGATCATATTGAAAAATTGTATGAGAAGCTAAAAGGTTTTGCAAAGAATATCATTGTTTTAACTGGTGGGCTTTCTAAAAAAGAGGAACAAGAACGCTTGCGAAAATTAAAAGAAATACCACGAAATGAAGAACGGATTATTCTTGCCATCGGGAAGTATATTGGAGAAGGCTTTGATGATGATCGTCTTGATACATTGTTTTTGACTATGCCAGTTTCTTGGAAAGGAACTGTACAGCAATACGTCGGGCGTCTACATCGAGTTAATTCCGTTAAAAAAGATGTGAAAGTCTATGATTACGTAGATATAAAAGAACCACGATTAGAGAAAATGTATAAAAAACGATTATCCGGCTATAAAGCATTAGGTTATAAGCATTTGGAAGAAGTTAAAGAGACAAGTGATCAAATGAAATTATTTTAGAAAAATCCTATGAGGTGGATTAAAAGGCAGCAACAGATTATGTAGCAACTGCTGTTGCTGTCCTTGGATTTCGTTTCAACTTTTCATTACTCAAAAATATCATTCAGTTCCACCGTTATATCTTCGAATATAAACGATTGAATCGTTTCATTAGTTTTATACGTCATGCTATTTTGAATGGTGGAATCCTTGAACTGATAAACGGTGACCTCTTTATTCCATGGATTTACGATCCAGTATTCTTTGACACCACATGCCAAATAAAGTTCAAGTTTCTTAATTATATCAACCATTTGCGTGCTTTTTGATAATATCTCGACTATTAGGTCGGGGACACCTTTATAGTAATCATCATCACCAAGTTTTTCCTCTAAATCACAAATAATCATTAAATCCGGCTGCACCATGCTTATGTTTTCGGGTGTGCGTTTCATTTCAATATCGAAAGGTGCCACCATCGGTTTGCACTTTTTTCCTTTAAAAGTATTGTAAAAAACACCAAATAATTCAACTAAGGCAGATTGGTGTGCTCTTTTCGGTGAAGCAAGAAAATAAATTTGTCCATCGATGTACTCGATTCTTTCGTCAGTGTTATTGCGTAACTCCATGAACTCTTCAAACGAGGCTGGTTTACCATAACCGATATAACTATAATCATCCTGCTTTTCGTGCACCTTTTTAGGTTTTGGTTCAGGATGCCCATCAACTTCTGAAGTAGGTGAAAGCTTGGCAATGACCGTACCGTTCCTTGAAATATAAATGTCATTTTTGGCCGCAAGCTGTAAATACTTGCCGAAATTATTTTGTAATTCAGTGGAAGTAATAATCATTTATTAACACCTTCCCCATTAGCTAAACTAGCTATTTTAGCTAATTATACCTTATTAAAATAAGGTGCAAAAGCGAATCCACTTTGCACCTCGATATTTATTCATTAGCCACCGCTTTATTATTTTCATAAATAGCCCAATTAGTAGGACTGATTTGATCAGATAATTTTACTAATTTTTGTTTTAAAGTACCTGCTTTGACTGTTTCCATTGGAGTTGGTTGATAATTATTGCGATTTGTTACGGATGAAATACTAAATGGAATGACGTTAATCTCTTTCTTATCGGTTAGTTTTCCATCCTTAACATGAAATGTTTGCTGGAAGACAAAAGTATCTTTGTCACTTGGATTTTTGTTGCCACCAAACATAAAGTTACCTAAGCTATAGACGATAAATTTTCCGTTATATTCTTCAATTCCTTGGACAACATGCGGATGGTGACCAAGCACTAAATCAGCCCCGCTATCTATCGTATACCTTCCAAGTGCTTTTTGAACTTTGTTTGGTGTATAGCTTCGTTCCTCTCCCCAATGAAAATGGACAATTACGATTTCTACGCCTTGATCTCGTAGATTTTGAATATCATTTTTTATTTGCTTTCGGACTCCTGTTGTGTCGCTCCAGCCCTTATAACCAAGTGCACCAACTTTAACACCTTTTATTTCCTTAATATACTGATGTTCGAAGCCGAAAAAACCTATATCAGCCTTTTTCAAATTTTCTACCGTATCCGTATACCCTTTTTGCAAATAATCAAAGGTATGATTGTTTGCTAGATTGACAGCCTCGATATTGCCCAGGTTTAGAATTTCTGTAAAAGATGGATCAGCTTTGAATCGGAACTTTTTCTCCGCTTTTGCTGTTGCTGTCGTTAAAGTTGTTTCTAAATTGACCATCGTTAGATCGTCATCTTTGAACAAGTCCTTTATATTTTTCACAAAATGAGCAAATCCATTATTCTTTGCTTCTTGATTGAAGCTCCCTTGGTAACTAGAATTTGCGTCCCCACCAAGTGTAACATCACCAGCAGCACTAATTTTAATAGAGATTCCCTCAACATATTCCTTAACCGCTATATTGATTTCTTTTTCTGCTGTGATGATAGTTACCATATTTATTTTCGCATCCCACTTAATCTCAGCTCCAAACGCTATTTCTAGCAATCTAACCGGCACCATAGTCTGACCTTCAATCATTCGGATGGGAGCATCTAAATCATAAAGGTTTCCATTTACTAATACTTCCTCTTCATTTATACGGAGAGTTACAACCTTTGCATCCTTAGTTGCAACTACTTTTTGATCAGGGCTATCCCATTTCACATCTGCCCCGAATGTTTCAAAAATACTACGAAGCGGCACCATAGTTCGTCCTTCCACTAATAACCCGTTATCTACCATTACTGTTTCTTTCGCTGACACAAAACTACCGGTTAATGTCGTTAAAAATACTATAAATACAAATGCAATTAATGGTCTCATACTCTAACTATCCCCCTATAAAATCTATCAGGGAATTTTATGCGTCATTTAAGAGATTTAGACCAATAACTAGGGAAAACTTTGCAAAAATAAAAGAGGAACAAATTTTCGTTCCTCTTTTTTACCCTATATTCATTTTAAAAAAATTATATATCAACTACTTCAAACGCTTCTGTTGTAGCACCCTTTACAAATTGCCCGAATTCCTTTTGAATAACAGGAAAGACATGTTGAGCAACGGCATCAGAATCCTCTTTCGTTTTCCATAATGACATGGACACGTATTCTCCAATTTCATCATTACCACCAAAATGAACATTAACAAATCCTTGCTGTACTAAAAAGATCTGCTTGAAATATTCCCCTATCTTGATAGCTGTCTCCCTGCTATTGGGTTCTAATTTTACCTTTGTGATTTTCAAATACATGCCCATTCCCCTTCCATCCAATGTAGCGATTATTCTCTCGCCATCAACATTATATGAAGGATATTGGATCAAATATTGGAAGAATTGTTCGACAGTTTCTGAAAAATTCGAATTATAATTTCACAACTACTCTTCCTTTTGATTTTCCTTCTAAAATGGAAGACAATGCGCTCGGTAATTCCTCTAAAGTAATTTCATGCCCAATTGTATTTAATAATTGTTCTGGTTTTAGATCGTTTGCCATCCGGTTCCATAATGCTTTTCTGGTCTCCATTGGACAATAAACAGAATCAACACCAAGAATGCTAACGCCTCGAAGAATATATGGGAATACGGTTGTTGGTACTTCACCGCCGCCTGTTAAACCACTGACCGCAACAGCCCCTTGATAGTTTAATTGAGAAGCGATCGCTGCCAACGTTTTGCCACCTACCGGATCAACGGCAGCCGCCCATCGTTGTTTTCCAAGCGCTGGTATTTTGTCACCTACAATCTCTTCCCGGGATAGAATTTCTTTCGCTCCAAGGTCACGCAGAAAACTATGCTCTGACTCTTTGCCTGTACTTGCAACGACGTTATAGCCCTTTTGAGCTAACATCGCAACAGCCATGCTGCCAACCCCACCCGTTGCCCCAGTTACAAGCACATCCCCTAATTTAGGATGGAGTCCATTTTTTTCTAAGCGATCAATAGACAATGCAGCAGTAAAGCCAGCAGTACCGTAAATCATCGCTTCCTTTAAACTTAATCCTTGTGGAAGTGGAACGATCCATTCAGCGGGTACCCTTGCATAATCACTAAAGCCGCCAAAGTGGGATACTCCAAGCTCGTAGCTTGTAACAATAACCTCATCACCCACTTGATATCTTGCATCTTTCGAATCAACTACTGTCCCTGCCAAGTCAATTCCAGGGATAAATGGGTAGGACCTTACAATTTTTCCATTTGGAATGCTAGCTAATCCATCTTTGTAGTTAACACTAGAATAAGCAACCCGTATGGTTACTTCACCCTCTGGTAATTCATTTGTTTTGACCTCTTTAATGCCAGCGCTAAACTCTTCCCCCGCTTTATTTACAACAAAAGCCCGAAAACCTTTCTCCAAGAAAAACCCTCCCCCATAAGATAACAATATGTAATGCGAATATTCAGAGTATTCATCGTGAATATTGTACCATAGCAAAATATCAAAAGTACATAAAAATAGACAGCCAAGTCGTAAGGCTGTCTATTGATTTCTACCATGTGGAATTAATCAATTTTTCTCATCATAAGCAATTAACACAATGTTATCATTAGCCTTTTGACTTAACTCCTGTTCTAATTTCTTTACCTGTTGAAGTTGATCTTCGTTTAGATTGGCAACCGGAAAATTTTGATTAGTCATGTAAATGCTCCTTTCTTATTATCTCTTTTAGATTTTTTCCCTACCAAATGGGCTTTATGCACTTAATCCATACGCTAAATGTTATGGTTTATTTACTAGTTGTTTTTGTGTAAAATTAATTGAAATCTAATTACAGTCATTAATGTTTTGTATTTAAGTTAATTTGAAAGGATGTTTTGTTTTGGTTCGTGTTTTATTTGTTTGTCTTGGTAACATTTGCCGCTCACCAATGGCGGAGGCCGTCTTCCGGCATTTATTAATAAAAAAAGGATTGGATGGACAAATTGAAGTTGATTCTGCGGGAACAGGTGATTGGCATATAGGGGAAACACCACATAAAGGGACCCAAAAGAAGCTAGAAGAATATAAAATTGATTTCAGTTCAATTCGTGCCCGCCAATTGAATAAATCAGATTTAAGTCATTTTCATTATGTAATTGCAATGGACGAAAAAAATCTAAATGATATTGGCGTAATAGCAGGGAAAAATTCGGCTGCTTATATTGCCAGACTAATGGACTTTGTTGATGATGAGTCTATTGTTGATGTTCCAGATCCATATTTTACTGGAAATTTCGATCTTACATATGAACTTGTAAAAGAGGGCTCTGAGCAATTACTCGACTTTATATGTAAGCGTGAGAAGATTTAATCAGTGTAAGGTATTAAAAGAGAGAGGCTAATCAAATCATGATTAGCCCCCTACTTAAAATAAAGTAAAAAAATTAACAGGAATGATGAATTCTTGGAGATGTAACTGCAACAAAATCTGAACATTGCTACCTAGTTGGTAAGAATTCTTAGAAGAAAAGAAAATTGGAGAGTTTATTTGTTGTTTACATTCTGTTCCAGATCTCGTTATCAATGGCATTGTCCCAAAAGTCTATACTACTTTCACTTCCATTTGCCCAATAACCATGAGCATGGTTTACTAGATTTTCAGCAAAATCTAAAACTCTATCCAATTCACTTTCTGGAATTTCATTAATTAATGTTAAAAGCTTTTCTTTTGTCGTAATCATGAACCCACCTTCTTCCATAAATTAGTATTTACTAATATTTATATGCTTATTATACCACTTTGAGCCCATGAAAATATTAACAATTGGTGAAAATTGGATTTACTAATATTTTCTTAATTCTTTTATTTTACTCTCTTTATTGTTTATTGCTTCCTCTACTGGCACAAATGCATAACCAAGATCATTTGCAACCGGTTTATTAGTAATAACGCCATTATAAGTATTTATCCCCTTTTTCAAAGCAGCATTTTTAACAATAGCATTTATAAGACCATGGTTTGCTATTTGTATGGCATATGGAATCGTAACGTTTGTTAGAGCAATCGTAGATGTTCTTGGTACAGCTCCAGGCATATTGGCTACAGCATAATGTAAAACTCCATACTTTACATAAGTAGGATTATCATGAGTTGTGATTCGGTCTCCTGTTTCAAAAATACCTCCTTGGTCAATAGCAACATCAACAATGACAGATCCTTCATTCATTTTCCTTACCATGTCCTCAGAAACTAGTTTCGGAGCTTTTGCACCTGGGATTAGAACTGCACCAATAACAAGATCTGAATGAGCGATAGATTTTTCAATATTGTAAGGGTTAGATATTAATGTGTTTATACTTGAACCAAAAATGTCATCCAATTCTCGTAATCTTTCTGGATTTAAATCAATAATAGTTACGTTTGCACCTAATCCGACTGCAACTTTCGCGGCATTAGTTCCAACTACTCCGCCCCCTATAATTGTTACATTTCCCCTAGAAACCCCTGGTACACCCGATAATAAGACACCCTTTCCTCCTTTAGATTTCTCAAGGAATTGTGCACCAATTTGACTTGCCATCCGACCCGCTACCTCACTCATTGGAGTCAATAAAGGCAGCTTTCCGTTTTGTTCAACCGTTTCGTAGGCAATGGCAGTCACTCCATTATCAATAAGAGCCTTGGCTAATTCCGGTTCTGCAGCAAGATGTAAATAAGTAAATAGTAGCAGGTCTTCACGGAAATAAGAATATTCCGATGGAAGCGGCTCTTTAACCTTTAAAATCATTTCCGAATTCCCCCATAATACCGCGGGATTATCGATAATAATTGCTCCTGCCTCCACATAATCCTTGTCAGCAAATCCACTCCCTATTCCAGCATTGGTTTCAATAAGCACTTTATGTCCATTTTGTCTTAGCAATTCTACTCCTGATGGTGTAATCGCTACTCGGTTTTCATTATTTTTAATTTCTTTAGGTACTCCGATTCTCATTATAGGTAACCTCCTGAAATATTTTCATTTTATTTACGAACGTTCGTAAGTATTAGGGCGATTGAAACAATGGCAACCCTGAGATCGCCATTGAAATAATAAGTTACATAAAAGCAGTCATGCCAACATCTACAGTAACCGATCCACCATCAACTGGAACAACCGCTCCTGTAATAAACGAAGCTTCTGGTGAAATAAGCCATGCAACAGCATTTGCAATTTCATCTGGGTTGGAAGGCCTCCTCGCAGGAATGAGCTCGGTTACTCTTTTATATGCCTGTTCCACTGTTTCACAAGTATTTTTCACAAGACTCTTCATCTCTTCATCTGCCATTTCTGTACGAACCCAACCAGGACATACGACATTTGCTCTAATATTAACTTTAGCGTAATCAACCGCTATCGATTGTGTAAGAGCAATAATCCCTGCTTTAGAGGCACAGTAGGCAGGTACGGAAGCAGCCGTTCTAAGTCCTGCAACTGAAGATATCGTTACAATTGTACCGCCTTCTTTTTGTAAATATGGTAATGCCGCTTTTGAAACAATAAATCCTGATGTAAGATTTATACGAATAACTTTCTCCCAATCTTCTAAACTTGTTTCTGTTACCTTTCCTTCATAATTAATTCCAGCATTTAAAACAAGTGCGTCAAGCCGACCATACTTGTCAATTATCTCATTTATCAATCGTGCTACATCTTGTTCTTGGCCAACATCAGCTTGGATTGGTAGGCAATCAATCTCCATAGCTACTTTTTCTAAAGGTTCCATTCTGCGACCGCAAATGACAATTTTATGTGTCTCACTCAATCGTCTTGCGGTTGCAGCACCGATACCCGTACCACCGCCAGTAATAAGAGCCACCGGACGTTCAGTTTTCCCCATAAAAGTCCTCCTTTTATTTAATGCTACCTTCATATCAAACTAGCAATATAACTAACTTATCTATCTATTTATGATTTTCGCGTATGACCCTACTGGGAAATTTGAAACCTTTCCTGCCGAATAGTTTTCATAGCCATATATTTTCCCATAGGACCTTAATGTATTAAGATCCTCAACTACAATACCCATTGTAGGGATGACCTTTTCAATCCAAATAAACAAGTATAAATCCTCGTCAAGTTTATAGTAAAAACATTTGTCAGTATCGCTTAGACCTTTTTCACTACCGGATATACAATGCCAAGTGTACATATTCTCGTTTAAATAAATATGCTCATAAATATCTTTTGAACTATATATAAATTGGACCCTCTTACCGATTAAATCCGTAGTTTTTTCATGCTGTAATCCAGTACTTTTATAAGGAGTATTGACGGATGCATGTTCAATCAATGCTTGAACTGGAGTTAATGGAAGCCTTTGTTCAACTCGTTTTAAAATTGGGATTGACATTTCCTCAGATGTCGGCAAAATTCCTGTAATTACCGTGGCAATTTTTTTATTCATGTCCAATACGATGGAAACTGAACGCGTATCCCCATAAGACGCAACAAAATCAATGAAGTATATATCTTGACGGGGATTTATTGCAAGGTAGGAAGTAATTAACCTTTCATCTTTCTCCCCCTCAATTGTCTGGAATTTCATTGTTTCAATATCCATAAAAGTTAGTCGCGTTTCTTTCCCATTTTCAAAATAAAGCGATATCGTTTTACCAACAAGATTATTCGTTGGCTCCATTATATTTTCACTAAATCCAACTGAAAGTTCACCGACACTTATATACTCAGTTGTTTCATTTTTCACGGTCACAAAAATCCCTCCCTAAAATAGCTTACCGCTACCGACGGCTACTTCATTATGGTCTTCAACTTCTTTTGAAGTATGATCAATCTCATATATTAAATCATCTAACGGAACTGTTTCAAAAAGCTTCTTTTTCATGGAGAACTTAACCCATAATGCGGAATAGACAACTGTGATCAATAGAAAGAGGGATGCATATTTAAATATTTGGGCTTTTACTACAGGGTCTGGGAAGATGTTTATCATCATATAAACTAGACTTACAATACCAATGATTTGGAATGTGATTCCTAAAGGAGATTTAAAAGATCTTTTAACATTTGGATACTTAAAACGCATTATGATAACGTTTGTATGTGCAATTATATAGGTAATACACCAGCAAAATGCGCCTGCTAGAATAAATGTAACAATGGATTCACTTGCTGTAATTCCAGATAGAAGGAAAATTAAAAATAAAGATGACATAAACAAGGTAGCAACCCATGGACTTCCATGTTTATTAAGTTTCCCAAAAACACGCGGCATTTGACCTTCTTTTGCCATCGAATATAACATCCTTGGAATCGAACATAATAATGTATTTAACGTACTTCCTGTAGCGAAAAATGTAACGATTCCAATCCAAATCTGTCCTGTTCTTCCTAATATAGCAGATGAAGCTTCAACATGTGGGGAATCAGAGCCTGCTAACACATCTAAAGAGACATACTTAATGGCAACGCTTCCAAATATATAATCAGCAATTAATATAATTAACAATCCGAGTATCATTGATAGTGGAATATATAGTTTCGGTCGCTTTAATTCCTCTGCCATCGGTGCAACAAACTCGATACCAACAAATAACCAAAATGCTAGGGCTGCTAATCCTAGGACTCCCCACCCCATTGAATTAAAATCCAATGTTGTTTCCAAAGGTTCCCCGGTCCCGATCCCTAAATGACCAATGATTCCAATAATAACAATGGAGGAAATCATAAGTGCTGTAAAAACAATTTGAACCCAGCTAAAAAACTGTATTCCTCTAATGTTTACTAGGGCTAGTGCTACGACAAATATGACTGAAATTAATGTTGGAGTAACGGAAGGGGCAAATACATCATGAATGACAATTCCTGCTATACTGGCTTCAGCACTACCAGCGAACATATTTACTAATACATAACCGCTAATAACAGAAATCATTCCCATAAAACGCCCCATTGTTGGCAGCGTATAGTGATTGATTCCTCCAGCGCGAGGGATCATCCCAGAAAGCTCTGAAAAAGAAAAGGCTACAAACAGATTAACTAATAAAGCAGCTCCCATGGCGAGAATAAAACCATGTCCGGCAATACCAAAACCTTGACCCAATGAAACTAAAGCAGATGAAGCAACAACAATCCCAACAGCAGAAGCCACTGCTGTCCATAAACCAATACTCCTCTTTAATTGGTTATTCATAAACTCAAAAACCCCCTATTAAATAATTCTTAATTTTTCCCTAAACCGGCAAGTCCACCTTCCAAGAGAAGGCCGGCACATTCCGATAGTGTTGAACCACCATCTACTGTTATAGAAGTTCCTGTAATGTATCTGGATTCTTCTGATGCTAAAAAGGAAACGACTTCTCCAATTTCGTCTGTAGTCCCAATTCTATTTAGTGGAATTCCTTTATCAAGTGACTTAACGACATCTAAGGGTGGCTTTGAAAATGATGTTTTTATGCCTTGATTAAACATGGGGGTGTCAATTACACCAGGAAGAATTGCATTTACTGTTATTCCATATTTCCCTACTTCAACTGCTAAAGATTTTGAAAAACCCATAATAGCCCCTTTTGAGGCACCATAAACTGAGAAGCCTGGGTCAGAAACTAACACTCCAGTTACTGATGAAATATTAATAATTTTTCCATATAGGTTAGCCTTCATATTTTGAATGACAGCTCTTGTACAATTAATTACTCCTTTAACATTGACTTCAAGAGTTTTAGTAATGTCTTCTTCTGTTAGTCTCTCAATAAGTCCAACAGTACCTATTCCAGCATTATTTACTAAAATATCAATCCTACAAAAATCGTGTACAATTTCTTTTGAAACAGAAGTGACTTGATCAAAATTAGTCACATCCATTAATTTACCTACGACATTATACCCCTTGCGTTCAAGCCTTCTGGTAGTTTCGAATACTTCTTTATTCCGATCGCTTAACACTACTTTAGCACCATGTTTCGCTAAAGAAGAAGCTATTCCCTCACCGATTCCTATCGCTGCTCCTGTTACAATTGCTACTCTACCATCTAGTTTTCCCAAAAGTATCCCTCGATTCAAAATTATGGATTTTAAAAAATATAGTCATAGGACAAAGGAGATCTTTGGAAAAGGAAGCACCTCAAATTTTTAGTTTTCTAGATTTGAGGTGCCTTAAATGCCTTAAATTCGTCTTGCTTTTAAAATATTAGACTTGGGCTTTAGCTTCCATTTTCCAAAATTTAGACTGAATTTTAATTACCTCTTCAATGGACTCTTTTTGGTGTGGAGCCAAAATGTCGGATGGTAATCCTTTAATAGCTGGATAAAATGGGTCTTCAGTTACTTTACTTTGCAGTCCACTAAGAGCCTCTATTATTCTTAATGTGCAAAATGGTACATAGCCTGGACTATAGCCACCCTCATGACAGACAACCAATCGACCCTCACAATGACGTTCAGCAATAGACTTAACAAAAGCTGCAATCTTACCAAATCCGTCAGCAGTAACAATCATCTGGGCAAGTGGATCAAATACACTTGGATCTTGACCAGCTGAAACTAGAATAAGCTCTGGTTTGAATTCATCTGCAATAGGTGCAACAATTTTTTCTAAAGCATAGAGGTACCCAGCATTCCCAGTTCCTGCAGGTAACGGAATATTAACATTAAATCCCTCACCATCCTGAACACCTACATCTTCCGCAAAACCTCTTTCAGGAGGGAAATTTAATTCTTGATGGATAGAGACAAATAATACTTCAGGATCATCATAAAATGCACTTTCTGTTCCATTTCCATGATGAACATCCCAATCTAAAATCATGATTCGTTTCAATCCATATTTTTTCTTAGCATATTTTGCAGCAATGGCAACATTATTAAATAAGCAAAAACCCATTCCCTTATCTTTTTCTGCATGATGGCCCGGTGGTCTAGTCAGGGCATAGATATTTTGGACTTTTCCTTCCATGACAGCATCGACACCAGTGATGGCACCTCCGGCAGATAAAAGGGCGATTTCATAGGAACCAGTACCAACAATAGCTAGGTCTCCTGCATCCCCACCTGTTGTATCACTTAATTGTTTAACCTTCTCAACATAAGCAGGGGTATGATTCATCTCTATCTCTTCCCTTGTAGCGGCACGTGGTTTAATAATTTCTAGTTCATCAATAAAACCGCTTCGTTCTAAAAGGTTTTTTACACGGCGTTTACTTTTTGGACTTTCACCATGTTCATCAGCCTCAATCCATCCTCCTGGTGGAAGACAAATTGCACCATTTCCTGTATCATGCCAAAAATAACTCTCATCATATAAAAAACCAGTTTTTAAACTCATTCGTTATTCCTCCTAATTTCTAAAGTCTATTTTTAATATTCTGCCAATTTTAAATATACTATTTCAACTATATTTATATGAATTAGATTAATAATTTACTTTGTTTGCTCAGCTATATTGTCTCCAGATAAAGTAGTAGAACTATTTATAATTCTTGTTTTTCTTGGATTTGTCTCAATTAATCCGAATCCAAATAGTGCCATTAGTAAAGCTGCTGCAGCTGCAACAACCATTACAAAAGATAATCCATACGTATCAGCGGCTGCACCTGCTCCACCAAGGATGAAAGAACCTACAACTTCTCCAATACCAATTATAAAGGCACTTGAAGTTGCTTTTAAATGGAATGGTAAGCTTTCTTCAGGTATGATATTCATGTAAATGGGCGCAATTGATCCTAAAAGCCCACCAAATAATATTAATGAACCGCTTCCTGCAAAACTGCTTGGGAACAAAAACAATCCAAGAGGTGCTAGAGAAGCTAAACAGGAAAAAACGATTAAAGCTGTTTTTCTACCGAAGTAATCAGAAAAAAGCGGAACTACAATTGTCATCAAGATGGTCATTATTCCCATGGATGACATGATCAATCCCATTTTTTCAATCGAAAACTTTCCTACTGTTGTTAAATATAATGGCGCAAATGAATAAAGAATCCACAAACCGGCCATACAACATATCGATATAAAGAAACTAATGACAACATTTCGATATTTAAAAAGCTCGACAAAACTGGATTTCGGTTTATTAACAACTTCCTTCTTCTTAACTTCAACTGGTTTAACTTCGGTAGTAAATTTCCATATTAATATGGCTAATATAAAACTTGGTACACTCACTAGTACAAATGCCATATGCCAATTCGTAACTGATACTAACTGTGTTACTAGTATCGGACCTAGTGTACTAGCAATTACCGCCACACCAGCGTTAACAATTCCTGCATTTCTACCAAATCGACCATTGGAAGATGCTGCAGCTACCATAGTCATTGCAAGTGGTAAAATAGGACCTTCACTTGCACCAACTAGGAAACGAACAATTAGTAAGGCTGGATAGGAGTTTGCAAGTGCTGATAAAGCAGAAAAAATCGAAGTAGCAATTATAGCAACTATTAATAATGACTTTCTTTTCCCAGTTCTATCTGAGTATATTCCTATAATCGGTCCTGCTACCGCGTAACCAATTGTTTGCCACATATTAATCTGGCCAATCTGTCCATTACTTAGATTAAGCTCTTCCACCAAAGATGGAACTATATAGGCTAAAGCTGTTCTGTCTAAAAAAATGAATCCCCAGGCTAAAAATATGAGAGCAACAATTCTATACTCATAAAAACGTGGTTGATTTTGGCTTAAATTTTCCAACTTAATCAGCCCCTATTAATAAAATTGAATCAGCAATAAAAGAATGTGGTTTTAAGACAAGAGATAAATAGTTCGTATTTACCTCCTGTCATTTTGGTCATTTTAGCTTTTCTTTAATAAAATTTTTACAGCTTATTGCTCTTGTAACGTCACACTCTCCAAATGTGTTAACGCATAATCAAGTGCATCAACCGCTTTATCAATGTCTTCTTTTGAAACATTAAGGGATGTACCAATGCGTAATGTGTTCGGCATTACCCCACCAATGAGAACACCTTTTTCTAACGCTTTTTCCCTAATAATATTGGACGGGAATAGGCTTGGGTCTGATTCATGTGTATAGTTACGGTCAATTTCAATAAATGGCGTCATTTTTTCATCCTTTACAAGCTCGACGATCCACAATACACCATTACCAGCCACTTTCCCTACAATTTTATGCTTATTCTGTAATTCTAGTAATTTTGTACGGAAATATTCCCCTGTATCCCTTGCTTTTTCAACTAAATTTTCTTCGATAATGTATTCTAAATTTGCGCAGACCGCTGCCATGGCGATCGGATGCCCGGAGAATGTTGAAACTGTTTCCCAGCGGTATTGGTCCATAAATTCTGCAATCTCTTTACTTACGACTACAGCACCTGCAGGGATGGCTGAACTTGAAATCCCTTTTGCCATTGCAACAATATCAGGTTCTACTCCATAATGCTGATAAGCAAACCATTCGCCCGTACGACCAAACCCGGTTAACACTTCATCCGCAATCCATAAAATGCCAAGGTCCTGCGTCATTTTTCTGATTTGAGGAATATATTCATCTGGTGGATGAACAGAGCCGGCCCCTTGTGTAACCTCAGTGATCACAGCCGCTACTTGTTCTACCCCTTGATTTTCTATCATTCTTCTAGTATATTTCACACAAGCTAATTCACCGTTCTCATCCGCACAAGAGCCATATGTATGGCCGAGAGAACATCTCATACAGTTTGGTGATGGTGCAATAGCCACTTTCCCGTTATGTTGCCCAGGGATATTTCTTGGAGTGGTATTTGGTTTGTCCTCCGTGATTCCACTTCTACTACCTTTTAATCTAGTAACTGAGGAAGAGCCTGATGTCCAACCATGATAAGCATACTCCCTACTAATAACGAGTGGTCGGTTTTTATACAGTCTAGCAATAAACAGAGCTGCTTCAACTGCCTCGCTACCAGTGGAAACAAAGCGAACTTTCCCCGGCCAATCTTCATCTCCAAGAACATCTTCAATAATCATTTTCGCTGCCTTTGCTTTATAATCTGTTGTGAAAGCATCCTGTAAAAAGCCATAGCGATCAAGAGCGTCTTTAATTTTTTCGTTTATTTTTTCAACCTTTTGTCCAGCATTTACACAATACAATTGGTTAAAGCAATCTAATAATCTAGTACCATCGGGTAAAATGAGATAATCTCCATCTGTAGATGCAATTGGTACCGGTGAATATTCTTCCTGTGTATTAAATGTTCGAACAATATACTTTTTATCCCACTCTAGGACTTGACCCCAATCGATTTCTTTACTCATCATTATTCCTCCCTTATGTTAACTGTATTTATTCTATTAAACTCCATACCAATTA
>JAENZK010000062.1 GCA_016841285.1 Guptibacillus hwajinpoensis | reverse complement strand
AACCTCTCATCGCAATCGTGGAGCTGCTTGGGGGATTTTACAAGGACAAATGTGGTTTTTCTATATCATAACTATTATTGTCATATTTGCCGTTATTTATTACATCCGGAAATTGGCGAAAAGTGACCCGTTAATGGGTTGGTCATTAGGGCTTATCCTTGGGGGAGCCATTGGGAATTTTCTAGATCGCCTTATTAGAAAAGAAGTGGTCGACTTTTTTGATTTCTATTTAAATTTTTATTTCTTCAAATATAATTATCCAATATTCAATGTTGCAGATGCAGCACTTGTCGTCGGGGTAATCCTCATATTAATACATACTTTGCTGGAAGCTAAAAAGGAGAAAAAAGTGAATGGATAAGTTTGAAGCAACAATAACAAGTGCCAACGAAAATGAACGAATTGACAAAGTGTTGTCAACTTTTAATGAAGAATGGTCACGAAGCCAAGTTCAACAATGGATTAAAGACGGACTTGTTACAGTTAATGGAAAAGTTATTAAAGGAAATTATAAATGTAAACTGGATGATCAGATTGAGCTCCAAATACCTGATCCGGAGATTTTAGATGTTTTACCTGAAGAGATGAATCTCGAAATTTATTATGAGGATTCTGATGTTCTTGTCGTTAACAAACCAAAGGGGATGGTCGTACATCCAGCTCCAGGGCATCTGTCCGGCACACTTGTAAATGGACTCATGGCACATTGTAAAGATTTATCAGGGATAAATGGAGTGCTAAGACCAGGAATTGTTCATAGAATTGATAAAGATACATCAGGATTATTAATGGTAGCCAAAAATGATATGGCCCATGAATCATTAGTAAATCAGCTCGTTAATAAAACGGTTTTAAGAAAATATAAGGCTTTGGTTCATGGAAATATTTCGCATGACAACGGAACAATCGATGCACCGATTGGACGAGACAAAAACGATCGACAAAGTATGACAGTAACCGATGAAAATAGTAAAAATGCTGTTACTCATTTCCGTGTGTTAGAAAGATTTAAGGATTATACCTTTGTAGAATGTCAACTTGAAACCGGCCGAACTCACCAAATAAGGGTTCACATGAAATATATTGGATATCCTTTAGTAGGCGATCCGAAATACGGTCCGAAAAAAACAATGGATATTGGCGGGCAGGCTCTTCATGCAGGAATATTAGGATTTGAACACCCTAGAACAAAAGAGTTTATACAATTTGAAGCACCACTGCCAGTCGAGTTTGAAGAATTGCTAAATAAACTCCGAAAAGCTAATTGACAAAATTCGATATTAGTGGGATAATCTTTTTAACAAATAAATAGTCCTTTAACTACAGTCCCGTGAGGCTGAGAAGGAAATCGGTATATTTATATTAGGGGAAGACTGTCCTCTTATCTTCGTGTACAAAAAACGATCCTCTCGCCAAACGGTGAGAGGATTTTTGTTTTTACAAATTCGACATTTTGGAAAATCTAAGATGAAGAGGTGCGTTTACATGAAAGAAAAAGCGATAGTCTTGGATGAACAAGCCATTCGCAGGGCATTAACTCGCATAGCCCATGAAATTATTGAGCGAAACAAGGGGATAGAAAACTGCCTTCTTGTTGGAATTAAAACTAGAGGGATTTATATAGCTAACCGCCTTGCAGAAAGAATAAAACAAATTGAGGGTAACCCAATACCAGTTGGAGAAGTAGATATTACACTTTACCGAGATGACTTAACTACAAAGACTCCGAATAATGAACCGATGATTCACGGTTCGGACATCCCGGTAGATATAAAAGACCAATCAGTCATTCTGGTTGATGACGTATTATACACAGGGCGAACTGTTCGGGCCGCGATGGATGCCATAATGGATATTGGCAGACCTTCACAAGTACAATTAGCTGTGTTGGTTGACAGAGGACATCGTGAATTGCCGATTCGAGCAGATTTTGTTGGGAAAAATATTCCGACATCCAGTTCAGAAGTCATTGTGGTTGAGTTGAATGAAGTAGATGGAATTGATCAAGTAAGCATTCATGAACAAGAATGAGCTACACATAAAGAGAATAGGGGAAAAGAATAATGACAAAACAAGACATAGTATTAGACGTACACGAAAGACCGAAAGTCCCGCAATGGATTTCTCTTAGTATTCAACATTTGTTCGCCATGTTTGGAGCAACAATATTAGTACCTTTCTTAGTAGGATTAAGTCCGTCAGTTGCCTTAATCTCAAGTGGATTGTCAACACTTGGATATTTAATTATTACTAAAGGCCAAATTCCGGCTTATCTAGGTTCATCCTTTGCGTTTATTGCACCTGTTATCGCAGCAAAAGCGAGCGGTGGCCCGGGAACGGCGATGTTGGTCGGATTTATGGCAGGTATGATTTATGGAATCGTAGCATTATTGATTAAAAAGTTTGGGGTTCAGTGGCTTTTGAATATTTTGCCGCCAATTGTAGTTGGTCCAGTTATTATGGTTATCGGTCTTGGGCTTGCAGGAACTGCGGTTAATATGGCAATGAGAATCGACCCTAATGATGCAGCTACATATAGTTCTCTGCATTTCTCAGTTGGTCTGGTAACACTCTTTCTCACGATTATTGCTTCCATGTTTTTTAAAGGATTCTTTGGAGTCATTCCTGTATTAATCGGAATAGTTGGAGGTTACACCTATGCAGTCATTGTAGGTATTGTAGATTTTTCAGGAGTGATAGCAGCACCATGGTTTGCAGCACCTGAATTGTTAATTCCTTTCGTAACTTATACCCCAGATTTAAAATGGGGTGTTGCGATTGCGATGTTGCCGGTTGTCATTGTTACATTATCCGAGAACATTGGTCATCAAATGGTTCTTAGCAAGGTTATTAATCGAAATTTACTAGTAAAGCCAGGTCTACACCGGGCAATCGCCGGAGATGGTTTTGCATTAACATTAGCTTCGATAATTGGCGGTCCTCCGAATACGACTTATGGTGAAAATATTGGGGTTCTAGCGATTACTAGAGTATTTAGTGTCTTTGTAATAGGTGGAGCTGCTGTATTTGCGATTATTTTCGGATTTGTTGGTAAGTTTAGTGCGCTGATTAGTTCCATACCTACAAATGTTATGGGCGGAGTATCGATATTATTGTTTGGGATCATTGCTTCATCTGGTTTGAGAATGCTCGTAGATAATCAAGTGGATTTTAGTAAAAATCGGAATTTAATTATTGCCTCTGTAATTTTAGTTATCGGAATCGGTGGGGCTTTTATTCAAGTAAGTGAACAAGTACAAATTTCTGGGATGGCTTTAGCCGCCATTATTGGTGCAATACTAAACGTAGTATTGCCTGGTAGAGAAAAAAACGCAGATGAAAATGTATTGTTAAGTGAAGAAGAAAACTAAGTTTAAACACACTTTAATTTTAGTCCAGAGAGGCTTAAAAGGGTGTTCTTTCGAGTGCACCCTTGTATATACAAAATGGGTGCTTTTTTTTACACCTAATTTGAACATTAATCAAAATGGGGGCAAAGACGATGAATCATTTATTAACGATGTCAGGCTTAACTTTGAATGAAATTGAGCAAATTCTTTTTGAAGCAGAGCGATTTTCCCAGGGCGATACTTGGAAGGCCCAAAATCAAACGTTTGTTGCCAACATGTTTTTTGAACATAGTACAAGAACAAGGAATAGCTTTGAGGTTGCAGAGAAAAAATTGGGATTAGAGGTCTTAAATTTTTACGCAGAAAGTTCTAGTGTTCAAAAAGGTGAAACTTTGTATGATACGGTTCGAACATTGGAATCTATTGGTATTAATGGAGTTGTCATTCGCCACCATGACAATAATTTCTACCAAGAACTTATAGGGAACATAAACATTCCTATTATTAATGCCGGTGCAGGTACAGGTGAGCATCCTACTCAATGTTTACTTGATTTATTAACAATCAAGCAGGAGTTTCAAACTTTCAAGGATTTAAATGTTGCGATTGTTGGTGATATTCGTCATAGCCGCGTTGCCCACTCCAATTACGATGCCTTAACAAGATTAGGCGCCAATGTTGTATTCTCAGGACCAAATGAATGGCTAGATCAGACAGATAAGTTTGTGTCAATGGATGAAGCTGTACGTGATGCGGATGTATTAATGCTGCTTCGGATTCAGCATGAACGACATGAAGGTCAAATGGGAAATTCAAAAGAAGAATACCACCAAGCTTATGGTTTAACAATTGAAAGAGAAAAAACAATGAAGAAGCACAGTATTATCATGCATCCAGCACCAGTAAACCGTGATGTTGAAATTGCTAGCGAATTGGTGGAATGTGAACGTTCACGCATTTTTAAGCAAATGCAAAATGGAGTATTTGCTAGAATGGCGGTCTTAAAACGTGCTCTAGAAACAAAAAAAGTTAACGAACTTACTGTAAATCTATAAGTAGCAGAAAATAAGGGGGTATGAACGTGTCATTACTTTTAACGAATGCTAGAATTTTCAACTCTGTAGGAGATTTAGAGAAAAAAGATATCTTAATTGAAAATGGAATCATTACTAAAATAGAGGATGCTATCGAGCAAGAAGCAGTCGAGAATGTCAGAGATGTAGACGGAAAAATTGTAACTCCTGGGTTTGTGGATTTGCATGTGCATTTACGAGAACCGGGCGGTGAGAAGAAAGAAACAATTGAAACTGGTACACTTGCTGCAGCACGCGGTGGATATACGACTTTAGCAGCTATGCCAAATACTCGTCCTGTTCCAGATACAAAAGAACAGATGCTTTGGTTGCAAAATCGCATAAAAGAAAGTGCTAAGGTAAGAGTGCTTCCTTATGCTTCGATTACGGTTCGTGAGCTAGGCGAGGAACTAACTGATTTTGAAGCTTTAAAGGAAGCAGGTGCCTTTGCCTTTTCGGACGATGGTGTCGGTGTACAAACAGCAGGGATGATGCTCCAGGCAATGAAAAAAGCAAAAGAACTTGATATGGCGATTGTCGCCCATTGTGAAGATAATTCTCTCATAAATAAAGGTGCTGTCCATGAAGGTGAGTTTTCAAAGAAACATGGGATCAACGGAATCCCATCTGTATGTGAATCGGTACAAATCGCTAGAGACGTACTTCTTGCTGAAGCAGCTGGTTGTCATTATCACGTTTGCCATATTAGCACGAAGGAGTCTGTTCGAGTTGTTAGAGATGCGAAACGTGCTGGAATAAATGTCACAGCTGAGGTAACGCCACATCATTTACTGCTATGTGATGAGGACATTCCAGGTCTTGATACAAATTACAAAATGAACCCACCGTTGCGAGGACGAGAAGACCGTGATGCATTAATTGAAGGTTTATTAGACGGAACGATAGACTTCATTGCAACAGATCATGCACCACATACAGAAGAAGAGAAAGCATGGAAAATGACTGAAGCACCTTTTGGTATAGTTGGTTTAGAAACAGCGTTTCCATTGTTATATACACACTTTGTCAAATCAGGTAAAGTAACTTTAAAACAATTAATCGATTACCTAACGATTAAACCATGCGACACTTTTGGTTTACCGTATGGGAAAATAGAAGTTGGCAGTATTGCGGATTTAGCCACACTAGATATCGAAAAAGAAGACGAAATTGATAGTTCAGCGTTTTTATCAAAAGGAAAGAATACACCATTTAACGGCTGGAATTGTAAAGGCTGGAACGTACTAACGATTGTAGATGGAAAAATTGTTTGGGAGAAGGAGAGTGTAGCGGAGTGAAACGTCAATTAATATTAGAAGACGGTACTGTGTTTGTAGGAAAAGGGTTTGGAAGCAATGTGGATTCGATCGGTGAGGTTGTTTTTAATACGGGTATGACCGGTTACCAAGAAGTCTTATCTGACCCATCGTATTGTGCGCAAATCGTCACCTTGACTTACCCTTTAATCGGAAATTATGGAATTAACCGTGATGATTTCGAATCAATAACACCCGCAATCCATGGCTTTATCGTTAAAGAAGCAGCTACTTCTCCTTCCAACTGGAGAAGTATGGAAACATTGGATGAATTATTAAAAAGTAAAAATATACCTGGTTTACAGGGCATTGACACAAGAAAGTTAACTCGAATTATTCGTAAATATGGCACATTAAAAGGTGCTCTTTGTGGAATGGATGCTAATGTTGATGAGGTAGTGGAAAATCTAAAAAAACAGCCTTTTCCTACTAATCAGGTTGAGCGAGTTTCAACTAAATCAGCTTATCCAAGCCCAGGTCGAGGCTATCGTGTGGTATTAGTTGACTTTGGAATGAAACATGGGATCCTACGTGAACTCAACAGCCGTGACTGTGACGTTACCGTTGTTCCATATAATGTGACGGCAGAAGAAATTCTTCGAATGAATCCGGATGGAATCATGTTATCTAATGGCCCAGGGGATCCGAAAGATGTTCCGCAAGCTATTGAAATGATTAAGGGTATACTTGGGAAAGTACCAGTTTTCGGAATTTGCCTTGGTCATCAGTTGTTTGCACTAGCATGTGGAGCGGATACAAGTAAAATGAAGTTTGGCCATCGTGGCTCCAACCACCCTGTAAAGAACTTAGAAACAGGTACCGTTGATATTACTTCTCAAAATCATGGTTACACAGTTGAAATGGAGTCTATTACAAACACTCGTTTAAAAGTTACACATGTTGCCTTAAATGATGGAACAATTGAAGGCTTAAAGCATTTAGATTATCCTGCTTTTACGGTTCAATATCACCCTGAAGCATCACCAGGACCGGAAGATTCAAATTATTTATTTGATGAATTTATGAACCTAATCGATACTCAAAAGAAAGAGGGAGAAACCGTATGCCAAAACGCGTAGATATAAAGAGAATTTTAGTAATCGGATCAGGTCCTATTGTAATTGGGCAAGCAGCAGAATTTGATTATGCTGGTACGCAAGCTTGTCAGGCATTAAAAGAAGAGGGCTACGAAGTAATCTTAGTAAACTCGAATCCGGCAACAATTATGACAGATACAGAAATTGCCGACAAAGTATATATTGAACCAATAACGTTAGAATTTGTGAGCAGAATCATTCGCAAGGAGCGTCCAGATGCACTTCTTCCAACACTTGGGGGACAGACAGGCTTGAATATGGCAGTGGAACTGCATAACTCCGGTGTTTTAGAGGAATGTGGGGTTGAAATATTAGGAACTAGACTGTCAGCGATACAGAAGGCAGAAGATCGTGATGAATTCCGTACGCTGATGAATGAACTTGGAGAGCCCATCCCTGAAAGTGCCATTATTCATACAGTTGAAGAAGCATTTACTTTTGTTAACGAAATCGGCTATCCGGTTATCGTTCGCCCTGCCTACACATTAGGAGGAACAGGCGGAGGCATTTGCCAAACGCCAGAAGAATTAAAAGAGATTGTTGCAAGTGGCTTAAAATACAGCCCTGTAACGCAATGTTTAATTGAAAAAAGTATTGCAGGGTTCAAGGAAATTGAGTATGAAGTTATGCGTGATTCCAATGACCATGCGATCGTTGTTTGTAATATGGAAAATTTCGATCCAGTAGGTGTTCATACGGGTGATTCAATCGTTGTTGCCCCAAGTCAAACTTTAAGTGACCGTGAATACCAGTTGTTACGAAATGCATCATTGAAAATTATCCGCGCCTTAAAAATTGAAGGTGGCTGTAACGTTCAATTAGCATTAGATCCGGATAGTTACAATTACTATATTATTGAGGTTAACCCAAGGGTAAGCCGTTCTTCTGCACTTGCTTCAAAAGCAACGGGCTATCCGATTGCGAAACTCGCTGCTAAAATTGCAGTAGGTCTTACACTTGATGAAATGATGAACCCGGTAACTGGCAAAACATATGCTTGCTTTGAACCAACATTAGATTATATCGTTTCTAAAATTCCACGCTGGCCTTTTGATAAGTTTGAATCAGCTAACCGCAAGCTTGGCACACAAATGAAGGCTACTGGTGAAGTTATGGCCATTGGCCGCAGCTTTGAGGAATCATTATTAAAAGCGGTTCGTTCATTAGAGGCAAAAGTTTATCATATTGAAATTGAAGACATGGCAGAACTTGATGCAGAAACAATTCAAAAGCGAATCGAAGTGGCAGATGATGAGCGTTTGTTTGTAATTGCGGAAGCTCTAAGAAGAGGTATTACGGTTGAACAGATCCATGAGTGGAGCAAAATTGATACCTTCTTCCTTGATAAGCTGAAAGGAATCATTGATTTTGAAACAGTATTTAAAGAACAACCGATGAATCTTGAGCTATTACGAGATGCTAAGGAGAAAGGATTCTCTGATATCGCAATTGCTAAGCTTTGGAACAAAACCGAAAGAGAAATTTATGACTTCCGTAAAGAAAATGGAATTATGCCTGTATATAAAATGGTTGACACATGTGCAGCTGAATTTGAATCAGAGACACCATATTTTTACGGAACGTATGAAGATGAAAATGAATCGATCTTAACAGAAAAAGAAAGCGTCCTTGTACTTGGTTCTGGTCCGATCCGAATCGGTCAAGGGGTTGAGTTTGACTATGCGACAGTTCATTCTGTATGGGCTATTAAAGAAGCAGGCTATGAAGCCATTATTATCAACAATAACCCGGAAACAGTTTCTACAGACTTTAGTACGTCAGATAAGCTTTATTTTGAACCATTAACAGTTGAAGATGTCATGCATGTCATCGAGGTTGAAAAGCCAATGGGCGTTGTCGTTCAGTTTGGTGGACAGACTGCGATCAACTTACCTGCAGAGCTTTCAACGAGAAGTATGAAAATTTTAGGTACATCACTAGAAACTATGGATCGGGCTAAAGACAGAGATAAGTTTGAACAAGCACTAACAGCAATTGACATTCCTATGCCGAAAGGGAAAACAGCAACTTCTGTAGAGCAGGCTGTCAAAGTTGCAACAGAGATTGGCTATCCGGTATTAGTTCGTCCTTCGTATGTACTAGGCGGACGAGCAATGGAAATTGTATACCATGAAGAAGAACTCCTTCATTACATGGAAAACGCAGTAAAAGTGAATCCAGATCACCCAGTGTTAATTGACCGTTATATGATCGGTAAAGAAATCGAAGTAGATGGTATTTCTGACGGAGAAAATGTCTATATTCCAGGAATTATGGAACATATTGAACGCGCTGGAGTCCATTCAGGTGACTCGATTGCCGTTTATCCATCACAAACATTATCATCAGAAATTAAACAGCAAATCATTGATTATACAACTAGAATTGCGCGTGGTCTCGACATTATTGGCTTGTTAAATATTCAGTTCGTCGTTTTCGAAAACCAAGTGTATGTATTAGAGGTTAACCCACGCTCTAGCCGTACTGTACCGTTTTTAAGCAAAATTACCGGGGTACCAATGGCAAACATCGCAACAAAGGTCATTCTAGGAGAGAAATTGCCTAACTTAGGCTATGAAACAGGCTATCACCCTGAAAGCCATGAAGTGTTTGTTAAAGCACCGGTGTTCTCATTTGCTAAATTACGTAGAGTTGATATTACGCTTGGTCCAGAAATGAAATCAACAGGTGAAGTCATGGGTCGTGATGTGACACTTGAAAAAGCATTATACAAAGGCTTGGTTGCAGCAGGAATTTCAATCCCAAGCTATGGATCAGTATTACTAACAGTTGCTGATAAGGATAAAGAAGAAGCGATCGATATTGCTCGTCGTTTTCATCGAATCGGCTACCGTCTCCTTGCAACAGAAGGGACAGCTACTCGAATAAAAGTAGAAAATATTCCTGTAACTGTCGTTAACAAAATTGGTTCAGAAGATCATAACTTACTAGATGTTATTCGCAACGGGGAAGCACAGTTTGTAATTAATACTTTAACAAAGGGTAAACAGCCGGCCCGTGATGGTTTCAGAATCCGTCGTGAATCCGTAGAAAATGGGGTTGCCTGCTTAACTTCACTAGATACGGCAACCGCTATACTAAAAGTATTAGAGTCAATGACGTTCTCAACGGATGAAATGCCAAAGTTTGAAAAAGCAAAGGTGGTTGTACCTCAATGAAAAAACAATGGATGAAAGTTGTTTCACAGGCTGAAATTGCAAAAAATATATATGAACTTGTTCTCGAAGGGGAATTAGTAAGTGATATGCAAGAAGCTGGACAATTTGTTCATCTTAAAGTTGATGAGAGTACCGATCCATTATTAAGAAGACCAATCAGCATTTGCGATATTGATTCTGAAAACAATAAATTCACAATGATTTATCGGGCGGAAGGTAAAGGAACAACACTGCTATCTAAGAAAACAGAAAATGATGCTGTTGATGTTCTCGGCCCACTTGGTCACGGCTTTCCAATCGGAGAGGTTGCAAAAGGGGAGACAGCCTTACTAGTAGGGGGCGGCATTGGAGTGCCGCCACTCTACAACCTTTCTAAAAGGTTAGTAGAAAAAGGCGTAAACGTGATTCATGTATTTGGTTTTCAAGATCAATCCGTGATGTTTTATGAAGAGAAATTTAAAGAGCTAGGTCCAACATTTATAGCGACTGTAGATGGCTCCTATGGTACTAAAGGATTTGTAACAGATGTTATTTCGCTTGAAAATATTCAATTTGATACTTTATTTGCTTGTGGGCCAACTCCAATGTTAAAAGCTTTGGACGAGCGTTTTCATGATAGAAAAGGTTTTATTTCATTAGAAGAGCGGATGGGTTGTGGCATTGGCGCTTGCTTTGCTTGTGTTTGCCACTTACAGGAAGACCCAAGCGGGGCATCCTATCGCAAAGTGTGCAGTGATGGACCGGTATTTCCAATTGGGGAGGTTTTAATATAATGAATCGATTAAATATAAGCCTTCCAGGGTTGAACCTGAAAAATCCAATTATGCCGGCTTCAGGCTGCTTTGGTTTTGGACGTGAATATAGCCAGTTTTACGACCTATCAAAACTGGGTGCGATTATGATTAAAGCTACGACAGCGGAACCAAGATATGGTAATCCAACGCCAAGGGTAGCGGAAACAAGTGCCGGCATGTTAAATGCGATCGGTTTGCAAAACCCTGGATTGGAAGCTGTTTGTGAGCGCGAATTGACTTGGTTAGAGCAATTTGATGTGCCAATTATCGCCAATGTGGCTGGCTCCCAAGTAGAAGATTATCTACAAGTTGCCGAAAAAATCTCGAAAGCTCCAAATGTTCATGCATTAGAATTAAATATTTCCTGCCCCAATGTAAAAAGTGGTGGGATTCAATTTGGAACGGTTCCTGAAGTTGCTTTCGAACTAACAAAGAAGGTAAAGGAAGTTTCAAGTGTTCCTGTCTATGTTAAACTGTCACCGAATGTATCTGACATTGTTGAAATGGCTGTTGCTGTTGAAGAAGCTGGTGCCGATGGTCTAACAATGATTAATACGCTTTTAGGTATGCGAATTGATTTGAAGACTGGTAAGCCGATTTTAGCTAATAAAACGGGTGGTTTATCAGGTCCTGCGATCAAGCCTGTAGCGATCCGAATGATTTATCAAGTAAGTCAAAAAGTTAACATTCCAATCATTGGAATGGGAGGCATTAGTACAGCAGAAGATGTTGTTGAATTTTTCATGGCGGGTGCAAGTGCTGTTGCAGTCGGAACAGCGAATTTTGTCGACCCATTTGTGTGCCCAACAATAATTGAAGAATTGC
The DNA here is from genome assembly GCA_016841285.1 of Guptibacillus hwajinpoensis. Taxonomy (GTDB): domain Bacteria; phylum Bacillota; class Bacilli; order Bacillales; family Bacillaceae_J; genus Schinkia. Next base: position 5,634 of record JAENZK010000062.1, on the reverse strand, counting down.
CGCCACTTTTGGACAAGCTTGGTGTCGGACATATTTCAGAGTTAACAGGAAGGAGCTGGGACCGTGACACAAAGACCTCTTATTGTAGCTCTTGATTTTCCAAGTAAACTAGAAGTTCATCAATTTCTAGGTCAATTTGAAAATGAATCTCTTTATGTCAAAGTTGGGATGGAACTATTTTTTAAGGAAGGTCCACAAATACTTGAGTTTTTAAAAGATAGTGGCCATAAAATTTTCTTGGATTTAAAGCTTCATGATATTCCAAATACAGTGAAAAGTGCGATGAGAAATCTAGCATCGCTTGATGTAGATATTGTTAATGTTCATGCTGCTGGCGGCAAGCAAATGATGGAAGCTGCCTTAGAAGGCTTGGACCAAGGTACAGCAGCAGGCAAAGAAAGACCAAAATGCATTGCTGTAACACAATTAACAAGTACCTCACAAGAGATGCTAGAGCAGGAATTATTAATTAAGGAAGCCCTTGAATCAGTTGTTGTAAGCTATGCCAAAAATGCTAATGAGAGCGGCTTAGATGGCGTTGTTTGTTCAACCTGGGAAGTAGAGAAAATTCTTGAAGCATGTGGACAAAGTTTTTTAACAGTAACACCGGGAATCAGGCTGAAAACGAGCTCCGTTGATGACCAAGTGCGGATTGCAACACCGGAAGAAGCACGAAACAGAGGAAGCTGGGGGATCGTTGTCGGAAGGCCGATTACGAAAGCCGAAAACCCGCTTGAAGCTTATAAAATTGTCCGTAATGAGTGGGAGGGTAACTAAATGAAACGAGAAATTGCCGCGCATCTATTAGAAATAGGGGCTGTACATTTAAGACCAAGTGAACCATTTACATGGTCCTCTGGTATCAAATCACCAATATATTGCGATAATCGCTTAACATTATCATATCCTGAGCTTCGTAAGGAAATTGCGAAGGGCCTTGCAGGACTAATCGAAACGGAATTTAAAGGCTGTGAAGTCGTGGCTGGTACAGCAACAGCAGGTATTCCTCATGCAGCATGGGTTAGTGACTTACTTAATTTGCCGATGTGCTATGTGCGCAGTAAGCCAAAGGGCCATGGCAGAGGTAATCAAATCGAAGGTGCTGTCAAGCCGGGGCAAAAAGTAGTCGTTGTTGAGGATTTAATTTCAACAGGCGGCAGTGTCATTACTGCTGTTGAAGCATTACGTGAGGCTGGCTGTGAAGTACTTGGTACGGTTGCTATTTTTACGTACGAATTGGAAAGAGGCTATAAGCAGCTTGAAGAAGCAAACATCAAGGCTTTTGCTTTAAGTGACTATTCTAATTTAATTGAAGTAGCGTTAGAAAAAGGCTTGGTTAGTGAAGCGGAGCTTGAAAAGCTAAAAGAATGGCGAAAAAATCCAGAGGATGAAAGCTGGATGGGAGCATAAAAGAAAAAATAGAGGTGCTATAGTGAGCGCCTCTATTTTTTTCTTAATTCTAATATAAGCTCCTCATCTGGTGTCACATACAAGGTTGTCTGATTTTCGTAAATGACAAAGCCGGGTTTAGAGCCACTTGGCTTTTTAACATGGCGAATTTTTGTATAATCAACTGGGACCGAGCTTGAATTTTTCGCCTTACTGAAAAAAGCTGCAATAGTAGCTGCTTCCTGCAGTGTTTGCTGTGATGGGTCTTCGTTCCGAATGACCACATGCGATCCCGGAATATCTTTTGTATGAAGCCAAATGTCATCTCTTCTTGAGAGCTTATTAGTTAAATATTCATTTTGCTTATTATTTTTGCCGACGATGATTTCATCACCATCTGAAGAAGTGTAGTAGTCTAGTGTTGGTTTTTGGTTTTTAGACTTCATCTTTTTTGCATTTTTCCGTGCTTTTATATAACCTTCTTCAGCCAGTTCCTCGCGCATTTCTTCGATATCCTTTGGTGATGCTGATTCAATTTGCTGCAGTAATGCTTCAAAGTATTTAATTTCAATTTCAGTCAAGCTGATTTGCTCTTTGACCACGTCAACCGAATTTTTCAGTTTTTGGTATTTTGAAAATAAGCTTTGTGCATTTTCGGATGGTGTCTTTAACGGATCAAGCGTTATCGTCACCGTTGCCCCATCTTCATCATAGTAGTTTACAACTTCGATTTCCTTCATGCCTTTTTTAGCAGCGTACATATTAGCAGTTAGCAATTCACCGTATAGCTGGTAGCGATCTGCTTTTTCGGCATCTGAAAGTGATTGTTCGAGCTTTTTAATTTTCTTTTTGTTTTTATTTAATTCATTTTTTATAAATCGGTCGAGATCATTTGCCTGCTGCTTAACACGGTCACGTTCCGCTTTCCCGAAATAATAGCGGTCAAGAAGGTCGTTTACTGTTTCAAAATATTTAGCTTCGCCTTTTAAATGGGAAAGCTCGCAAATATAAAAATATTCTTTATTTCCGGCATAAATCATTTGTGGCTGATAGCTTTTATTTTTGATTGGATCGATCATCGAAAAAAACGCTTGTGGTATCGTAACCCGATTAACTAGTCCAGCCCGCTGAATAACCTCGTTTGCAAACAAGGGTGAGATACCGGATACCTGTTCAACTAATTGACTAGCTATTTTCCCCTGATTAAAATCTAGTTTTCTTAATAATGTTTCTTCATTAATCGTTAAAGGATCTGCTTTATTTTGTTCTGGTGGAGCAATGTATTCATGGCCGGGTAATACTGTACGATGGCGATTTACAGCAGGAGAGACATGCTTAATACTATCCATGATCATGTTTTTTTCTTGGTCTACCAATAGAACATTGCTATGACGTCCCATAATCTCGACAATCAATATTTTGATTGATTCATCGCCAATTTCATTTTTCGTGCGCACATAAAATTTAATAATACGTTCAAGACCATCTTGTTCAATTTTTTCAATAAAACTACCTTCTAAATGTTTGCGTAATAGCATACAAAACATAGGCGGCTCTTTTGGGTTTTCATATGTTTCTTTTGTAATATGTATTCTTGCGTAGCTAGGATTGGCTGAAATGAGCAATTGTTGATTTTTACCATTTGCTCGGATTGTGAAAATTAAATCATATTTATAGGGCTGATAAATTCTTGATATTCTCCCATGTTCCAATCGTTCTTTGAGTTCTTCGGTTACTGCTTTTGTGACAATACCATCAAATGTCATTTGTTTCACCTCTTTAATGTACACATAGTATAGCATGTTTTATGATCAAATGCGCTTTAGCGTATTTGTGCCCAGATTTTTTCGAGCCTGCTCGAAAAACTACCTTTGAAAATCTGAGGCATCCGCCGGAGGCTAAACTTTATTCAGTTGGCATATGACCACCACTATAAAATACTAGATTGTATTTCAAAAACTAAATTATGGTTGTGAGATATATGCTGAATAAAGTTTATTTTTTAACTGGCTTCCTTTATAATTTAGTTTTGAACTAATTTTGGTGATTATTTACTTGTTGTACCACCGTAATTTATATAGAATAAGATAGTGGAAGTGATAAATATGATTGTTAGTATGACAGGATTTGGACGGAGCAAAAAAGAACTAGAAAGTTTTAAAGTGATTGTTGAAATGAAATCGGTCAATCACCGTTTTTGTGAAATTTCAGTACGAATGCCTAGACAATTCTTGTTATTTGAGGAAAAAATAAAAAAGGCAGTCAATCAATACATTCAAAGAGGCCGTGTCGATGTTTTCGTTACGGTTGAAGGTGAAGGATACATAAACCGCTCCTTACAGGTCGATTGGGATTTAATTTCACAATATGAAAAAGCTATAAAAAAAACAAAAGATTTGTTTAAACTTGAAGGTACTTTTACAATCGACCAGCTTTTACATCTCCCTGAGGTTTTTACCGTTAATGAAAATGAAAATGGAATTGAAGAGTTGGAAGAGGTAATACTGGAAGTCACAAAATCTGCTGCGATGGAACTTCATAATATGAGAAAAATTGAGGGTACGGCCTTAAAAAATGACATCGCCCAACGTCTACATATTATTAATGAGGTTGTTCAAAACTTAAAACCTTATTCCGCCCAAGTTGTCGAAAAGTATAAAGAACGTCTTGAAAAGAAAATGAATGATTTTCTTGAGGGAAAATTCGAATTAGATGAAGGTCGAATCTTAACAGAAGTGGCAGTCTTTGCTGATAAGGCAGATATAAATGAAGAACTGACTAGACTCGAAAGTCATGTCAGCCAATTTTTCAAAATCATTGAAACTGATGGAAGTATTGGTAGAAAGCTTGATTTTCTTGTACAGGAAATGAATCGGGAAATGAATACTATTGGCTCAAAGGCAAACGATGTCCAAATCAGTCAGAAAGTTGTAGAAATGAAAAGTGAGCTAGAAAAAATAAAAGAACAAGTTCAAAATATTGAATAGCTTATATTTTTTTGCTTACTAGTTAAAAATAGTGTAACGTACAATGGGGGAACTTTATGAGTATTAAGTTAATAAATATAGGATTTGGAAATATCGTCTCAGCCAATCGTATCATTTCAATTGTTAGTCCGGAATCAGCACCGATTAAACGTATTATCCAGGAAGCCCGGGATAAAGGTATTTTAATTGATGCTACATACGGGAGACGTACAAGAGCCGTGATCATTACAGATAGTGATCATGTCATACTTTCAGCGATACAACCGGAAACGGTAGCACAGCGCTTAAGTAATAAAGAAGACATTAGTGATGAAGGGTAGGATTTTTAATGATTGAAGAAAAAGGGATTTTATTTGTCCTTTCTGGACCTTCTGGTGTTGGAAAAGGAACTGTCCGTAAGGCATTATTTGAAAATAATATTAATCTTCAATATTCAATTTCTGCAACTACTCGTAATCCGCGTTCCGGTGAAATAAATGGTGTAGATTATTTTTTCAAAACAAGAGAAGAATTTGAAATGATGATTAAAGAAAACAAATTGTTGGAATGGGCAGAATTTGTTGGCAATTATTATGGAACACCAGTTGATTATGTAAAGGAAACGATCGATAATGGCAGAGATGTTTTTTTAGAAATTGAAGTACAAGGTGCAATGCAGGTTCGAGAGGCTTTTCCAGAAGCTGTACTTATCTTTTTAATCCCGCCAAGTTTGGAAGAGTTAAAAAACCGAATCATTGGTCGAGGAACAGAGACAGAGGAAATTGTCAAAGGGCGCTTGGATACAGCAAAAGTGGAAATTGAGATGATGAGTGCTTATGACTATGTTGTCGTCAACGACCAAGTTGACAAAGCTTGCGAACGAATCGAAGCGATTGTTCAAGCCGAACATTTTCGCCGTGATCGAGTAGAAATATCTTATAAAAAATTATTGGAGGTTGAATAAATCAATGTTATACCCATCAATTGATGCATTAAAAAAGAATATCGATTCTAAATATACATTAGTGGCTGTTGCTTCTAAGCGTGCACGTGAAATGCAAGAAAATAATGATTGCATGTTGAATAAAACAGTTGCAAGAAAGCCGGTAGGTAAAGCTCTTGAAGAAATAGCCTCAGGCTTATTGGAATTGCATTATTATGATGACAAAGACAACCTATAATTGTAGGTTGTTATTTTTTTAAAATTAAAGAAGGTATATAATGTTGCACATTATTGTCTAGCTCCAGCGCCTATCGCCTAGCAAACTTCAGGTCTCCT
>JAENZK010000061.1 GCA_016841285.1 Guptibacillus hwajinpoensis | reverse complement strand
ACAATGAATTATGGCAGACTATTTATTGCTGGTGACGCGGCCCATACAGTACCACCAACTGGAGCAAAAGGCCTGAATCTAGCTGCCTCTGACGTTAAGATTCTAGCAACTGGTCTTGAAGAGTACTATAAAAATGGATCCGAAGATATCCTAAATCGTTATGCTGAAATTGCCCTTCGGCGTATTTGGAAGGCTGAGCGCTTCTCCTACTGGATGACAAGCATGTTACATCGTAACCCGAACCATGATACATTTGAACGCAATATTCAATTAACTGAATTAGATTATGTATGCACATCAGTTGCCGGCTCAAAAACATTGGCAGAAAACTATGTCGGTCTGCCAATTCAATGGGAAAACAAATCATTGATTGAGACGAAATAATTGGATAATTGGGGTAACAGGAATCAGTCCTTGGTGATTGGTTCCTGTTTTTTTTGTGTCTGGAGATGGAATGGGAATCAAAGATTGGTAATGATTCCTGATGGGGATGATTGGAGTTGAAAACGGGAATCAAAGGAAGTGAATGATTCCCGGAAACGATGTTAGGAGGCAAATGTGGGAATCAAAGGAAGTGAATGATTCCCGGAATTGATGTTAGAAGGCAGAAGCGGGTATCAAAGGAGGTCAATGATTCCCGAATTTAGTGTTGGAAGCCAGAAATGGAATCAAAGTAGGAAGCTAAACATGTTGGAAGTTAGACAACTGCAATTTTGGGGCAAGTTCGAGCTAGCACTTTGAAAGGGTGGACCAAACAGAGTTTTTTTGTTTGTTGACAATATTTAGGTATTAGTGTACTATGTAACCAATACACCATTACAATTCCCCTTGGAGGTGAGAGGATGAATTTCGAAAGTAATCTTCCAATCTATATACAAATCATGAATTTAATTAAAACGAAAATTGTTTCAGGAGAACTCAATAGAGGTGATAAATTGCCATCGGTAAGAGAACTTTCTAAAGAATTAAAAGTAAATCCCAATACAATTCAGAGGGCATACCAAGAATTGGAACGTGAAGAGTTTGTGTACACACAAAGAGGGATGGGTACTTTCGTAACTGAAAATACAGAGACGATACAAGGTGTGAAAAAGAGTATGGCCACTGGCTTGATTGATCAGTTTTTCAGCGAGATGAAAAGTCTTGGATTCAAGACTGATGAAATTAAAGAAATGGTATCCCAATGGTTGACGAAGGAGGAATGAAAATGAACCATATTGTGGAAGTGAAAAATCTTACGAAGAAGTATATAAATAAAACGGTTTTAGACCATCTTAATTTGAACATAGAAATAGGAAAAGTAGTGGGAGTACTAGGCCCAAATGGAAGTGGAAAAACCACCCTCATCAAAATATTAACGGGACTTTTAAGACAAACAAGTGGTGAAGTTCTTATTGATGGTCAAAAAGTTGGTGTAGGTACAAAATCGATTGTTTCCTATTTACCTGACCGGAATTTTTTATACAAATGGATGAAGATTGAAGATGCTTGTAATTTTTATAAAGATTTCTATTCTGACTTTGATGAACAGAAATTTACGGAACTTCTTGAGTTTATGAAGTTAGAAAAGTCCATGAAAATAGATACTCTTTCAAAAGGGATGCATGAGAAACTTAATCTATCTCTTGTCCTCGCTAGAAATGCGAAGCTTTATATTTTAGATGAACCGATAGCAGGTGTAGACCCGGTTGCCAGAGAACAAATTTTAAATGCGATTATCAACAACTTCAACGAAGATAGTTCGATGATAATCACAACCCACTTAGTTAGAGACATGGAAAATATGCTTGATGATGTAGTCTTTTTGAAAGATGGTAATATTGTTTTAACTGGTAACGCGGAAGCTTTAAGAGAAGAAAAAGGAATGCAAATAGATGATATTTACAAAGTAGTTTTTGGTGAATAGGAGGGAACTCGGTATGATTAAATATATGAAATATGAGGTCAAAGGTACCTATAGATATATATTGAGCGTTTTAGTGCTTGTCCTAATACTGATTACAGGTTTATATGCATCAGGTGATCACGTACAGGGGGGTTCCTTTGGCGGTGGTCTATTTATGGGGCTATCGATGATGATTATTTTTGGAACAGTATTAGTAACATTCTTATACATCGTTGGTTCTTTTAGAAAAGAATTATATGAGGATAGAGGGTTCTTGACTTTTACATTACCTTTAAAAGGGATAGAAATTGTCGGCGCAAAATTAATAGTAGCTTTAATGTGGTTCTTTATTTTAGGGATTGCAATTGCCTTCTATAATTTAGTGATGGCGTTAAGTTTTACTCCGTTTGAATTGAATTTTTCCGAACTTTTTGCTGAGATCATAAATTCGGTATCGATTAAAGTTGTGTTTTTTATCTTATTCTCTGCCATTTTTGGGGGAGTTTACATGTTGATTCTTATTTACTTCTCAATGGCACTTGGAAAAGTTACATTTCGGAATAAACGGATCGGAGGGTTGTGGTTTATCATTTTCTTAATACTGAACGGGATACTCTCTATCGGTCAGTTTGGATTAGAGACATTTTTCCCATATTATCTTGATATTGAAACATTTACAGTGGGAACGAAAGAGATTATGAATTCAGGATATAATTTTGTGTTTGGAAATGGTGGCTTTCATGGTCAAGGAGCAGGAATGTTTCAAGTAAATATAATTTCTAATATCTATAGCGTTATAACAGTAGTAGCTCTTTTCTTTGGAACAGGATATTTAATCGAAAAGAAGATTGATATATAAAGAAAAAAAGCAGACGGTTTAGTGTTGCGATAATGCACCTTTAATTGGCCGTCTGCTTTTTTATAAGCTATTCTTTTTATTCAGATAATTCAGCAATAGCTTCTATTTCAATTCTACAACCATTGCTTAATTCATGAATCGGAATAATTGCACGTGCGGGTTTATGATTGCTAAAAAATTGACTGTAAACTTCATTTACAGGGCCCCAATCATCAGCTGTAATTATGTATACTCTACACATAACTACTTGATCCTTGGTACAACCTGCATCATGTAATACGGCTTCCATCTTTTTTAAAGCCATTTTTGTTTCAGCTTCTATTCCTCCTACTACTGGCATGCCTGTGTTCGGATCAGCTGATGTTTGTCCAGAAATATACACTGTGTTCCCACTAATCATAGCGGGAGTGTAGTGGCCCCGGGGCGAAGAACCTGTAACTGCTCTCATATGCTCATCTCCTCAAATTTACTAAATTGATCCATTCCAATATTACCTCCTGAAATAAACAAAACTACTTTATCAGTAGGATTAAATTTAACAGCTCCTTGCAAGAAGGCACCTAAGGTGATACAGGAAGAAATTTCAGCTAATAATTTTCCCTTCGTTAAAAATAACTTAGTTGCTTTAAGTATATTTTCTTCATCTACAGTGACAATTTTATCAACATATTTTTCTACAACTGGATAATTAAGTTCACCAGGTTTTAATGTTTGTAATCCATCAGCTACTGACTTTGATTCTGGAGGCAAGGCAACTGGATGACCTGCTTGGAAACTATTACTATAGCGTGCGACTAATGTAGGTTCTACTCCAATGATTTTTACTTGTGGATTCGTTTCTTTAACAGCTGTTGATAATCCACCAATTAATCCACCTCCACCAATTGGAGCAATAATATAATCTACATCTGGTCGTTGTTCGAGTATTTCTAAACCTACAGTGCCTTGTCCTGCCATGATTTCATTATCATCAAATGGTGAAATGAAGCTCCAATTATTTTCTTCACTAAGCTTTTTAGCTACATTAAACCTTTCAGAGGGTACACTAAAAATGATTTCCGCTCTATATGATTGAATACCTTCAACTTTGATTTTCGGTGCAGTTTCTGGCACTACAACGTGCGCATTCGTACCGAGTTGTTTAGCCGCATAGGCAATAGCTTTTCCATGATTTCCTGATGAAGCTGTTATGATTCCTTTTTTCAATGCATCTTCAGGTAAGGTCAGTAAAGCATTGAGAGCACCTCGGACTTTAAATGAATTGGTCTTTTGAAAAGACTCCAATTTCGCATAGACTTGACAACCTACATATTCATCTAAATTAATCAAACGTAGGAGTGGAGTTTTATTGATATAGGGAGCGATACGTTTTTGCGCTTCGTGAATCGCTTCAATGGTAACCATGAATGTAACCTCCAAAAACCAGAATATTTCTAACTCTTGTAAACTATATTTAAATACTACAGTTACCATAAATAATTGTAAAATGATTAATTTTATAATTAAATATGCAATAAATGCATATTATAATATATACTAAAATTAATTATTCTGATAGAAGTAGGGTAGGGACTTTGGATATTAAAGATATCAAAATATTTTTGGAAATAAACAATTATCGTAATATTAGTACAGCAGCACGTGCTTTATTTTTAACTCAATCTACTGTTAGTAGAAGACTGTCTATGTTGGAAAAGGAACTCAACGTTAAATTATTTTCTAGAGGGAAAGGACATGATACGGTTCAATTGACACAAGCTGGTGAACGGTTTTTAACAATAGCTGAACAAATATTAGCCCTTTCTATCGAAGTAAATTCACTAGAAGAAAATAATGTAATAGAACATTTATCGGTAGCTGTTCCTGATAGTCTAGCTTCGTATATATTAAGAGATTTTTTTAAAGTATTATCACAAAAAAACCCTCAATTGAAGCTAGAAATCATTGTTCTTGATTCCTTACCAACTTATGAGAAGGTAGCTAATCGAGAAGTAGATATAGGTTTAACGAATGGAGAGGCACCTTATCCAGAATTAAATTCTAACTTAGTGTTTAAAGAAGATTTTGTTGTAATGAGAAAAGGAAACCAGAATTCCTTTTCTCAAATTGTCCATCCTTCTGAATTAAAATCAAATAATGAAATATTTCAGTTTTTTGGCTCAGATTACAATCGTTGGCATGATAATTGGTGGAAACCTGGGTTTGCAAAGTTACGAGTGAATTTAGCACAACTAACAGTAGAATTTCTCAATGAAGAGGAAGATTGGGCCATTTTGCCGGAGTCTGTAGCAAAGGCATTGCTGCCGGACGATTGTTATTTATCACGCCTATCAGATCCACCTCCAAAGCGTTGTTGTTATTTTGTAACACATAAAAAGCCGCGGTCTGATAGGGCATTAACAATACAATCATTTAAAAGGAGTTTACAAGAATATACAAATCAGCTAATAACACTTAAAAAAAATGCATCAGAGGAGTAATAGCTACTCCAATCTGATGTATTTTTTGATGGAAAGTTTTCTAGTTAAATCAAAAACATTGCCACAATCGTTGTGACCACCAACCCAATCACAACCGGCACTAAGTTCCGCCTTGCTAGTTCAAACGGGTCAACCCCACATATTGCTGCTGCTGGAATCAACGCCCATGGAACAAGTGTTCCGCCCCCAACCCATATTGCTGCAATTTGCCCAAGTGCTGTTAATGTTGCTGCACCTGCACCGATGGCTGTAGCAAATAAGTTGGCAAGCGATCCCGCCAATGAAATTCCCGAGAACCCAGAACCATCCAATCCTGTGATGGCACCCACTACAGTTAATGTGATCGCCGCAATTTGCCCGTTTAACGGTACGGTATGGGCAAGGGCAACCCCTAAATCGTTGACTATGCCTGCGGAATGGGCAGGGAGAAAATCTCCAATAATCTTTGAAAAACCGGAATCACCAAGGTAGAAAAAGGCAGCAATTGGAATGACAGGTCCAAACACTCTAAAACCAAATTGGAATCCTTCGATTAAATAAGAAGTTGTTTCTTCTAAGCCTTTGTTTTTGTGCGCCAGCATGCTGATAACAAGGAGGATGAATATGGCTGTGCCTCCGATTAATGCAGTGGCGTCCCCACCGGATAAATTTAATACTGACATTGCCACAACATCTAAAATAAAAAGAACTGGAATAAGGAAGGCTATTAACTTTTTCGCTCCTGGGGTAAGAAGATTTTTTAATTGATCCATTTCTTTCTTAGATAAATGCTTTTCAGAATGATCACTGACCACTGTGGTTTCAACTTTTAATGTACCATTTTTCATATCACGTTTTAAAAAGATGTAGGCCACTACAGTTGTCACAAGACCCATTATAAATACTAGCGGTATACTCGCTTGAACAACATCCAGCACGGGAATTCCAGCCGCATCTGCTGTTAGTTTCGGTGCACCTTGTATAATAAAGTCCCCGGAAAGTGCAATTCCATGCCCAAAAAGGTTCATGGCCATGGCCACGCCCAAAGCTGGCAAACCGACACGAAGAGCAACCGGTAAGAGCACAGCACCTAATAAGGCCACTGCGGGTGAAGGCCAGAAAAACCACGAAATAACCATCATTAAAATCCCGATCGTCCAATAGGCTAATCCCGGAGTTCTTATTAATTTAGCAAAAGGTGAAATCATGACATCATTAACACCGGTTCGTGTAAGCGCTTTAGACATTGAAACAATAATGGAAATGATTAAAATGGTGCCGAGGAGTTCTGTTATTGCAAAAATGAAGCTATTAAAAATACTGCTAATGGAGGCACTCAATGATTGTGTTGCTGTAAAAGCTAGTAAGAATATCCCGACGATACAAACTAACGAAGTATCCCTTCGCATGACCATGAAGCCGATTATGATCAAAATAAAAGCAACATAGATCCAATGAAGGGCAGTTAATTCAACTCCCATTGTCTTTCCCTCCTAATATCAAATGCGCCTTGGCGTATTTGCACCCAGATTTTTTAGGCCCACACGATGTGGGTCACAAAGACGTTGCCACAGGATGTGGCGTACTTAGTCTTTGATCTTATGCTCGAAAAGCTACCTCTGAAAATCTGAGGCATCCGCCGGAGGCTTTAACTTTATTCAGTAGGAGCTTAAACCCCACTGAACGGTATGCTAGTTTGCATACATCCCACCACTTATGGAAGTGGGGGAATTCTGCTGAATAAAGTTAAACTAATACCTAATGCTGTAATACAGGATATGAGGAAAGAAAAAAGGTGTGATTTTGCGAAAAGGAAAAATGTGAAAATACTATTCGGTACCTTTGGAGGACCTCTAATCAGCCTTAAGTCTGAATGCAAAATCAATCCCTGGCTCGTTATGGAATAGCTGTAGATGGGATAAGATTAGGACAAGTAAGACAAGCAACAAAATACTTAAGAGGGAGGAAACATAATGAAAAATAAATGTTCAAATAAACTCGGAATCATTGTAATGGCTTTAGGAATAGTGATGCTGCTCGGTTTCTTAGGGATTAATGTGGGTTGGATCATCGCTTTAGTTATTCCGTCCTTTTTCGTATACCAAGGCTGGAAGCTATTCACAAAACGTGAAAGCAAAGTTAAGAAAGGCTTTGGAATTACGCTAATGATTGTTGGTCTTTTATGGTTAACAGGCATGCTTCATGTGTTGATTGGATTGGCGATTGCAGCATTATTTATCTACTATGGCATGAAAATGATTAATAAGAACAAAACCCTTGCTTTTCCAAAAGAAGTAGACATGGCTATGGGTGAAAGCTATACAGCTAATGAGTTTTCTTATAAAGACTATGATTACCTAGATGAGTGGGAAAAAGAACTAACTAAAAATAATTAATCAAAAATAACACATAAATTGGGAGGAACATAATATGACCATTTTTAAAAGAGTAAGAGATATTACAGTCGCATCTATTCACGAAGTTTTAGACAAGGTTGAAGATCCGGTTGCAATGCTGAATCAGTATTTAAGAGATTTAGAAAGTGAAATTTTAAAGGCTGAACTTGCTGTTTCACGGCAAGTGGCAATAGAAAAGAAGTGGAAAGCATTAGTAGAGGAATTTGAGCAACGGGCTGAAAAACGAAGCCGACAGGCGGAGTTAGCCCTTGACCATGGTGATGAACATATTGCTAGACAAGCCATTGAAGATAAACAAAATTCAGAAACTAAGGTTCAGGAATATCGTGCATTGTATGAAAATACGAAAGAACAGGTTGCAACTCTAGTAGAACAATTAAAAGAATTAAAGGATAAATTCTACGAGCTTCGTAATAAAAAATTTCATTTAGCTTCAAGGGCAAACGCAGCCCAAGCAGTGAAAGATATGAATCAAGCGTTGGTAACGATTGATACCGAAAGTGCGGCTAAGGGCTTTCTTCGAATTGAGGAAAAATTAATGATGATGGAAGCTGATTCACAAGCAATGCAACATATTCGTCGAGTATATGGGGATACGAACTATGGAAATCTCCAAAAAGTTGAAAATAATGAAAAGGTAGAACAAGAGTTAGAAAAATTAAAAGCAGCTCGAAATAACTCCGCTTCTACCGAAATAGAAACAATAATTGCGAACGAAAACTAAACAATATATGATAAGAAAGACAAGGGTATGTAAACTTCTACAAGCCCAACGTCTTTCTTTTCTTCATATATTACAATGGAAATGCAGGAGGTGGGAACATGAAAAATACACGAGTTTTTCCACTTGTAATTGGATCTTTTATCCTTTTTATTGGCGTTAATATTTTATTAAATATAGCTGGGTTCCATGTGAATGGTGGTGGTATATTTGCCATCTTTATTATTTTTATTGGCTATCGACTGTTAAAAAAGCAAAAGAAGATGATTGCTTATATTCTGATTGTTTTAGGGAGCTTAATTTTATTAGATGCTTGGTTTGGAATTGATATTTTTGATTTAATTGGTTTTATTATTGCTGTTGCCCTTATTTTTTATGGTTATCAAATGATTCGTAATAAGCGAAAAGATGAGCAAAACAATGTGAATAATATAGATCAGGGTATTTCGAAAACAGATAAAGATAGCAATGAAGGAAACGCGGAAGAAACAAGCTATTCGTATCGTATTCTTACACCTCAAAAAAAACATACATTAATAGGTAGCAGTCTTTTAACGGGATCGCGATGGGAACTAAGAGATTTAGATATATGGCACGCCATCGGTGAAGTGAAAATTGACTTGTCTCGAGCTAATATTCCAGATAGTAAATCCACCATTATCATTAATGGCTGGATTGGTGATGTTGATATTTTTGTTCCATATGATTTAGATGTTTCTATCATTGCCCGGGTTGGGGTAGGGGAAATAAAAATCTTTGGAAATAAGGAAAGCGGAGTAAACCAAAGCACAGCTGTTGAAACAAACGGATATCGTAAGGAAATAAAACGCGTTGAGTTGGTGATTAATCTTTTTGTAGGGGATATAGATGTTAATTACTTGTAAAGGATGTCGATCATGCCAGATCGTAAATTGACTAATCTTCAATGGCAATTTATCAGGCAATATTCACAAGCTTCTGTAGCTGCCATTTTTCTGAGTTCGATTCTGTTCTCTCTATTATGGGATTTCGTTTATGCACTTGATCGTTTACAAAGCTGGTCACAGGAATATTTGAATTTTACAATTCCTCCATACCCAGGTTTATTATTTGCGGTTTTTATGGTTACAGCGATGGGTCTTGTTGCCGCAGTAGTTGGCTTGGTTTGGGGTTACATCCAAGGTAACGCATTGAAAAAGAGAATGGAGGTATTACTGCAGTCAACCATTAAACTTGAGCGGGGCAATTTGGCAATTCGTATTCCAGACTTAGGAGAGGATGAACTTGGTCAGTTGGCTAACCATTTAAATGAAATGACAAAAAGGTTTCAGGATCAGGTTAGTTCACTCCAACGATTATCCACACATAATGTAGAATTAACTAATCAGGTAAAAGAAACGGCCATAATCGAAGAAAGACAAAGACTTGCGAGGGAATTACATGATGCGGTCAGTCAACAATTGTTTGCGATTTCAATGACAATGGCTGCACTTAAAAGAACGATTGACATAGACCGATCAAAAGCATCGCGTCAAGCGGAGTTAGTAGAAGAAATGGCCGCTGCCGCACAATCTGAAATGCGGGCATTATTACTGCATTTACGCCCTGCTCATTTAGAAGGAAAAACGTTGAACGAGGGTATACATGATTTGTTGGCAGAATTTTCGAAAAAGAATTATCAAATTGATTTTAATTGGAAGCTTGATACACTTCCTCTTTCAATTTCTAAAGCGATTGAAGATCACTTATTTCGTATTGTTCAGGAAGCTTTGTCCAATATTTTGCGCCATGCAAAGGCTTCATTAGTTGAACTTCGATTAACAGTTACTGCCCAACATATTCGATTGAAAATCACTGATAATGGTGTTGGTTTTAATGAAGAGGAAACGAAAACATCTTCCTATGGGATGTCCTTGATGAGGGAAAGGGTAGCTGAAATTGGCGGTGTAATGACATTGTCGACGGCTCCAGGGCAGGGAACGATGATTGAAGTAACGGTTCCAATTATTTAATTATCACAAGAGATTGAGGTGAGAGTAATGGAAGAAATCATTAAAGTGCTGCTAGTAGATGACCACGAAATGGTCAGAATGGGGTTAGCGGCTTATCTATCAACAGAACCAAATATTGAGGTTGTTGGAGAAGCTTCAAATGGGGAAGAAGGAATTAGACTTGCTGAGCAATTTAAACCTGACGTGATATTGATGGATTTAGTAATGGCTGGAATGGACGGGATTGAAGCAACTAGAAGAATTAGAAAAGCCCAGCCAGAATCTAAAGTGATAGTTTTAACAAGTTTTATCGATGATGAAAAGGTATACCCCGTTATCGAAGCAGGGGCATTCAGTTATTTATTAAAAACATCAAGAGCACCGGAAATTGTCCAAGCGATTCAGCAGGCCTATAGAGGTCAAGCCGTCTTTGAATCACAAATCACGGATAAAATCATGACTAGAATGAGAGGGGAACATTTAGAGCTCCCTCATTTACAATGTACACCAAGAGAGATGGACGTGTTAAAGCTTATCGGTGAAGGGAAATCGAATCAAGATATTGCAGATGAATTGTTTATCGGTATAAAAACAGTAAAAACTCATGTAAGTAATGTACTAAGTAAGTTGGGAGTAGACGATCGCACGCAAGCGGCCATATATGCATACAAGCATGGGATTTGTAAATAATGATAAAGGCTAGCCCCTATTAGTCAAGATATACTCGTCGGGGCTAATTGTTTTATTAGTTTTCTAATTTAACGAGGGCCCTTAACATTTTTGCTTCGAGCATCTCTTGGTTCATCAGACCGTTCTCGTCCTTGTTTTGCACGCTTTTTAGCGATTTGATTTTCCTCTTTAACATCCATTACAAATTCTGAAGCAATTTCCTGCTTCGTGTTACGAGCCATTTGTTGCTGGGCATTATGCTGACTTTCGGAATTATGTGTTCTTGCCATTTCCTAAAACCCTCCTTAAGATATTTTTTGTACATAAAAATAAGACAATGTTAGTATGTGATTAAATGTAGATTATATGTTTACAAAAATAAACTCCCGTCTAAAAGTTAGCGACGAGAGTTTTTTGCAAAGCTTTCAAATCGAATTTCATCTTCAACCAAACCGCAAACACCACATTGGACTTTAACCGATGGTCCACGATATGGAGTATGAAAAGGATCAAGGTCTCCATTTGAATATTCTTGGACGATTTCACCTGATTGCGGATCCATTTTGACAGATTTGGGGATTTGTTCAATTATATTAAACCTTGAACGGTTTGTTCCGCAATTTGGACAGCAATATGGACCTGACATAGTTTATCCCTCCAATACTTGTTCCATTTTATAGCATGTACAGCTTTTGGAAAAATTATAAGGGGTTTTTTGTGAGAAATTTCTCAGTTCTCAGTTGGTGCTGGTACTACTTCATTAGAATTTAGGACATCGGGACCGGGTTCAACTTTCTGAACAGGATCTGTTTCCCCAACCGGTGGCTCAATATCCTCAGTTTCAATTGTTGCAATCACCTTTCGTTTTAATTTTTCCTCTAATATATTCTCAATCGTTTGAGTAAATTGGATGTCCAATTGCTCAGGTGCTGTAACCTTTAAAGAAACATTATAAGTGCCTGTTCCACGTCGATACTCAAAGCTAAAATCATCGAGTATTCCATCAAATAATGTTAATTTTTCTGTTACAACGTTCTCAATTGTTTCCTCAGGTGTTTCTGTTTCAGTCTCAACTACCTCTACAACCTTTTGTTCCGGAACTGGGATCAATGCTTTAATGCCATCCGTAGATGCTTCATTGTTTACTTTCTGGATGATGGAAACATCAGCAATAAGTTTGACAGGTGCTGTCAGTTTATACTCAAGACTATTTTCTAACTTGCGAATATCCTCTGGAAGGATAATTTGGGCGGAATTTATATTTGTATTAATTTCAAAAGTACTATCGGCTTCCTTAAATACAAGTGAAGTAATGCTGGAATCTGGTGCTAACACGGAAAGTCCCTCTTCAATTGTATTACGAATCAAATTTTCCTTTTTGCCTGCATCAATTGACCCGTTTAAAAGGTAAATTAATGGAATTGAAACAAGGATAAGTAGAGTGATTGGATAAATTATTTTATTTTCAATTAACCTAGAGAAATATGTATGCTTTTCTCCATTTACATGTAGATTCAGATAGTTTGAGATCGATGGTGTCGTAAATCCTGCGATTTTAAAAATTAATATCGCGATTACATTGATCGCAATCATATTAGCAATAAATAGTAATAAGGCACCTCCGGCCAATTGAAACTCTTGTTTGGCAAGGGAAATCCCAACGACACATAATGGTGGCATTAAGGCGGTTGCAATCGCAACCCCAGGTAATGTCTCACCTGAGCGGTAGCAAATTGCATAAGTTCCCGCAGCTCCAGATGCAAGTGCGATAATCAAATCGACTAAAGTTGGTTGGGTCCGGGCTAAAATTTCCGGAGTTAATGTTGCTACAGGCAAAAATAGTGTTAGTAAAGTGGATAGAATAATAGCGATAGCCGCTCCGATTAACTCTGCTTTGATTGTTACACGTAGTAAGCTATTGTTACCAGTAATGAGGGCGAGTCCTCCACCTAGGATTGGATTCATTAAGGGTGCAATTAACATGGCTCCAATAATAACGGCTGTGCTATTAGAAATAAGGCCATATGTAGCAACCGTACATGATAGAATAACCATAACGTAATAATAGACATCAGGCTGTGAATTAATTCGAATGGTTTCTATAATTTTATTTCGGGTTTCCCTGGTTAGGTTATATTTACTTTTCTTACCTTGGAGGATAAGGTTATCTTTCTCCATGATTGGTTCCATAAATCACAAATTCCTTTCATTTTACAAGATTCATAGGTATTATATACTTTTTTCGCCTAATAAAGTGCGATTTATACGGACTATTTCATAGAAAATTTCGCCAAAAAAATAAATGAAGAAAGTATGCTATAATAGTAGTTGTTTTTGAAGGGAGAGAATAAAGTGGAGAACAATAAAAAAGTACTTCTTGTTGATGGCATGGCCTTATTATTTCGTGCTTTTTATTCGACTGCGATGAGCGGTTATTTCATGATAAATAGTAAAGGGATTCCGACAAATGGTGTCCATGGATTTGTTCGTCATCTATTAACAGCTGTGAATCATTTTGACCCTAGTCATGTTGTGTGCTGTTGGGATATGGGAAGTAAAACATTTAGAACGGATTTATATCCAGATTATAAAGGGAATCGTGGCGAACCGCCAATTGAGCTAATCCCCCAATTTGATTTGGTAAAAGACGTTGTTGCTTCATTTGATATTCCCAATATCGGTTTAAAAGGCTTTGAGGCGGATGATTGTATCGGGACATTAGCGAATCAATATAAGAGTGAGCAAGAGGTCATTATTTTAACTGGTGACCAGGATATTTTACAACTTGTTGATCCAGCTATTAAAGTTGTTATATTGCGAAATGGTTATGGCAATTATGAAATCTATCATCCTGAAATGTTAATGGAGCGAAAAGGGATTAGACCGGAGCAAATGGTAGATTTAAAAGCATTGATGGGGGATAGCAGTGATAATTACCCAGGGGTTAAAGGCATCGGTGAAAAAACGGCTGTTAAGCTTTTAAGTCAGTTTGAGACGATTGAAGGGATTTTAGCGAATTTAGAAGCATTATCGAAGGGGCATCGGTCTAAAATCGAACAAGATTTAGAAATGCTACACCTTTCACGCAAATTGGCAAAAATTCATTGTGAAGTACCTGTAAGTTGTTCACTTGATGAGGCGCAATTAACCATTGACCGTGCAAAGGTTCTTAGCAAATTCAGAGAATTGGAATTTAAAGGTCTGGAGAAATTAATAGGGTAACCATAATTAAAAGGGCTGACATTAAATGATGTCAGCCCTTTGTATATTAGTTCTGTGCCTCGTCTGGTGTTGGCTCCGGATCTATGGATTTAATTAAAATTTCCACGCGACGATTGGCGAGTCGTCCCTCGGGTGTATCATTTGATGCTACAGGTCTAAACTCACCAAAGCCTTTTGCGCTAAAATATCGCGCATCCAAACTTTGATTTTCTAATAATATTTTCATAAAATTAACTGCCCGCATAACACTCAAGTGCCAATTTGAGTCGAATTGTGCGTTATGAATAGGTACATTATCAGTATGACCACTTATCACAACTTCCCTTGGGTGGTCCATCACAAGTAATTGCGAAATTTCTTTAGCAATCTCGTAATCTTGCGCACGGACTTGCGCTGTCCCTGAATCAAAGAGAATATCATTTCTTAATGTCAGCATTAAACCTTCAGGAGTAAGGGATGTCATCAATTGAACATTAAGATTATTAGTATTAATGTAGGAATCCATTTTATCTTTTATTTCTTGCTCTACTTTATTATTTTCCTCATTTTTAACCTTATCAGTAGTCACACCTTCCGTTGTTTTTTGTTGGAAAGGACTAGGGTATTGCATAACCCCGGTTCCCCCTTGGAAGGTACTGTTAAACGAACGAGCCATTTGTGAAAATTTCACGGCATCAATAGAACTCATTGCAAAAAGTACAATAAAAAGCGCTAAAAGTAAAGTCAACAAATCTGAATATGGAACAAGCCAAGTTTCATCTGCGTGCTCTTCTTCATGCTTCTTTTTATTTTTACGCATCTTGTTTTTCTCCTTGTTCTAGAAACTGAATTCTTTGATTAATAGGTAAATAGGAGGCAAGTTTTTGCTGAATAATTCCTGGAGCTTGTCCTTCTTGAACGGAAAGAACACCTTCAACAATTAATTCTTTTATTTTTACTTCTTGTTTTGACTTCCTTTTCAATTTGTTAGCAAAGGGATGCCAGAGAACATACCCGGTGAAGATACCAAATAATGTTGCAACGAATGCTGCAGCGATGGCGTGCCCTAGAGCTTCAATATCTTGCATATTTCCTAGAGCTGCGATTAATCCTAGAACGGCTCCGAGTACCCCGAGTGTCGGGGCATACATTCCAGCCTGAGAGAAAATCCCTGCATTCGCTAAATGTCTATCTTCCATAGCTTCTATTTCTTCCATCATCACATCACGGATGAATTCTGGACTTTGACCATCAATTGCTAGGTTTAGACCATTTCTTAAAAAATGATCATCAATTTCATTTACTTTTGCTTCCAAAGATAATAAGCCTTCTTTACGGGCTAATGTTGCAAATTCTACAAACATCTTAATATATTCTTCCTGTGATTGCAGTTTTTGCTCTGTGAAAAGTACTTTAAACAATTTTGGGACATTTTTTATTTCATTTGAAGGGAAGGCAATTGTAACCGCTGCTGCAGTTCCGGCAAAAATAATTAATAGTGCGGCGGGATTGATAAGAACGCTTGGGTCAACACCCTTAAAGATCATACCTACTCCAACTGCTACTATACCTAAAATAATCCCGATTATTGATGTTTTATCCATTGTAGTTCCTCCTAATACGAAGTGTAGCGTGACATAAACTATGAAGTATACTATTATATGAATTAATTATAGTTGTACATATTTCAACCATTCATCTAAATATGATATCAATTAATCGAAAGGAAAGGAAGATGTTTTTATGCCTTATGTTAATATTAAAATTACAAATGAGGGCGTAACCTCTGAACAAAAAAAGCAGCTAATTGAAGGGGCTACCAATTTATTAAGAGATGTGCTGGGGAAAAATCCGCAAACAACCGTTGTCGTTATTGATGAGGTAGAAACTGATAATTGGGGGATTGGTGGAGAACAAGTCACTGATCGTAGAAAAAGAGGACAATAGGTATATAAAAAATAAGAAAACCGTTAAAAGTTTATATATGAAACTTTTAACGGTTTTTTTATGCTCTAGTGCAATGGTTTAATCTTTACTGCACATGCTTTAAATTCTGCTGTCCCTGAAATAGGGTCAAATTCATTAATTGTTAAGATATTTGTTGGAACATCGCTCCAATGGAAGCTCATGAACACTAGGCCAGGTGCGACTTGCTCAGTCATTTTTACTTTTACCTTTAAAGAGCCGCGACGGGAGGAAACTTCGACAACTTCACCATCTACAATGCCCAGTTTTGCGGCATCCTCTGGATGGATATCTATTGTTTCTTCAGTTTGCTTAATTTTAACATTATCAGGATAATATCGAGTTTGTGTATGTGTATTGTACGATTCATACCGACGTCCCGTTGTTAACGTAAATGGATAATCCTCATCCGGAATTTCAATTGGTGCTGTATAACCGACAGGAACAAATGGTGCTTTGTTGCCCTCTACGGCATTTTCATCATGTAAATGTTCGTGAAGAATGAATGTTCCAGGATGATCCTCTGTCGGACAAGGATAGTGCAAGGAATACTCCTGATCAAGACGGGTGTAGGACATGCCCCCATATTTCTCATGTGCTAAAATCCGCAATTCATCCCATATTTGTTCGCTAGATTCATAGCTCATTTCATATCCCATTAAAGTTGATAATTCACAAAGAATCTGCCAATCTTCCTTAACATTCGGATGGGATTCTACAGCTGTTCGAACTCTCTGGACGCGGCGATCCGTATTCGTATAAGTGCCGTCAACTTCACCCCATGAACGCGCAGGGAGCACAACATCTGCTAACTGGGCAGTTTCAGTAAGGAATATATCCTGAACAACTAATAAATCTAAATTCTTTAGTAGCTTTTCGGTATGTGACATATGAACATCAGCCATTAATGGGTTTTCACCGATCACATATAAGGCCTTTACATCACCGTTTTCCATTCTTTCAAAGGTACGTGTCTGTGTATCACCTGATTGCTCATCGATCGTAACATTCCATGCTTCTTCATAACGTCTGCGGTATTCATTATTTGTAATCGGAAATGGTCCAGGAAGCTGATTTGGCAAGCAACCCATATCACCTGCACCTTGGACATTATTTTGTCCGCGTAGCGGCATAATACCATTTCCTTTTTTACCAATGTGGCCTGTTA
>JAENZK010000469.1 GCA_016841285.1 Guptibacillus hwajinpoensis | reverse complement strand
ATAAAGGAAACACGATGAACAAAGTGAGTCGATGTTGACTTATCGTAGGGAGATGGGCGAAGTTTACGAGTCGCTGGGCGCTGAAGCTAGACAGTAGAAAAGCTGCCAAGTTGGCAGCTTTTTTTATAAAACGACATAACCAAAAAATAACGCGATCAATAATGAAACAACAAATTGAATCCAAAATAGTTCAGTAGATTTACCCTTCGCTTGCTTCATTAAGAGCATCTCCATTGAAGCAATAACCCAGAGGCCTGCTAAAGCTTTCCAAAATACGGCAGACCCTACTATTCCTGAACCCAGACTAGAAGCATAAAGTCCAAACAAATGGCCACCAGTAGCCAAAATTAATATATAAAACAGACGTAAAATCATTTTTGTAATTTTAGCTGGCTTTTGTTTTCCTTTTTTTTGCATAGAATAACTTACAAACAATAAAATTATCGCTATAAACCAAGTTGTAACGTGCGCATGAATCAATCTATTTCCCCTCCATATTTTTTCTATGTAATTCACAATCAAATTCTATTATACACATAGTTGATTCAAACTCAAAAAATATAGTCTATTATAATGACCTAATTAAGCCGCCATCAACTAATAAAGCCTGGCCAGTTACATAAGAATTAGCCTGTGAACATAGGAACACAGCAATGTTGGCAAACTCTTCCGGTTCCCCTAAGCGGCCAAGTGGGATTGATTTCGCTTTAGCTGCCCTCAGTTCTTCAAATGTCATCCCTGCTTTATTTGCACCAATTTGATCTAGCTCAGCTAATCTGTCAGTTCCAATCCTGCCAGGTCCAAGTGTATTAACCAAAATATTATCTTTACCCAACTCTGACGCTAAGCTTTTCGCTAAACCTGCGATACCATTTCGAAAGGTATTCGATAGGATTAGTCCATCGATCGGCTCCTTAATAGACGAAGAAGCGATATTTAAAATCCGCCCTCCACCTTGTTTTCTCATATGTGGCAAAACTTCGCGTGTAGCACGCACAAAGCTAAGTAAATTCAATTCAAAAGCTTTTTGCCATGCATCATCTTCGAAATTATCGAATCCTCCAGCAGGTGGCCCACCAGCATTATTGACAAGAATCTCTACAGGACCAAATGCCTCCAATGCAGCTTGAACAGTTTCCTTTATTGATCCAGGGTTTGTAATATCACAAACAGTATAATGCACATTTCCATTTGTTTTATTTCTAATTTCCCCCGCAGTAGCCTTTAAAGCATCTTCACTTCGGCTTGCTAGCATAACATTTGCGCCTTCTTCAGACAATTTCATAGCAATAGCCTTTCCTAATCCTTTACTCGACGCCATCACCAAAGCAGTTTTCCCATTTAAACCTAAATCCAAATTAATAACCTCCTGGATATTCCGACTATGTATAATTTTTAATCTTATATCTATTTTCATAGTATTTAAAAAAAATGTCAAAAAATTAGTTCAATAAAAAAGGAAGCAAGATAAATTTTCCTCCTGCTTCCAATTTGTACTTTATTAGTTTACAAAACGGCCATCCTTATTCTTTCCGCTCTCTTCCCATTTTTGGTTGCGGAGATGGATTTTTTGAATTTTACCGGAAGCCGTTTTCGGCAATTCATCAACAAATGTTACACCAGTAACGGCTTTAAAATGTGCAAGTTTACTTCTTGAGAATTGGATAACATCTTCTTCCGTTAGTACTTCACCCTTCTTTATTACTACAAATGCATGCGGAGTTTCTCCCCATTTTTCGTGTGGCAAGGCAACAACGGCAGCCTCTAAAATACTAGGATGCTCATACAATACTCCCTCTACCTCAATTGAAGAAATATTTTCTCCACCGCTAATGATGATATCTTTTTTACGATCAACGATTTCAACTGTTCCATACTCATCAACTGTTCCCATATCCCCTGTATGTAACCAGCCATCTTGGATTGTTTCCATTGTTGCTTGTTCATTTTTCCAATATCCTTTCATAACACTATTACTTCGTGTTATAACCTCGCCAATTTCTTGGCCGTTCCAAGCCACTTCATCACCCAAATCATTAACAACCTTAACCTCA
>JAENZK010000060.1 GCA_016841285.1 Guptibacillus hwajinpoensis | reverse complement strand
AGTGCAATTTTTATATTCCTTTTATCAAAACCATAGTTAGATATATAATTCGAAAATGTATATAATACATCTTCATCATTATTTCGGTCCGCTAAACCATCATCATTTCCGTCTAAACCAACACCCCCGAAAAACTGTATTGTCTTAGCGTTTGTATCATTTACTTCTGGATTAAGAGGGCCGGCCCATTGTCGTGGAGTAAAATAAATACCGATTAATCCTTGTTCTTTGGGGATATCCTTCCGTGAACGGCGAGCACTCCGTTCATACTGGTCGATGGCACCTAAGTAGTACCAAGGGATTTGCGTGATGGCTTCTACTTTTTTATATAAGGCCAATCTCTCGATATAAATATTTTCGGGTTTATTCTGTGCATTTGCATTACTAACTTTTGGGTCTATACTCAGCCCAAAAATAAGCAAGAGTATAAAAATGACAGTCCGCTTCACAATGTCAAATTCCCCTTTCGCAACTGAATTACTATTTATAGTTTGCAAAAAAACCAAAAATTAATAGATGGAAAATGAAGTCAGATATTCGAAAAGTAGAAATTATAAAGGCAGTATGGTAAATTGAACACTATAACAACCTATCGTTTGGAGTGATACGAGTGAATGAAAACCGTGTTCCTAAAAGAAAGCCTGAATGGTTAAAAATAAAATTGAATACAAATGAAAATTACACGGAATTAAAAAAATTGATGAGGAACAAAGAATTACATACAGTATGTGAAGAGGCAAGATGTCCGAATATCCATGAATGCTGGGGCCAAAGGAGAACTGCAACTTTCATGATCCTTGGTGATGTATGTACACGAGCATGCCGATTCTGTGCGGTTAAAACAGGTCTTCCAACGGAAACAGACTTGGAAGAACCAAAAAGGGTTGCAGATTCAGTCAAAGCCATGAATTTGAAGCATGTTGTTATCACAGCGGTTGCTCGCGATGATTTAAATGATGGCGGAGCCTTCATTTTTGCCGAAACTATTAGAGAAATTCGAAAAAGCTCGCCATTAACTTCAATAGAAGTTTTGCCATCAGATTTAGGTGGAAATATAGAAAGTTTACAGCTTTTAATGGAAGCCAAGCCTGATATTTTAAACCATAATATTGAAACGGTTCGAAGACTTTCCGATCGTGTGCGTTCGAAAGCGAAATATGATCGGTCCTTGCAATTTCTTTATAATGCAAAACAATTTCAACCGGATGTCCCAACGAAATCAAGCATTATGATCGGATTAGGAGAAACAAAGGAAGAAATTATCGAGGCTATGACAGATTTACGAGCACATGATGTTGATATTTTGACGATTGGTCAATATTTGCAGCCAACGAAAAAACATTTGCCGGTGGAAAAATATTATCATCCTGATGAATTTGCCGAATTGAAGTCGATCGCTTTTGAAAAAGGCTTCAAGCATTGCGAAGCGGGACCACTTGTAAGGTCATCTTACCATGCTGATGAGCAAGTAGAAGCGGCAGCTAAAAATAATGAAAATAAAGAAAATCTTGCCTAGGATATGGTAAAATGAGGGATAAGGGGTGAGAGGATGTTAATCAACGGTGTACAATATGAAGTTGTAGAGGACTACCGAAATGGCTTTAACGAAGATGCGATTAAAGAGCGTTACAGTGATATTTTAAATAAATATGATTATATTGTTGGTGATTGGGGCTATAATCAATTGCGTTTAAAAGGATTTTTTGACGATTCCAATCAAAAAGCAGCCTCGGATACTAAAATCAGTACACTGTCAGAGTATCTTTATGAATACTGCAATTTTGGCTGTGCGTATTTTGTAATAAAAAAGGTAAAAAAATAATCTTATCCTTGCAATATGGGGGGTTCCACAAACCGAATATCGCTCCCAATTGTGATTGGACAAATTCATAATTTATTATAGACTAACAAGCCTCTAAGCTAACCCGAATGAACATCTTGGTATTTCAGAGAAGTGAGACTACATTCGGGTCTTAACGCTTAGAGACTGTTGGGTTGCAAAGACTCATTAATTTATCACGTTATCCAATCAAGATCGGTCGCAACATCCGGTTTATGGAATCTATATAGCTTTGTAAAAGTTACGGTGTTGTGTACGGCAGCTCGTGATCTGTATCAGGATCATCATGTGGTGGATGAGCACCAGGGAATTGTCTTGGAGAATCTTGATGCAGCGATTTGAATTCATAGTTAAAAGCACTATATCTGCGCTGACCCTCTTCCCAAGGGGTGCTTTTCAGTTCTACCGGTTCATCCTGCCTAATCGGTGAACCATAAGATCCATCCGGAAACTCTTCTGCAGTCAAAAAATTCCTCAATGTTTCTACATTAGAAAAATCCGTATATTCTTCTCGTTTATTATCTCTTGACAAATAACCCAAAGAAACCACCTCCTATAGATAGGATGATCTATAAAAGATGGTTTCATGTGGTGAAACTTAATCCAATTTACTGCAATAAATTTACCGTATTATGCGGAAGTGATTTGCTTTAGAAAATGATGAAGTTCAGCTGCATCTTCTTCATCTAAATTGTAAATATGTTCAAGATAGCCCGGTTCGTCTAAATCATCTTTCCCGATAATCGCAAAACGATGACTTTGAATATCAAGAACAGTATTTTTTCCGTAAAAACGCCCCGTTGGGATGATAGCCAAATCAAATCTTTGCTTAGTTCCCATAAAGCTTACAAATCTCGTTTTAGTTTCTTCTGTATCATCATATAGATAGAAAAAATCTGAAATGATAATCCCCTCCATTTTGATTCTTAGTCTACAGTGATTTATTTTACAACAACATCCATATCTTGTCGAAATTAAGGTGAATTAGTATCAAAATTCCGAAGATAGTGTGCTAAAATAAAAATACATTACGAGAAATCAGGTGTAGTAAAGTGCCAAACCAACTAAAAGGTATTTTTACAAAAATACGAAAGATAGAAAAACTTTTTTATCCAAATAAGTTATTACGTTTTTTTCCACCTTCCTTTTCTATTCGTGATCCCAAAACGTCTTTAGTAAAGAAAGCATTTCAGGACGGAAAACAGGTAGTATTAATATTATTTCATTTAAAAGATGCAAATACAATGAAGGACCAATTAAATCATTTAAAGCAGTCCTTTCAAGTTGCTGTAAAGGAAAAATTACCAGATAAAATGATTTTGTCGTTGTATCAAAATAACAGTGAAGAAATAGGGATAATTGTAAAAATTAACGAAGAGGTTGATTCTCTCTTCAATATAGAGGATTATATAGAGGATATCGCTTTTACTGTTAGCCAAAGAATGGATGTAAATCTTGATTTTCAAATTGGTTATATGGTCGTTGAAAAAGATATAAATAATACAAAAGAGGCCATTCACCGTGCTTACCAGCAAGCGAACGCAGTTGCAGAAAAACGTCTTCAATCTAAGTATAATGATATACTTTATGAGATTAGAAAGATTTTAAATCAGAAAAACATAAAATTATTGGCACAACCGATATTAGATGCCTCGAATGGACAAGTATATGCCTATGAAATGTTGACAAGGGGCCCTAAGAATACACCATATGAAAACCCGTTACATTTATTTACCGTAGCACGCCAGACGAATATGCTGTATGAGTTGGAGCTTTTGGTCCTTGAAAAAGTCTTTAAGCAAATTAATGATATTGGTTGTAAGGTTCGAGTCTTTATTAACCTTACTCCCATGACGCTTGGTTACTTACGCCTTGTAAAGGATATTTCAGCTTTGCTTGTCAAATATCCATTAGTGAACCCGGAGCAAATCATCTTCGAAGTGACGGAAAGAGAATCCATCGATGAATTTAAAGATATTTGTTCATCCATTCAGTTGCTTCGTGAGAAGGGCTTTGGATTTGCCGTGGATGACACAGGGGCTGGTTATGCAAGCTTACATACAATATCAACAATCATGCCGGATATAATTAAAATTGACCGTTCCGTCATTGAAAATATTGATAAGAATTCAGTTAAAGAGTCAATGTTAAAAGGTTTATTACTCATCGCCAAGGAAATGCGCTCACTTGTCGTGGCAGAAGGAATCGAAACGAAAGAAGAAGCCTTAATTCTAACAAAAAACAAAGTCGATCTCGTCCAAGGCTTTTACTATGCCAAGCCAGATGAAATGAAAAAGGTTGTATCAATGTAGTAGTCATAACTTGTTAAATTTCAAAAGAAATAGTGACATTTTTAACATAAAAAATATAATAAATCAATTAATATTAAGAGGTGGATGACATTGTATTTTGTAGATCGTGAATTTCTTGAACAGCTATTAGAGTATATTGAAAAAAATATTAATATTTTAAAGGAGCATTCCAATTGGGATGGCCCTCTTGAAAAGCTTGCCCTTGAGCGGGTTTTGCATCTATTAATCGAGTCCATTTTAGACGTGGGTAATACATTAATCGACGGCTTTATTATGAGGGACCCAGGCAGCTATGAGGACATCATCGATATTTTATTGGATGAAAAAGTAGTGAAGGCTGAGGAGGAAGAACCATTAAAAGCAGTGGTTGCTTTCCGCAAAATCTTGATTCAGAATTATTTAGAGATTGACCATGATCAAATTTTACAGAGTTTAAAAGAGAATATTGAAAAAATTGAACAATTCCCTAATCAGGTACGCAGCTACCTTGAAAATGAATTAGGCCCAGTTAATGCATTTAAAGCATAAAAATGTTAACAAAGTATTCAATAATATATAATTATAGAAGTTTAAAAATGTCGAAAAGTAAGATATAATGTATGCAAGGGTGGTGATGTGTAATGACTAATAATACGTCTTCTACAAGAGATGAAATATTAACAATGTTAAAAATGAACAGACGTATGACTGTCACTGAAATGGCTAATCAATTACAAATAACTGAGATGGCTGTTCGAAGACATTTAAATACGCTAGAAAAGGACCGCTATGTTGAAACTATTCTTGTTCGACAAGCAATGGGACGTCCTTTAAATATTTATCAACTTTCAGAGGCTGGGGAAGAGCTTTTCCCACGAAACTACAAAAAAATTATTCTAGAATTCATCGCTGATATTGAAGAACTAAACGGAAAAGAATTAGTAGACAAACTTTTTGAACGTCGTAAGGATCGCATGAGAGAGACCCTTATGAAGCGGATGGAAGGTAAATCTTTGGAAGAAAGACTTCAAACACTTGTTCAAATTCAAAACGACAACGGCTATATGGCTGATATCGAAGAGAATGAAGATGGAAGTTTTGAAATGTCCGAACATAATTGTCCAATTTCTTTAGTTGCCAATAAATATCAAACTGCATGTCATCGAGAACTCGAATTATTCAAAGAAGTTCTTGGTACTGATAAAATTGTCAGACATGCATGCTTAAGTGATGGCGATGGTGCTTGTCAGTATCGTATTAGTAAATAAGTAGATAAATAGAGTAAGAGGCTGTCTTAAGTGTATCCAAAAAAGAGCAAAATGGATACTTTTGAGACAGCCTCTTTTGGCTTTTATTTATAAACGTTATATAATAGCGGTTGTTAGGAGTGATTTTTTGAAGAAATATAATGCTTATTTAATTGACCTTGACGGCACCATGTACCGTGGATCAGAACGGATCGAGGAAGCCGTTCATTTTGTTAAAGAGATACAAAAAAAGAATATACCGTATTTATTCGTAACGAATAATTCATCACGACGACCAGACCAAATAGCTGAAAAGTTGCTATCCTTTGATATTCCGGCTTCACCTGAGCTTGTTTTTACATCTAGTATGGCTGCGGCTAATTACATTGCAGATCAAAAGAAAGATGCCGCTATTTATATGATTGGCGAAGAAGGCTTGCAGCATGCTCTACAAGAAAAACAGTTCAGCTTTGTTGAAGAGAGTCCGGATTATGTCGTCGTTGGAATTGACAGGGATATCACGTATGAAAAATTAGCAAAAGGGTGTTTGGGGATTAGAAATGGAGCCGCTTTTTTGTCAACGAATGCAGATATCGCGATTCCAACAGAAAGAGGATTATTGCCAGGCAACGGTGCCTTAACCTCTGTTTTTTCAGTTTCTACTGGGGTGAAGCCGATCTTTATCGGCAAACCAGAATCGATTATCATGGAGCAGGCTCTTCGCGTCCTCGGTTCAAACAAAGAGGAAACTTTAATGGTCGGTGATAATTACGATACCGATATTGCTGCCGGCATGAGTGCTGGTTTAGATACTTTACTTGTTCATACAGGGGTGACCTCTAAAGAAAAATTGACCCAATATGAAATTCAGCCAACCTATGTAGTGGACTCGTTATCCGAATGGTTGGATAAAATATAAGCAGGGCTACGAACCCTGCTTAT
Organism: Guptibacillus hwajinpoensis; assembly: GCA_016841285.1. Taxonomy (GTDB): domain Bacteria; phylum Bacillota; class Bacilli; order Bacillales; family Bacillaceae_J; genus Schinkia. The sequence continues at coordinate 11,221 of JAENZK010000060.1, read as the reverse complement.
ATTTTTTATTCAACATTTTTAGCCCGGTGCGCTAGACGACTAGAGGCGGCTGCGGCAATGGCACCAACGATATCATCTAAAAAAGTATTGCAAACCCCTTCTTGGTGCTCATTAATTTTCTCTAATATACCCGGCTTCTGCTTATCAATATATCCATAGTTAGTAAATCCGATTGATCCATAGACATTGATAATTGATAAGGCAATGATTTCGTCTACTCCGTATAAACCTTCATCATTTAATAATGTAGTTAATAACGGCTCTGATATTAGCTTCTTTTCGGCCAAAATATCTAATTCGATCCCCGTTATGATCGCATTTTGAACCTCACGTTTTGATAAAACACGTTCAATGTTCTCTAAGCAATCTTCTATTTTTAAATTATCGTGATACTTACATTGTAAATAATATACTAAATCGGCGATATCTTTAAGTTCTACTCCGCGCTCTTTTAAAAGTTCTCGTGCTCGTTTTTCAATAGGGTCCATGTGTTTTTCATCCTTCATCATGTTTTTCACCTTTTCTTATCATAATATACGTTCGTTCAACCTGTTATGTTCATTATATATTTGTTAATTTTTCCAATAAACAACAATTTATACTTACAAGTAAGCCTTCATACATATTAATAAGGTATCAGAAAGGGGTGTTTGATTATGATCGAGAGAGATCTATTTGAACAATATCGCTTGAATAACTCGGGGGTTATTAAGTATAGAAACTTTCAAGCTTTTAATGAAAATGGTGATTTGTATGTAATTGTTCCGATTCCCCAAATAGAACGAGAGGAATTATTGGAACTGAAACAAATGAGCGATTATTTACAATTTCAAAAAGAAGATAGAATGGCGCATTTCGTTCCGACCATCAAACAAGAGTTAATTGGTTATATTAATGGAGAAAGCATAGCTCTTTTTAAGCTGCCAAACATAAATAGAAGAAGGCATGTCAGTGATGGAGAGGATTTGGCAAGATTTCATAACCTTGGGCGTTATTACCCCTATCGACCGCAAACAGCGACACGTCTAGGTCAATGGAAAACAATGTGGGAAAATCGCCTTGACCAGTTGGAAGAATGGTGGGGTCGAAGAATCCAAGAACTTCCGAAAAATCGTTTTGAAAAATTATTTTTTGAAACATTTCCGTACTATCTAGGTCTATCTGAAAATGGAATACAGTATGTTGCTGACTGTATGTGGGAGGACACAAGTAAGGAAGCACAAATAGGTACGATTTGTTATGTAAAACATAAACCGCAAACCGATATGGAAAGTGTCATTTTTCCAACGGACTTAATTTTTGATCATCCAACACGAGATCTTGCCGAGTGGATTAGACACAAGTATATAGCTGGTGTAGAAATGAAAGAAGTGAATCGTTTTTTGGGCCAATACGAACGACTTATGCCCTTATCAGCGGTAAGCTATCGATTATTATTCGGAAGGTTATTATTTCCACTCTCCTATTTTGAAGCAGTTGAAGGATATTATTCAGCATCTTCGGAAAAAAGAAAAACAAGATATGAAAATCAATTTTTTAGGGTATTAGAGCAAGCAGAGGGCTATGAACAATTTTTACGTACATTTTCTAAAAAATTTGTTGGAGCTTCATCGAGAAATTTGCAAATTCCTGTAATAGAGTGGCTTCAAAGTATAAAAGCTTAAATAAATTGTGTTAATATTATAAAAGTAAGAAAAAGCTGTTGTCCAAAAATTACGTAAAAACTCTTGTATTGAAATGTAATTACATCTATAATGTCCGTATGACAAAAACAGATGTATCGTGGTTGTAGACATGTAGGAAGGGTGAACATAGTATGATTAAATCTATTTCTATCGGATTACTAGGCTTAGGAACAGTAGGAAGCGGTGTTGTTCAAATCGTTGAACGCCACCAGGATAAATTAATTCATCAAATCGGTTGTCCGGTTGAAATTACAAAAATTGTAGTAAAAAATTTGGATAAACAGCGTGATATTGAAATTGATCCAGCTAAATTAACAACAGATCCAAATGAGGTTATTGAAAACCCAAATATCGATATTGTTGTTGAAGTTATGGGTGGAATTGAGAATACAAGAAACTATGTAGTTAAAGCATTACAAAATAAAAAGCATGTTGTGACAGCTAACAAAGATTTAATGGCTGTTTATGGGGCAGAACTACTGCAAATAGCTTCTGAAAATGGCTGTGACTTATTTTTTGAAGCAAGTGTTGCGGGCGGAATTCCAATTATTCGTAGTTTAGTAGACGGACTTGCGTCAGATCGTATTACGAAAATGATGGGGATTGTGAATGGGACAACGAACTACATCCTTACAAAAATGTCACAAGAAGGCCGTCCATACGACGAAGTATTAAAAGAAGCCCAAGCGCTAGGCTATGCAGAATCAGATCCAACAGCAGATGTTGAAGGTCTTGATGCAGCAAGAAAAATGGCAATTTTGGCGACATTAGGATTTTCTATGCAGATTGACTTAGATGATGTTAAAGTCAGCGGGATTTCAAACATTACAGAAGAAGATTTAGATTATAGTAAACGTCTTGGCTATACGATGAAATTAATTGGAATTGCCGACCAAGATAAGGAAAAGGTTGAGGTCAGTGTTCAGCCGACATTATTGCCTAATAATCATCCATTGGCAACTGTTAATGATGTTTATAATGCTGTTTATGTTTGTGGAGAAGCCGTTGGTGAAACAATGTTTTACGGACCAGGTGCGGGAAGATTTCCAACTGCAACATCGATTGTTTCCGATCTTGTAGAAGTAATGAAAAATATGCTATTAGGTGTAAATGGAAGTAAGTATGTTGCACCGCAATTTAAAAAGAACCTGAAATCTGATGAAGAAATATTATCAAAATATTTCTTGCGTATCCATGTGCAAGATCGCCCAGGGGCTTTTGCAGCGATCACATCATTGTTCTCGAGCTATAATGTTAGCTTCGAGAAAATTTTACAACTTCCATTAAAAACGAAGGGTGTAGCAGAAATTGTTATCATTACCCATCACGCTAATAAGCAGGCTTATAATGAAATTATGGAAAGACTAAATACATTAGAAGTGGTCCGTGGTGTTAAGAGCAGCTATCGAGTTGAAGGGGAAGAAGTACTTTAATGCCGGTAACACTTTATACTAGAAAATGAACATATCCAAGGAGCTGTAACATAATGGTAAATAATAAGGCTTTTAGAATAACTACTCCCGGCAGTACTGCTAATCTAGGGCCTGGCTTTGACTCAGTTGGCATGGCTGTTAATCGGTATTTAATTTTAGATGTTACCCCTAGCGATGAATGGAAATTCATTGCAAAGTCGGAGGAACTTAGAGGACTTCCAGAAGGAACAGAAAATTTAATGTATAAGGTTGCTTTATCAGTGGCGGATGATTATGGATTTGAGCTTCCTCCACACAAGGTAGAGGTTACGAGCGATATTCCACTATCAAGAGGACTCGGCAGCAGTGCAGCGGCCATCGTTGCTGCAATTGAGCTTGCTAATCAAATACTGAATCTTGATTTGTCCGCTAATGAAAAGTTAAGAAGAGCTAGCATCATCGAAGGTCATTTGGATAATGTGGCCGCTTCCGTATATGGCGGTCTAATCATTGGAAGCCATCGTGAGGATGGGACAGATATGGTTCATGCCGGATTCCCTGACATCGATATGGTTGTCTATATTCCAGCCTATGAACTCGAGACAAAAAAAGCACGGAGTGTTCTCCCAGATACAATGGAGTTTAAAACAGCTGTACTAGCAAGTGGTATTAGTAATGTGCTTGTCGCAGCATTGCTAACATCCAATTGGGAGTTGGCAGGAAAAATGATGGTGAAGGATTTATTCCATCAACCCTACCGTGGTGAACTCGTACCAGAACTCGAAATGGTGTATTCGTTGGCAGACGAATTAGGTGCCTATGGTGTAGCTCTAAGTGGAGCAGGACCGACCATTATTTGCTTTGCACCAAAGGGTAAAGGTGAATCCATACAGAAGCACCTTCAAGAAAAATTCCCATCCGCAAGAATTGAGACATTGAAAGTAGACCAATCTGGTTTATCTGTAGAAAAAAAAGAAAAAGCTGTCAAATGACAGCTTTTTCTATTAATCTTGGCTAAAATTAAAATACTTGCTCTACTTCAACAACGCCTGGAACTTCTTCAAGAAGAGCACGTTCGATTCCAGCCTTTAATGTGATCGTAGAACTTGGGCAACTTCCGCAAGCACCCATTAGACGTAATTTTACAATTCCATCTTCTACATCTACTAATTCACAGTCACCGCCATCACGTTGTAAAAATGGGCGTAACTTGTTTAAAACTTCTTCAACTTGCTGCATCATTGTATTTGTTTCACTCATTATAATCGACTCCTTTCTTACCTCCCTATTATAATTGTTGGCAAATTAAAAAGCTATTCAAACAACTTGGATTTCTAATTATTTTCCATTGCAAGCATGGATGTTTATATTCTTCAATAAATTTAGTAAAATAAAGAACAAGGAGGGGTTAGTATGAGTCCAATAATGGCGCAAATCAAGGTTTACGGGAGTGAACAGCCTTGTCCCAGCTGTCTGCATTCTCCTTCTTCTAAGGAGACGTTTGAATGGCTTACTGCGGCCTTAACGAGGAAATACCCTAATCAGCCCATAACGTTTAATTATATAGATATTGAGCAGCCACTATTAGAAAATGATCCATTTGTGGATTCAATTCAAAACGGGGATGTTTTTTATCCGGCAGTTGTCTTAAATGGTGAGCTTGTTGGCGAAGGAAACCCGCAGCTAAAAACAATATTTGCAGAAATGGAGAAACTGGGATATATACCGAACTAAATGTAGATTAGTTGTGAAAGAGGTCGTAATATGATTAACCCACTTATTGAATTTTGTGTCAGCAACTTAGCAAGCGGAGCACAAAAGGCAAGAGAAGTATTGGAGAAGGATCCGAATCTCGATGTTATTGAATATGGATGCCTTAGTTATTGCGGGAAATGTGCCCATACATTATTCGCTTTAGTTAACGGAGATTTTGTTTCAGGGGAGACCCCGGATCAGTTGGTAGAAAATATTTATAAATATCTAGATGAAAATCCAATGTTTTAATTAGTAAAGCGCTTGAGCTAGACAAAAAAGCTTCCTTCAATTTTTCTATTGATGGAAGCTTTATCGTTTTTCCCCAACACTACTGTACTACTCTACTCCGACCTCTGCTTGGTCTTGCATCTTCCGCTTTTCATCCCTTGCTGCATACCATTGTTGTCTAGCTAAGTTAACAACCTTTCTTTCGGGCGTTTTGTTTTGCATGTCAACAACCTTCGAAAAATGGGCTGTCGCTTGGTCGTAATTTCCCAAACGCCGATTTAATTCACCGATTAAATATAAAACACGGATTTCTGTCATATCCGCAGTATTACCGTAGTAGGCATCTAAATAAGCCTTATTTAAATGCTCCAATGTCAGCTCAGTAAAACGTTTTTCCTCAATATGAGCATCGATCTTCCGACAGAGCCATGTAAGACGAAGTAAAAGATTTGCAATAATGATTGATTTTTCCTTCTTAAGTGTAGCGCAGTAGAAAGCTAGTTTGTATGTTTGTATGGCTTGACTAATCGATCTTTCCTCACCAAAGTTATGTGGCATCCATTTGTCAGTGACAAACTCTCGGATAGCTTCTTGAGTTCCTTCATAGAAGTATGTAGCAAATTGGTCAGTATAAGAATATCCGCAGGATGGACAAACTTTGACAAAATAAAGAAGGGGACTGATATTTTCATCTTGATAATAAGGACAAAAATCAGTATCACTATGGTCAAGTTTAATAAATCGTGAGCGGATCTTTTTTGTAGTAAACGTTTTTTTACAATTTGGGCAAGTTTCTTTTTTATCATACAAAGGTGTTAATAGCTCATTAGACATGATATTTCATCCCCCCATTATGTGGTTTATAATTATAATGTACCATTAAATCTTATTAGAAGGTAGAAATATACGTGAAAAGAACTGCATCAAAATACCCTTTTGTCACAAAAAAATTTGAAAAACAACGTAATTTCCTTTTTGGCAAATTACGTGTTTTTCAAATTTAGAGAAACGGGGGATAGAAACATTATGCGCAATAAAATAATTGTCTATACATCCTTTCTAACAATTCTGTTCAAAATATCATATAATAATATATCTTAAGCAACTTTTTTGTATTAAAAGTAGGAAATTAGTATACTGTTATAAACCTTAATAAAAAATGATTTCTAAAAAGGAGGTCAATTAGATGAATATTACAATCACCGAGGCAGCTGCCAGTCATATATTCGGGATGATGAAAGAACAAGGAAATGAAAACCTGTTTTTACGTATTGGCGTTAAAGGTGGAGGCTGTAGTGGGCTTTCATATGGGATGGGTTTTGAACAAGAGCAATCTGATGTTGATTACTTGTTTGAACAACATAACTTAAAAATTGTCGTGAATAAAGAAGATGCACCAATACTCGATGGAGTCAAAATAGATTACAAACAAAACATGATGGGCGGGGGATTCACGATCGATAATCCTAATGCAATTGCATCCTGCGGCTGTGGTTCGTCCTTTAGAACTGCTGAGCGTACCGGAACTCCTGAAGAGTGTTAAAAAGAGCTAAGATTTGTGCATAATTGTCTAGCTCCAGCGCCCAGCGACTAGTAAACTTCGCCCACCTCCCTACGATAAGTCAACATCGAATTGTGAAACAATTCGTGTTTCCTTTATCTCAGTCGATGTGCTCCAGTTTATTCGTCGCTAAACGGGCGCTTTCGCTTTTCTATTCAAACATACTGGAAGAATGCATGGGCTGTACTTTTGCATCGGGATCAATATAAGACTTTGCGATATTCACAGCCGTAGGTGCTTCACCAAAGCCGGTAGCAATAAGTTTGATTTTTCCGTTATAAGTTGCAATATCACCAGCGGCATAAATCCCAGGTATGTTGGTTTCCATTTTTGAATTGACTACAATTGAATTTTTATCGATCACGAGACCCCATTCTTTAATGGGCCCTAATGACGAAACGAACCCATAGTTCACGATTAAAGCATCAATATCGATTGTAACCTCTTCCTTTGTTTTTGCTTCCGCTAATACGATTTGGGTTATTTTATCTCCATCACCAATTAATCGAATCGGATTGTACGGAGTTAATACCTTTGCTTTAGAATTCATTAAATTTTCAACACTGTGTTCGTGGGCACGGAATTTATCCCGGCGATGAGCAATTGTTACTTCACTTGCAATCGGTTCAAGCATTAATGTCCAATCAACAGCGGAATCTCCCCCACCTAATACGACGACACGTTGATCTTGAAATTTAGTCATGTCACCAACAAAGTAATATAGATTTTTACCTTCGTATTGTGCCGCTTCATCAAGTTCTAGACGACGGGGCTGGAAGGCGCCATTCCCTGCTGTAATAATGATTGCTTTCGTATAATGGACCTCTGAATTCGTTGTAAGTTTAAATGAACCATCTTCTAATTTTTCGACCTTATCAACCGATTGATTTAATGTAATGGTTGGTTCAAATTTTTTCATTTGTTCCTTCAAACGGTCTATTAATTCCTGAGCGCTGATTTTCGGAAAGCCGGCTACATCATAAATATATTTTTCGGGATATAAAGCAGAGAGCTGGCCTCCTAATTGTGGAAGACTTTCAATTATTTTAACGCTCGCTTGTCTCATGCCTGCATAGAAAGTCGCAAACAAGCCGATAGGTCCCCCGCCAATAATGGTGATGTCATACACTTTAGAATCCTTTTTCATGCCATTTCCCCCCTAGTCTAGACTTACATATATTTTTATTCTAGCATATTTTTAATGAAAATTCACAATATTTAGAAACATGTCTAATCCCTAAAACAAATATTTTTCAACAAAATAGTTGATAAATGTGGAATAAAGGAATAATATGTATTCAAGAGGAAGTTGTTAAAAATTTGTTACGAAAAAATAACAAATATGTGAACAACCTGTCAACATTCAATTCAATCTTTCATATTATTTAATATCGAAAGATTTTATTATAGTCGAGTTTGTGAAAAAGGTAACAAGGTCATAAAAATGTTTTAAATGCTTAAAATATAACTACTATGAAAAGGTGGATGTGATTGTCTTGAAAAGACCAAACGTATTAATTTTAGGTGCAGGCTATGGTGGAATCATGACTGCTGTAAACTTACAAAAGACTCTAGATATTAACGAAGCGAATATTACACTTGTAAACAAGCATGATTACCATTACCAATCAACGTGGCTTCATGAAGGTGCTGCCGGTACGCTTCACCATGATAAAATTCGTATCCCAATTAGCGATGTTATTCAACAAAGCAAGATTAATTTTATCAAAGACACTGTAGTTGAAATAAAGCCGCAAGAGAAAACAGTACTCCTTGAAAAAGGGGAGCCCCTTTCCTATGATTATTTAGTCATTGGGCTAGGTTTTGAATCAGAAACTTTTGGAATCAAAGGTTTAAAGGAGTATGCGTACTCTATTACAAGCATTAACTCTGTCAGACTCATTCGTGAACATATTGAGGTTTGTTTCGCTAAATATAATAATGAAGTTGAAAAACATGAAGAGCTGTTAACGATAGTGGTTGGTGGTGCTGGCTTTACTGGAATAGAATTCCTTGGTGAGCTTGCAAATAGAATTCCTGAGCTATGTGAGGAATATGATATTGATCGCAAAAAAGTTCGCGTTATCTGTGTTGAAGCGGCACCAACAGCCTTGCCGGGCTTTAACCAAGCATTAGTCGAATACGCCATGAACCATTTAGAGCAACGTGGAGTTGAATTTAAAATCGGTACAGCTATTAAAGAATGTACTCCGGACGGAATTGTTGTTTCAAAAGATAACAATGTTGAAGAAATTAAGGCAGCTACTGTTGTTTGGGCGGCTGGAGTCCGTGGTAATTCCATCGTTGAAAAATCTGGTTTTGAGGCAATGCGCGGTCGTGTAAAGGTACAGCCAGACTTAAGAGCCCCTGGTTATGAAGAGGTATTTATCGTAGGAGACTGTGCTCTATTAATAAACGAAGAAATTAATCGTCCCTATCCGCCAACAGCGCAAATCGCGATTCAAATGGCCGATACATGTGCAGCTAACGTGGCAGCGCTAATTCGGGGAAAAGAGGGCGAATTGAAGGCATTTGTGCCTGATATTAAAGGAACTGTTTGCTCACTAGGTCACAATGATGCAATGGGTGTAGTCTTCGGTAATCATCAATTATATGGAACACAGGCTTCCATTATGAAAAAGGTCATCGATAATCGCTATTTATGGAAGCTTGGCGGCTTATCATTAGTTCTTAAAAAAGGAAAGCTAAAGTTCTTTTAATACTAATCAAATGCGCCTTGGCGTATTTGCGCCCAGCTTTTTTAGGCCCACACGATGTGGCGTACTTAGTCTTTGATCTTATGCTCGAAAAACTACCATTGAAAATCTGAGGCATCCGCCGGAGGCTTAACTTTATTCAGCAGGGTTTTGCACCTCCACTGAATTAAATACTAATGGATATTCATCTTGCAATTTATGGAAGTGTGAGTCTTCTGCTGAATGAAGTTTAAGATTGACGACTCCCTACACTTTAAGTAAACTTACTATAGTTGTGTAGGGGAGGTATCTGTAGTGGGTATTCCACAGTTGCTAGTATCGATGTTATTATTTATTGTATTATTTTTAGGAATTGGTTTCATTTTAAATATGTTGCTCAGAACTTCATGGTTAATGGCAGTTGTTTATCCAATAGTTGTTATTTTAATTGTTGATAAAGTTCGCTTTTTTAAATATTTTACAGAACCAGCTGAATCGTTCAATAAACTGGGCGATAACTTTTCTGCGCTAGGCGGAGCGGATGTAATTATTTTATTAAGTGGATTTTTAGGAGCCATTTTATCTGGAGTAATCATTAAATTCTTACGAAAAAATGGATATCAAATGTTCTAAGGGACTGGCTGTTATGTCAGTCTCTTTTCTTTTTGGCATAAATTTACACTCTTTTCTGTATATTTATTTTTCATTTTGGAAATAAATAGTTTGAGAGAGGAGTGGAATAGTTGAGATTTTGGAAAAAAACAATAAAACGAACGATTATGACCTTTATGTTTATTGCGGCCTTATTGACAACTTTTCAATCTATATCAGGTGTTCAAGCAAAGGATTTTTCTATTTGGGAATGGTATCAAAGTAAATTTATGAAACAAGGCCCTGTTGTTTATGAAAACAGGGAGCATAGTTCAAAAAAGGTATCATTAGGGAAAAAAGGATTATCAAGATATGTTACTGCTAGAAAAGCGATTTCAAGTGAATCAGTTGAAATGCCGCAAAGTCTAGAAGAGGCCTTTGATTGGTCAAAGTACCCTTCAAAGAAGGTTATTGCAACCGGTTATACAGCGGGAGTCGAATCGACAGGAAAGGATGAAGACCATCCTGAGTATGGCATCACTTATTCTGGTGTAAAGGTTAAACGAGATCTCTACTCTACGGTAGCAGCAGATTTAGATGTCTTTCCAATTGGGACAATCCTGTTTATTCCTAATTACGGTTACGGGGTTGTTGCCGATAAGGGAGGAGCAATAAAAGGTCATAAAATTGATCTTTATTATGAGACAGTTGATGATGTTTACGATAAGTGGGGCAAAAAGGAAGTAGAAGTATATGTCGTTAAAAAAGGTGACGGCTCCCTTACTGAAGAGGAATTAGTTCGTTTAAATGAAGAACGGTCCATGCAAGTATTTAGACAACAAATCATAAAAGGGTAGTATAAAAGTGCGAAAAAGCAGCATTCTAAATAAAAATAGAGTGCTGCTTTTTTGTTCAATATAGTAAGTAATATAAAAGTAAAGTTAATAAAATGCCGGTTAGTGCTCCAAAAAATACTTCGATTGGTTTATGGCTAAGTAACTCTTTTAGCTCTTTTCTTCTTTCAAAGCTCTCTTTTTTAGGCAACGCCTTCGCCTCTTCGACGAATTTATTGAATTCAGCTACAAGCCAATTTAGAACTGTAGCCTGTTCCCCCGCATGATATCTAATTCCTGTTGCATCAAACATGACAATAACTCCGAAAATGACGGATATGGCGAATAGTGGTGAATCTAATCCTTCTTCAAGTGCGAGCGCGGTTGCTAAAGCTGTTACAGCACCGGAATGAGAGCTGGGCATGCCACCAGTACTAGTTAATAGGGACCAATCCACCTT
>JAENZK010000059.1 GCA_016841285.1 Guptibacillus hwajinpoensis | reverse complement strand
AATGGTCCAATGATTATTAATATTTTTAATAGCTTTCAAGGGATCAATATCGGAGCGCGAATCAGTACTATATTACCGCCTACTTCAGCTGCCGGTAAGGTCTTATTGGCTTATCAAGATGCTGATGTTACCCTTGAATGGAAAGAAACAGAGTTAAAAAAGCTCGGTGCTACCGAACAACAACAGCTCGAAAATGAAATTGAGGCTGTCCGTCAAAAGGAAATTGCGTTTGCAAAAGAACCCCTTATCGCATCGGTTTCATCTATTTCTTTTCCAATTTTAAATTTTAAAAAGAATCTTCTTGGAGTTGTAGCAGTTGTAGGATTTACGGAGCAAATATCAACAGACGAGGAAAATGAGTTGAATGTATTCATAAAAGATAAAAGCAAACTGATTAATAAAATTTTTGGGCATGTTCCAGGGGAAGATTGATTAATGGGCTTAAAAGGGTGCGTTAAAAAAACGTACCCCTTTTGGCTTTGACGTGGTTTTTCGGCAATCCACGCATCTTTAGTGACCGGGAGTCGGATTCCCCCCTTCGGCCAGGCGCTAAATTCTCTTTTAGTGACCGGGAGTCGGATTTTCCCCTCCGGCCAGGCGCTAAATTCTCTTTTAGTGACCGGGAGTCGGATTTTTCCCTCCGGCCAGGCGCTAAATTCTCTTTTAGTGACCGGGAGTCGGATTTTTCCCTCCGGCCAGGCGCTAAATTCTCTTTTAGTGACCGGGAGTCGGATTTTTCCCCTGATTCAGTCTCTAAACCTTTCAGTATGACCAGGCACCCATTTCCATTTGCGAGCCAAACTCTTTAATATTGATTTCGTGAAGGTTAAAAAGGCCGTCCGATAGTCGATATCGACTACTTGGACGGCCCTTATAAGTTAGTTATTGCAATTTTGATAGATTGCGCTGAATTTGACCAAAGTGCTTGGCAGCATGTTCGACAATCAGATGGTCAACTATAAATGAAATCGGCTTTGTTCCGAAGTTTGGATTTCGGCTTGGTGATTCGATTGCTAATGTTGCTTCATCAAGTTGAGCTAGTTTTTCCGCTACGACTGGCTTCATAGCTTTTAATTTTGCTAAAACATCAGAAACCGTACGCGTATCAGCTGCGTCTACTGCAGCAAGGCGACCTGCATGAGTGAAATGTCGTCCCCACTCTGTTCCTGGGGCAGCTTTAATATTTTCAATTTCGCCAATCCAATAGGGAATGGCTTCTTCAACATGACAAATAATTTGCATGATAGACCATTCTTCCGGTACTGGATTTTTGCGGATGATTTCTTCTGACAAACCTTCTACTGTTTCAATGATTTGATCAAGAGACTTCTCAACAGATACAATAGATTCTTGAATTGTCATTAGTTTTTCACCTCAACAGCTGCTTTGTGGACTTTATTTTCAAGGACACCGACTCCATCAATACTAATACTTACAACGTCCCCATCCTTTAAGAATGACGGTGGATCCATTGCTACTCCTACGCCACCTGGAGTACCAGTCAAGATGACATCTCCTGGCTCAAGTGTCATTAGATTAGATAAGAACTCTACTAAATATTGGACAGAGAATACTAGATTAGCAGTGTTTGTATGCTGTCTTTCTTCACCATTTACAGTTAAAACTACTTCTAAACCAGATGGATTCTTTAATTCATCAGTTGTAATAAGCCATGGTCCCATTGGCGCTGTGCCTTCAACCGTTTTACCTTGTAACCATTGAATCGTACGACGTTGGATATCGCGGTATGTTACATCATTGACAATTGTATATCCAGCTACATAATCAAGTGCTTCCTCTTGTGAAACATTTCTTGCTCTTTTGCCAATAACAAATGCAAATTCCGCTTCATAGTCTAATTGTTCAGAGATTGGGAAGAATGGGATATCGTCCTCTGGTCCAATTACAGTGTTAGAAAATTTCGCAAATACAACTGGGAATTCAGGAATTTGACGTCCCATTTCTAAAATATGCTCACGATAATTATGACCAACACAAATCATTTTTCCTGGTTCAGGAACAGGAGCGCCAACTTTGACATCATTTTTTGCATATACAAGAGTACGTCCTTTATACTCATTATTTTCTAATGCAAAATTAATAGCTTCATTTGCAGATTGCATGCTTTCCTTGCCGCCTTGTAAAAATCCTGTCATATCATTTGGAACGTAAGCTTCTGCAATTTGTTTTGAACGAATTTTTCCTTGCGAATCTTGTAAAGCTTCATAAGCAGCATTTAAATCTACAACATTTTCATTTACCACTGCCCCAATTCTAGTAGATCCTGCAACCTTAAATGTAATTAATTTCATATCTATTTCCTCCTCTTTTAGTTTTGTTATTAATTTCGTTATAGATAACTATATTCACTATTTTGATAATATATACTAGTTCTAAGATAAAATAATCCGCAGATTATTGTCAATAATTATATTTATTTATATATTAAGTTTTTAAAATTTTCAATCAATATACCTGTACTCCAAATAATATTTGTACTAACTTAACAAATAAAATAATTTAAAAAATTATTGAAATTTAATAAATCAAGAAATATAATCACTATAAGATAACTCTGTTCACTATTTTGATTCTTAAGAACTTTATCTTTAGGAGGTTATTCAATATGAGAAAAATTAATATCAATGAATTCATTGATAACCAAAAATTTAATCGCTTTCATTTATCATTGCTCCTAGCCTGTATATTCATTATCGTTGCTGACGGCTATGATATGTTTATGCTCGGAGCTATTCTCCCTTCGTTGATGGAAGAATGGGGAATGGATGCGATTACAGCTGGAAAAATCGGAAGTTATGCACTTTTTGGAATGATGATCGGTGCATTAGTGTTCGGTCCGCTTGCTGATAAATTTGGTAGAAAAAATGTTATTTTAGTTTGTACGGCTATCTTCTCTATTTTTACTTTTACATCAGGATTTGCAAATGGACCGTCATCTTTTGGACTTCAGCGTTTTGCTGCAGGGATTGGTTTAGGTGGCGTCATGCCAAACTTAATTGCCATCGTTACTGAATACGCTCCCAAAAAACTACGCAGTACACTTGTTGCAATCATGTTTAGTGGACATGCTTTAGGTGGAATTGTTGCTGCTTTAAGTGCTCTTTTATTGTTAGATCTTTATCATTGGCAGGCAGTCGTTTGGATTGGTGGCCTTCCGATTATAGCTGTTCCTTTTCTTCTTAAAGTAATGCCTGAATCCTATGGATATTTTATTAATAAAAATAAAAAAGACAAGCTTGTTGAAACTCTAAACAAAATTGATCCGGCATCCCAATTTTCATCACATGATGAATTCGTTATGCGTGTTGAAAATGAAACAGATACTTCGTTCGTTAAGTTATTTACAGAAAAAAGGGCATTCAGCACCATAATGTTCTGGATCGCCGCATTTATGAGTTTATTAATTATGTACGGTTTAAGCACATGGTTGCCAAAGCTTATGGTTGCATCCGGTTATCCACTAGGCTCTAGTCTATTATTCTTAATCACATTGAATATTGGTGGCGTTACAGGAGCCATCTTTGGTGGAAAACTTGCAGACAGATTTGGGTCTCGCCCAGTTTTAGTTACATTCTTTATCGTTGCCTTCTGTGCACTGACAGCGTTAAGCTTTAAACCAAATTCATTCTTACTATATTTGCTTCTTTTCTTAGCTGGTGCTACAACTACAGGTACGCAAATTAATACAAATGCCTATGTATCTCAGTTCTATCCTACTGGTATTCGCTCTTCTGGAGTAGGCTGGGAACTTGGTGTAGGAAGAATCGGTGGAATGCTCGGCCCGGCACTTGGAGGATTTTTATTAAGTTCACAGCTGCCAATTCATTATAATTTCCTCGCTTTTGCGATCCCAAGTATCCTTGCCGGAATCGCTATTTTGTTAGTACAAGAGAAATACGGACAAAACCACGTAATCACGAACAAAAAAGAACTCGAAATGTCGAATGCCGGGTAAAAAATAAGGTACGAAATCGTAATCGGTTTCGTACCTTTTTATTTATTGCTCTTTTTTCATAACAACTGCACTACCATCGAGTACCCTCTCGTCCCTTTGATTATATACATTTGTTTCTATAGTTATTATTTTTTTATCAGCCCGTTTATCAATGACCTTCCCCACTACCCTTATTGTATCCCCAATACGTACAGGTGCAGTAAATCTACAATTTTGTGATATATATATCATGTTTTTACCAGGTAGAATTGTACCAATTAATGTAGAAATAAAGCCGACGGTTAAGATTCCATGACCAATTCTGCCTTTAAACATTGTTGTGGATGCATAGTCCTCATCAAGATGAATCGGATTTACATCTCCAGTTAATGCTGCAAAGTCAAAAAGGTCCTCATTTGTTACTTTTCGCGTAAAAGAAGCGGTTTCTCCTATCTCTATTTCGTCGAATAGTCGCTCTTTCACATTTTTTGATTTTTCAATTAATTCTAGTTCTTTTTTTTAGCCGCCTGACTTTTCTCTGCAGTTTTTGTTGTTTGTTCTTCAATAGCACTGACAAATTTGTTTTGAGATTCTTTAATTTGTGCCATGAACTTTTCAATTTTTTCTGTTGTTTCCATATGCAGTTTATTTTGATTTTCTAAAGTTTGCTTTACAGCATCATACAGTCTCTCATGAGATTGTTCTGTCAAAGTTAACAAGGCTTTAGATGGAGTTGATGTTAATTGTTGAATTTGATTAACGATACCCATCATTTTCTCATTCCAAGTATCAAATAGCTGAGCGAATTCATCATTTTTACCATATACATTGTTGTCTTTAAATAACTTTATCGCTTCATTTAATGAATTTTTAATTTCTTCTTCTACTTGTTTTTGGTTTAAAGAAATTGAAGAAATCATATCTTGCTGTTTTTTTAGAGCATCTAAAGAGTACTCCCCAATTTGTTCTTGAGTTCGATATACTTGTTGAACTCCATTTTCCCAATTCACCCACATTGTATCAATAATCTTTTTAGTTTGATCCATCGTTGTAAACATGAAAACATCTCCTTTTTTTTAAATAGATAAATTTTTTATGTGGCTGCAAATAGCAGTATCACTTTTCATCAGGGTCTTCTTTTTTACCCTTTGGAACGAGAGGCATGAACATATTGGAATACATTGTGAAAAAACTATCCAACATTGTTTGATATTGCCCCAAGGATTCGGCCCATACATCAAGATATTCAAGGCCAACATCGGTTATAGAATAGATTCGTTTCGCAGGACCACTGCTTGTTGTATCCCACTCGGATTTCACTAAATTATCCTTTTCTAACTGTCTAAGTAACCGATAAACATTGCCCTGGTCAATAGAAGAAAAACCAAGCTGGGTTAACTGTTGAATTAGTTTGTACCCATGCAGGCCAAATCCCCCCCGCAAACTTAACAATAAAAATGGCACCATTAAATTTTTGGGTGAGCCTCCTATTCCTTTTTCAATATTATTTTTTTGATTTGAGTTTGCTGTCATATTCATCACCTGTTTTTGTCTATATGTGTAATTTACACCTATGTGTTTAAAATGTCAACTTTTACAATTTTTGGTTCAGCTACCCTGTAGTCTACTTTTGCGATTTTTGTCTATTTTTGATAGCGTTTTCCTTCCCTTGTTACAGCAATGTTTTAGGAAAAACCTGGATTTCTGTTCGACATTACTGTGCAAATTCCCTGCGAGGAATGTAGAAATTTTTGGAATTATTTAAATTGTTTCAGACAAAAATCATGTTTAAACTACATGTGGGAGCTAAATAAGGAAGGGAGTGTAAAACATGTCTAACCAAAAAACATATGATCCATTTGCAATGTGGCAGGATTATTATAAGAACGTCCAAAATTATTGGGGTCCAGCCATTAATGAAAAAGTGGGAACTGAAGAATTTTCTGAATGGATGGGGAAGGTTTTAGAAGGAAATTTGCTATTTAGACAAATGACGGATAAAAACACAAAGCAATTCCTTGAACAAATGAACCTACCTACTCGTGAGGATTTAGCAAGTGTTTCTTCTCTTATTATCAATTTAGATCAAAAAATTGATGATATGGAAGAGCAATTGGAAGAAAGTTTTGAAAAACAGACTTCGACAGATGCATTAAAGAAGGACATGGTTTCACTAAAGAAAGAAGTAAAAGAAATTGGCAGTAAATTGGAGGAGGTTCTTAATTTCCTTAAAAAAGAGGAACAAAAGAGCAATGAGAATCCAAAAGGCAATGAGGATCAAACAGCTTTAAAAGCAAACGTAAAATAATGATGGAGTAATTCAATACATACATTGGGGGAGGACTTATAATTATGATTAATTTAAAAGGAAAAGTTGCAATCGTTACTGGGGGAGCTGTTGGAATTGGAGCTGCCATTTCAAAAGAATTAGCAAGCAATGGGGTAAAAGTAGTATTAAATTATAATAGCAGCAGCAAGGCAGCTGAAGATCTAGTAGCACAAATTCAAGCAAACGGTGGAGAAGCTTATGCTGTTCAAGCGGATGTTTCCGTTTCTGAAGAAGCTAGTAAACTAGTAAATGCTGCAGTTGAAAAATACGGACGCCTAGATGTTTTAGTTAATAACGCTGGTATTACTAGAGACAGCTCATTTAAAAAGCTATCTGAAGAAAATTGGAGAAAAGTAATTGATGTTAACTTAAATAGTTCATATAATACAATTTCACCTGCATTACCACATCTTTCTGAATCTGATGCAGGAAGAATCATTAACATCTCATCTGTAATTGGACAAACAGGTGCTTTCGGTCAAACAAACTACTCAGCAGCAAAAGCTGGTTTGATTGGTTTTACAAAATCACTTGCACTTGAATTAGCAAAAACAAATGTAACTGTAAATGCGATTTGCCCTGGATTTATTGAAACAAGCATGGTTTTAGAAATCCCTGAAGAAATTCGCGGACAAATCGTGGCTAAAATTCCTCAAAAACGTTTTGGCCATCCGGAAGAAATTGCAAAAGGTGTACTATTCCTATGTAAAGATGGAGCATATATCACTGGTCAGCAGTTAAATATTAACGGCGGACTTGCAATGTAGAAAAGCGTATGCGCCCGTTTAGCGACGTATAAACTGGAGCGCATCGACTGAGATAAAGGATATCCGACGATGAACGAAGTGAATCGATGTTGACTTATCGTAGGGAGATGAGCGAAGTTTACGAGTCGCTGGGCGCTGGAGCTGGACAAAGGAAAAGCGCAAGCGACTTGCTCATCGCCGTAACAAACTGGAGGGGCTTCGACTGAGATAAAGGAAACTTGAATTGCATAGCAATTCTTAGTTGACTTATCGTAAGGAGAAGTCCTGAAGTTTGCTAGGCGATAGGCGCTGGAGCTAGACAATAGGAAAAGCGGAAGCGACTTGCTCATCGCCGTAACAAACTGGAGGGGCTTCGACTGAGATAAAGGAAACTTGAATTGCATAGCAATTCTTAGTTGACTTATCGTAAGGAGAAGTCCTGAAGTTTGCTAGGCGATAGGCGCTGGAGCTAGACAATAGGAAAAGCGGAAGCGACTGGTTAGCGACGAAAAAACTGGAGCACGGCGACTGAGATAAAGGAAACACGACAAGCGTAAGCGAGTCGATGTTGACTTATCGTAGGGAGGCGGGTGAAGTTTTTCGAGTCGCTAGGAGCTGGAGCTGGACAGTGCAATGATCTTACAAGAAGGATGTGTGAAGATTGATCACAGAAAAACAATTAGAAGATATGATTGATACAATGCCCGATGATGCAAAACAATCTTATCGCCGGTTTAAAAGAACAATGGAAGTATTAACAAAGGATCCAGAACCGGAAGTAGGTTTAACACCAAAAGAAGTTATTTGGACAAGAAACAAAACAAAATTATATCGTTATATTTCAGATAAACCTAAAAAGCATAGTACTCCTCTTCTAATGGTTTATGCACTAATCAACAAGCCTTATATCCTTGATATTACCAAAGGCTCCAGTCTTGTTGAATACCTTCTTGACCAAGGTTTTGATGTGTATATGCTTGATTGGGGTACGCCTGGCTACGAAGATCGTAATATGAAGCTTGATGACTTTATACTAGATTATATTCCTAGAGCTGTTAAGAAGGTTTTACGTACTTCAAAAGCAGATTCTATTTCTATGTTAGGATATTGTATGGGTGGAACAATGACATCGATCTTTGCTTCCCTTTATCCTGAATTACCGATTAAGAATCTAGTATTTATGACAAGTCCATTTGATTTTGAAAACACAGGTTTATATGGAAGTTTCCTAGACGACCGTTTCTTTGATGTTGACAAAGTGGTTGAAACATTAGGAAATGTACCACCTGAAATGATCGACTTTGGCAATAAAATGCTAGATCCACTTTCGAATTTCATCGGGCCATATGTTACCTTATATGACCGCTCTGAGAATCCAAAGTTCGTAGAGAGCTGGCGTTTAATGCAAAAATGGTTGCAAGATGGAATTCCATTCCCAGGCGAAGCTTACCGTCAATGGATTCGCGAATTCTATCAACAAAACAAATTAATTAATGACGAACTAGTCATTCGTGGACGTAAAGTTTCCTTAAGTTCTATTAAAGCAAATGTACTTAATATTTCCGGTGAGCGCGATGTGATCGCCATGCCGCATCAAGTCGAAGCTTTAATGAACAAGATCTCAAGTAAGGATAAGAAATACGTATGTGTGCCAACAGGCCATGTATCTGTTACTTTTGGTCCAAAGGCAGTCTCTCTGACCTTTCCAACGATTGGCGACTGGTTGGCTGAACGTTCAAACTAAAAGAAAAGGATACGAAATCGTAATTGATTTCGCATCCTTTTTTTAATATTGCGACATGTACTGTTCACGTTCCCATGGATGAACTGTGGTACGGAAAAGATCCCATTCAATTTCTTTTGCCTCAATAAAATGCTCTAATAAATGACTACCTAATGCTTTTGTAATAACTTCATCGGATTTTAAATTTTCGAGTGCATGTGCGAGTGAAGCTGGCAAATCAATAATACCATTCTCAATTCGCTCTTCTTTTGTCATCACATAAATGTTACGATCAATTGGCGTTGGTGGTGTTAATTTATTTTTAATTCCATCTAATCCCGCTGCAAGCTGAACAGCCAAAGCTAAATATGGGTTCGCTGACGGATCAACACTTCTAACCTCAATGCGAGTGCTCATTCCACGAGATGCCGGAATACGAATTAATGGGCTTCTGTTTTGAGCTGACCAAGCAACATAGCACGGTGCTTCATAACCCGGAACTAAACGTTTATATGAGTTAACAGTTGGATTAGTTATAGCTGTAAAGTTAGATACATGCTTTAAAACACCCGCAATAAATTGTCTTGCCGTATCACTTAACTCTAAATCTCCCTTTGGATCATAAAATGCATTTTTACCGTCTTTGAATAAAGATAAGTTACAATGCATGCCTGATCCATTTACTCCAAATAGAGGTTTTGCCATGAATGTTGCATGTAATCCATGTTTTCGTGCAATCGTTTTAACAACAAGCTTAAAGGTTTGAATATCATCACAAGCCCTTAGTGCATTTTGGTATTTAAAATCAATTTCATGCTGCCCCGGGGCCACCTCGTGATGGGATGCCTCAATTTCAAAGCCCATTTCTTCAAGCTCTAGTACAATATCACGACGGCAGTTTTCTCCTAAATCCGTTGGAGCTAAATCAAAGTAGCCGCCGTTGTCATTAAGCTCAAGTGTTGGTTCACCTTTAGCATCTAATCTAAATAAGAAAAACTCTGGTTCAGGTCCAAGGTTAAAATCGGTAAACCCTAATTCTCTCATTTCAGCCAAAATGCGCTTTAGGTTGTTACGCGGATCCCCTTCAAAAGGTGTACCATCTGGATGGTAAATATCACAAATGAAACGAGCAACTTTCCCCTTTTCACTTGTCCACGGGAAAATTACAAATGTATCTAAATCAGGATATAAGTACATATCAGATTCTTCAATACGAACGAAACCTTCAATGGAGGAACCATCGAACATACATTTATTGTCTAACGCTTTTTCTAACTGGCCAACAGGAATTTCTACATTTTTAATGATTCCAAAAAGGTCAGTAAATTGTAAACGAATGAATTTTACATCTTGCTCTTTTACTAATTCAAAAATTTGCTCTTTTGTATAAGATCTTTTCATTAAATTTTCCCCCTTATTAAATGAATGAACTTTTTTTATCACCTTTTAACGCTAATTCCCCGTGACAAATATAGGCAGCTTCCCCTCTTTTCCAAACATGATTATTTTCATCCCATTTTACAGTCAAATCTCCCCCTGGAAGATGAACAGTTATCGGTACATGTTTATCAAGCTTGTTGTTCAGGGTAGCAGCGACAACTGCTGCACAAGCCCCTGTGCCACATGCCATCGTTATTCCAGAACCTCTTTCCCAAACACGATAATTAATTTCTTGCCGGTTAACTACATCAACAAATCCTACATTCACCCGTTCAGGGAATTGCGGCGCATGTTCAATAACTGGACCAATCGTTTCTAAAGGTACTTCATTTACATCATCAACAAACATAATCGTATGAGGATTCCCCATCGAAACACATGTCATTTGGTACTCTTTACCATCAATTTGAAATGGTTCATTGATCGTGGTGGAGAACGGGTCCCCTTGCATCGGTATCATTTCTTTTAATAATCTTGGTTCACCCATATCCACTGTCACATACCTTATTTGAAGTGAAGGTTCTTCTTCCACTTCTACAGATACGTCCCCACCTAAAGTTTCAATCGTAAATTGAGGTGTGGTAACATAACTGTGGTCAAAAACATATTTTGCAACGCAACGTAACCCGTTCCCACAGTTTTTTCCTTCAGAACCATCTTCATTAAAAATCCTCATCCGAAAAGCAGCACGGTCTGATGGGCAAATTAATATGATTCCATCTGAACCAATTCCAAAGTTGACGTCAGATACTTGTCTAGAAAGCTCTGCAAAATCAACATCTTCCATGGGTTCTTCCAATAGGTTAAAAAATACATAATTATTTCCCAAACCATGCATTTTTGTGAATTGCATATTCTCTCCTCCCTTTTAGAAAATAAACTTCGTCTTACTTAATCTGTCTTTGATTTCATCGATGACACGTTTTTCTTCTTCAATCCCATCTGCCTGGAATGTTACTGAAAATCTCACATATTGACCTGCATCATCCCATGGTACTGTTGAAATTAAATGTTCCAAGATCAAGAATTGACTAAAATCTTCAGCACTTTTGAACTCTGGACCGTTTTCCACTCCTTTTGGAGCTTTTGTATATAAAAAGAAAGACCCTCTTGGTTTTCTTGCATGAAAACCACATTCTGATAATACATTGGCTAACATTTCGTGACGTCTAGAATATTTTTCTGCCGTCTTTTCTGTAATTTCAGGATGTGCTAATGCATAGGCTGCTGCTTTTTGAATAGCCATAAACTGTCCTGAATCATTATTGTCCTTCACAGTTGCAAAAGCTTTCACTACTTTTTCGTTTCCTGCAATAAATCCAATTCGCCAGCCTGTCATGTTAAATGACTTTGATAGTGAATGCAGTTCAACTCCAACCTCTTTTGCTCCAGGTATTGATAGGAAACTTAATGGCTTTTGTCCATCAAAAACTAATGCAGCATAAGCAGCATCATGGATAACGATCAATTTATTTCTTTTTGCAAATTGAACCACTTTTTCAAAAAATTCAACATTTGCAACTGCACCTGTTGGATTGTTTGGGTAATTCAAATAAAGTAATTTTGCTTTTTCAAGAACATTCTCACTTATAGAATCCAAATCAGGTAGAAAACCATTTTCCTCGGTTATCGGAAGTGTAACAACCTCTCCGCCATTATATTTTGTATGTGTACCTAATATAGGATAGTTCGGAGTCGGCATGATGGTTATATCTCCTGGATTAATAAATGCTGTTGGAAGCATGGCTAATGCAGGTTTTGAACCAATAATATGATTAATTTCAGTTTGCGGATCCAAGTCACTAACTCCAAATACTTCTTTCATATAAACCGCTGCTGCTTCCTTAAACTCCGCAATACCATTATCCCCATAGAAGCGATTTTCTGGTTTTGCTGCTTCTTCTGCTAATTTCTGAACCACTCGCTCATCAGCCATAGCATCGGGTTCTCCAACTCCTAAATCTATCAATTCAACATTCGGATTATCCTTCATAGCTGCACGCTTTGCTCGCTTAATTTTTTCAAACTTGTAGATTTCTTCTTTTAAACCGAATTGAGGTCCACCAATTCGATCTGCAAAAAGTCCTTGTATATAATCAGTTGTTGGCATTTTTATCCTCCTAATGCATTCATAAATCAGGTGGTAGTACTACCACCTGATTCTCCTCCTATTCCTCTTATTATTTGGAAATTTCAGCCTCGGCATTCGCTTGATTTTTCTGCAAAACCCTCTTATATTCTTTCGGAATTACTTTAACCCACTTCGTTAAGCTTTCATCCCAATGGTTAAGAATATAAGTAGCTCGAGAGCTGTTTGTATAGTCGGAGTGATTTTGAATTAACTCTTTAAGTTTGTTTTTGTCTTCATCATCCCTTAATGGATCGATATCAACTAATTCTAAATTGCAGTTTTTACGGAATAGTTGTAAATCTTCAGCAAGGACGAAAGCTGTACCACCGGACATTCCAGCTGCAAAGTTTTTGCCCACTGCACCAAGAACAACAACACATCCACCGGTCATATATTCACAACCGTGATCGCCAATTCCTTCAACAACCGCATTGAATCCGCTATTTCTTACAGCAAAACGTTCGCCTGCAAGACCGCGAATATAAGCTTCGCCTGATGTTGCACCATAAAAAGCAACGTTCCCAATAATTGTATTTTCTTCTGGTATGAAAATGGATTTTTCTGATGGTCGTACAATAATTTTTCCACCTGATAATCCTTTTCCAACATAGTCGTTTGCGTCTCCCTCAAGCGAAAGTGTTACACCTTTCGGCAGGAAGGAGCCAAAGCTTTGTCCCGCTGAACCTTTCAATTCAAGCTCAATGGTGTTTTCCGGAAGACCAGAGCGACCGTATCGTTTTGATATCTCACTACCCAAAATCGTTCCAACAGTCCTATTCGTGTTTTGAATAGAGAAGCTTGCCCTCACTTTTTTCTTTTGTTGGAGTGCTGGCTTACATACCTCCAATAATTCTCTATAATCAAGCGAATTTTCAAGTCGATGATTTTGTTGTTGCTTATTATATCTACCACTACTTACGGACGGCTGATAAATAAGAGCCGATACATCTAAATCTTTCGCTTTCCAATGTGATTTAGCCTGTTCACTTTGTGTTAATAAATCTGTACGGCCAACCATTTCATTAATGGTTCTGAAACCTAGCTGAGCCATGATTTTGCGAACATCTTGAGCCATAAAGCGCATGAAGTTCATAATGTCCTCAGGCTTGCCAAGAAACTTTTTGCGAAGTTCTGGATCCTGGGTCGCAATTCCCACAGGACATGTGTTTAGGTGACATTGACGAACCATCACACAGCCTAGAACTACTAAAGCAGTGGATGCAAAACCATACTCTTCAGCACCTAGTAAGGTCGCCATTACAATATCACGGCCAGTCATTAATTTTCCATCAGCCTCTAGCACGACACGATCACGTAAGCCATTCAATAACAATGTTTGATGCGCTTCTGCTAGACCAATTTCCCAAGGCATCCCTGCATGCTTAATACTTGTTCTTGGCGCGGCACCTGTTCCTCCATCTCCACCGCTAATCAAAATGGCATCTGCAAGACCTTTAGCTACACCGGCTGCAATCGTACCAACTCCAGCTTTTGATACAAGCTTCACGCTAATACGAGCGTTTGGATTTGCATTTTTCAAATCATGAATTAACTGGGCTAAGTCCTCAATCGAATAAATATCATGATGTGGTGGTGGTGAAATTAATCCCACACCTGGGGTTGAACCACGTACCTCTGCAATCCACGGATATACTTTATCACCTGGAAGCTGGCCGCCTTCCCCTGGTTTAGCTCCTTGCGCCATTTTAATTTGAATTTCGTTTGCATTCACTAAATAATGGCTTGTTACTCCAAAACGCCCGGAAGCAACCTGTTTAATTGCACTACAGCGCGAATCACCATTTTCATCAGGCAGATATCGATCAGGGTGTTCTCCACCTTCCCCACTGTTACTCTTTCCTCCAAGTCGATTCATTGCAATCGCTAATGTTTCATGCGCTTCTTGACTTAAGGAACCGTATGACATCGCACCCGTTTTAAAACGACGGACAATCGCTTCCACTGACTCAACTTCATCAATCGGAATCGGATTTGTTTTTTTAAATGTTAACAGGTCACGAACGAATATGAGTTGATCTTCATTTGCCTTTTGTGCATATATCTTGTATAGTTCGTAATCGCCTGTTCGACAGGCATTTTTTAACATACGGACAACTTCTGGATTCATAGCATGTGCTTCACCATCTCTACGATATTGAAAGTCGCTGCCGGCTTTAAGTGAATGTTCTTCTCCATCAAATGCTACACGATGTCGTATAAGTGTTTCTTCGGCAATCGTATCAAGATTGATGCCTCCTATAGCGGAAGTCGTTCCAGTAAAGTATTTTTCAATCACTTCAGTATGGATACCAGCAGCTTCAAAAATTTTCGCTCCACGGTAACTTTGAATTGTAGAAATACCCATTTTGGACATGATTTTTACAATCCCGCCAGTTGCTGCTTTAATATAGTTCTTAGCAGCTGTAACAAAATCTACCGCAACGTCCCCGTTTTCCACCAATTCCTCAATACTTGCAAACACAAGATATGGATTCACTGCATCCGCACCATATCCAATTAGTAACGCTAATTGATGCACATCACGTGCTTCACCAGTTTGTATAATAAGACTGACTTTCGTTCTCGTTCCCTGGCGAACTAAATGGTGATGAAGACCACTGACCGCTAATAACGCCGGGATGCCAGCCCACTCTTTGCTTATTCCTTTATCAGATAAGATTATGAATGATACCCCATTTTCTAGCGCTACATCTACTGCGTTGAATAAGCCGCGTAAGGCTGTTTTTAATCCTTGTCCACCTTGGTTTGCACCAAATAAAATCGAGAATATTTGTGATTTAAATTCCGGTAAGTTATTATTACTTAGTTTATTTAATTCATGGTCTGCAATGATTGGTGTTTCCAACACCACCCGTCTACAACTTTCTGCTTTTGGATTTAGAAGATTACCTTCAGCTCCAAGAAGGGTTGCTGTTGAGGTAACAAATTCTTCGCGAATTGCATCTATAGGCGGATTTGTAACTTGGGCAAACTGCTGTTTAAAATAATTGTATAAAAGCTGTGACCCATTGGAGAGAACAGCTAATGGCATATCATTTCCCATCGAATTAATCGGCTCTTTTCCATCAACAGCCATCGCCCCAATTACTTTCTTCAATTCTTCTACTGTATATCCAAATGCTTGATGGTACTTTGAAATATCAAGTTCATTTTTCATTTCCTTTCGAACAGATGGAAGATCCTTAAGATGAACACTGTTCTTGTTTAACCATTCACGGTATGGATGTTCACTTGCAATCCCGCTTTTAACCTCGTGGTCAGGAATAATTCTTCCATCCTGTAAATCAACTAGAAGCATCTTACCAGGACTTAATCGACCTTTTTCAATAATTTGATCAGGCTCAATATCGAGGACACCAGCTTCAGAAGCAAAAATAATGGTTCCATCCACTGTCAAATAGTATCGTGATGGACGTAGACCATTCCGATCTTGCATAGCTCCGATTTGCAATCCATCTGTAAACGCAAACGCTGCAGGCCCATCCCATGGCTCCATTAAATGGCTATGATACTCATAAAATGCCTTAATTGCTTCATCCATTACATCGTCTTTTTCCCATGGTTCAGGGACCATCATCATAGCAGCATGTGGCAGTGAACGACCCGATCGAATCAAAAATTCTAAACAATTATCAAAGGAAGATGAATCACTACCATTAACATTAATAATCGGCATGATTTCGTTTGTTTTTTTGATATATTGTGAAGATTCAATTAATTTTTCGCGTGCTTGCATCCAATTGATATTGCCGTTTACTGTATTAATTTCACCGTTATGAATTAACATGCGGTTTGGATGGGCTCTTTCCCAGCTTGGAAATGTATTGGTGCTATAACGAGAATGAACAAGAACAAATGTTGATTTATATGCTTCATCTTGCAAATCTAAATAATATTGGTCTAATTGCTCTGGTGTTAGCATTCCTTTATATACGATGGTCCTTGCAGAAAGGCTTGCTACATAAAACGTTTCGTCCCCAGCAAGCTGCTTTTCCTGGGCTATTTTTTCGGTTCTTTTACGGATGATAAAAAGCTTTCGTTCAAATGTTTCTTCATCCACAATATCATTAGCTTTGCCGATAAAGACTTGGCAAATAAAAGGTTGGCTTTCTTTAGCCTTTACCCCAATTTTTTCATCATTTGTC
This sequence comes from Guptibacillus hwajinpoensis, assembly GCA_016841285.1. Taxonomy (GTDB): domain Bacteria; phylum Bacillota; class Bacilli; order Bacillales; family Bacillaceae_J; genus Schinkia. The sequence continues at coordinate 1,288 of JAENZK010000059.1, read as the reverse complement.
GGAACCGTTCTCCAACCAAGTAATTTTTGCCCTTCTTCTTCAATTATGTTATTAAATACTTCTTCACATTGATTTCTTAAAAGAATATCTTGCGGCATAAATATCATACCAACACCGTACTCGCCTTTTCTTTTTAATTCAAAGGACGAACATTCTCTTTGAAATAGTTCGTGTGGAAGCCCAGTTAATATTCCTGCACCGTCACCAGTATCCGGATCACTTGCTTGACCTCCACGATGCTCCATTCTACACAACATTGAAATTCCTTGCTTTACAGTATTATGGGTAGTTCCTCCTTTTAGATTCGCAACAAACCCTATTCCACAGGCATCATGTTCGTAGGCCGGATCATAAAGTCCCTGTTTCATTGGTAAATTATTTTGATTCACTTTTCGAATCCCCTCCTCAGATCATTCTTTTTTATCATTCAAAAAACACTAAATAATCTTAATATTCATTCTAAAGTTACTTATCAATCTAATCAATGCTTATTTTTTATTAAATCAATCTAATTTAGGCATTAATACTGTTTCTTAATGATTTTCTTATAAAAATAATTTGAATATTTTCGGAGGATTTGTTGTTTATTAATCTAATTTAGAGATTAATCCCTCTGCTCATGATAACTTATTTTAAAGTTGCCAAATAGGTAAGCGGATGGTTTCCGGTTATTTGCAAAATGGAGCTCATTTTGGCTTATATAAGCGGAGGATTTCCGGTTATTCAAAGAAAAGTCGCCCATTTTTGTGGTTTAAAACCTAATAAACGGAATGTCTCCGTCTATTTCAGCTAATTTCCATCCAATTTTCTTATTAAGCGGAATCCTCCGTCTATTTATTAGAACGAACTTTAAAAAAGGTAGCAAAAAGCAACAAGAATAATATTTTTAATAAATTAGCAGAACTCTTTTAAGCACCTTGTTTTTTGTGTAGTACTAGCATATTTTCTGGATACCCATAACCACCATGTTCACTCATATCAAGTCCGATCATTTCCTCTTCTTCAGTCACACGGATCCCACCCATAGCTACATTCATAACTTTTAAGATAACGTACGAAACTATGAAAGCGTAAAGACCAGATGCAGCGATACCCAATGCTTGAACACCCAATTGATGGAAGCCGCCACCGTAGAATAAACCAGCTTGCCCCCAATCAATATCAGTCGAAAGTGCAGGTACAGCAAATAATCCGTTAGAAAGTGTTCCCCATACACCAACTGTTCCATGTACAGATAATGCGTAAATCGGATCGTCAATTTTGGCTTTATCGAATAATTTCATACTGT
>JAENZK010000058.1 GCA_016841285.1 Guptibacillus hwajinpoensis | reverse complement strand
TAAATCCATCATTACTCAGCTAAAAAAAGTAGATCCAAAATTTGAGGTTCGGGATGGCCAAATGGAAATGATCGAAACGATTGATCAGGCATTTAAAACCCGTGTTCACGGGTTGATCGAAGCCGGAACCGGAACTGGAGAAACGATCGGCTATTTACTTCCTTCCATTTTTTTTGCTAAAGAAACAGGGAAGAGAATTGTCATTAGTACGTATACAACACATCTGCAGGAACAAATAATGGGGCAGGAAATCAATATTCTTAAAAAGGCTTTACCATTTTCATTCGAAGCTACTATATTAAAGGGTAGGCATCATTATCTTTGTTTAAGGAAGTTCGAAGAGTGCTTGAAAGCGGGTAGCGATGAAACTTATGACATTATATTTACAAAGTCGCAAATACTTGTATGGCTAACCGAAACAAGTAATGGTGACGTTGATGAAATTAACTTATCTTCAGGGGGAAGGCTTTTTTGGAATAAAGTAAAGAGTGATTCTTCCTGTTGCAGTAGTAATGAATGCCCATGGTATTCAAGATGTTTTTATCGTCAAAAACGGAATGCGGCGGAAGGATCCGATCTGATCATTACAAATCATGCCCTTCTTCTTTCAGATATGAAAAGTGACTTTTCCTTACTACCAGCATACAGTGAGCTTGTGATTGATGAGGCCCATCATCTTGATGATATCGCCAGTAACCATTTTGGGATTAAGCTGGATTATACCTTTATTCAAACACAGCTGAATCAAGTTGATGTTGTAATCAAAAACATGAACAATAATCTATCATCTGATATTAATAAGATTGAGGAGCAATATACGGCAACTAAAAATAGGATCGACGAGTTATTTAGAAATATTCGGACCTATACTTTAGCCCAAAAACGGCAAGGGAAAAATGAGATTGGTCGGATCACCTACCGTTTTCATTCCTTAAGTGAAGAAGGTTCATTATGGAAGAATGTAAAAAACAATGCGTTTTTAGCAATCGAAATGCTTGAGGAATTAAAATTTAGCATTTTATCCATAGGTGATAAGCTTGAAGCTCCATTTGGACTAAAAACAGACATTAAATCACTTGGAAAGGCTTTGGAGGATATTAGTAATGGTCTTTCTAAACTTTTATTTGAACATGAGTCGAATAATGTAACCTGGGTTGAAATTGAACCTAAAGGTCCACATAACTCAGCCTTTCTATTTAGTCAGCCGATCAATATAAGCGAATTATTGGCTGATCGATTATTTGCTAAAAAGGAAAGTGTAATACTGACATCAGCAACCCTTGCCATTAAAGATTCTTTTCAATATATAAAATCCAGTTTAGGACTTTTGGATTTTGAAGTAGTAACAAAAAAAATACCTTCCCCTTTTTCATATAGGGATCAGGTTCAGTTAATGATTCCAACTGATGTTCCGGAAATAAAGAATGTAGAACAAACGGAATTTACCCGGGAAATCGCGAGAAAGATTGTTGAAATTGCCAGAGTAACGCAAGGTAGAATGCTCGTTTTATTTACAGCCTATGATATGCTAGAAAAAACATTCTATCTTGTAAAGGACGCTTCTTCATTAGACAGCTTCATTTTAATCGGACAGGGGATTTCAAGCGGTAGTCGCGATCGATTAACGAAAAGCTTTAAACAACATGATCAGGCTATCCTTTTTGGAACAAGTAGTTTTTGGGAGGGGATTGATATCCCTGGTGAGGATTTAAGCTGTATTGTCATTGTAAGGCTGCCATTCTCTCCTCCAGATCATGCAATCATGGCAAGAAAGGCAGAATTGATGAAACAAGTTGGTAAAAATGCCTTCATGGAACTATTTTTACCTCAAGCCATATTAAGATTTAAACAAGGATTTGGACGCTTGATCCGTGCGAAAAATGATCGAGGGGTAGTATTTGTATTAGATCGTCGCCTGTCAACGAAAAGTTATGGAAAAAAATTTATTCAAGCATTGCCACAAATTGAAATATTTGAAGAGAAAACAGATGTATTGTTAAAAAAACTATCCGATTGGCTATAATAAGTCATTTAACCTCAAGAAAAAAGGGGCTAACTTTAGCCCCAAATTATGGTGTAGGATGGAGATAGTTTTGGTTAAAGTTTTTTTTGAAACTATTGTATAATGGGAAATGAGACGAAGTGAAAACTTTATTTCTTAACATTATTTTTCACTTTAACAGTAAACGATATGTGTAACAAAATTTGTTTATCTTGATCTTAGGGGGAGCGTATGAATAGCAAAGTTGAGGTCATGGCAACAGTACGGATTCAGAATTCACCGGATCTTTATAAAATTGTTGATATTTTGAATCGAACATTAAAGGAAAGGGATGTAATGTTTGGGTTGGCTCTTGACCGGGAAGACCCGAATCAAGCAATTTTTACTATATATCAAACTTAGAGGTTTACTATGAAAAAATGGTTGTATATAATACCTTTATCAATGATTATCATAATTTGGCAATCTTCCCACATTTATAATCAAAGTATGAGCTTCCAAAGAAGTGATGAGAAAAAGGCAATTGCTTTTGCCGAAGAAAATGTAAAAGAGCTCTCATCGATTACAGATGTGGAATACTACCACGGTAGATTGGCTTATACTGTACTTTATGGAACAAACGACAAAAATGAGGAAATGATCGTTTGGGTGCCAGATTCTAAAAACGGGAAGTTTATTACAAAAAAGGCCAGTGAAGGGTGGTCAATGGAAAAAGTAAAAAAATATGTAATTGCGAATCAAAATCCTTTAAAATTAATTGATATAAGACTTGGTGCTGAAGTAATGAAGGATAATCGTACAAACAGAACAGAGACAACGCCGCTTTGGGAAGTTACCTATATTGACCAAGAAAAGCGTTATACATATTATTTTATGAAATTTGTAGATGGTTCCTTTGTGAAAAGGTACAGTCTGAAAAAAGACCGCTTTGAGGAGGAAATGTAGCAATGGAATTAGCAAACCGTGTATCATCATTAACACCATCAACAACACTGGAGATTACAGCAAAGGCAAAAGCATTAAAGGATGCAGGACATGATGTAATTGGTCTAGGGGCAGGGGAGCCTGATTTTAATACCCCTCAGCATATTATTGATGCAGCTGTTGCGGCAATGAATGCAGGTCAAACAAAATATACACCTTCTGGTGGTTTAGTGGCATTAAAGGATGCGATTATTGAGAAGTTTAAAAAAGATCAAAATCTTACCTTTGCACAAAACGAGGTTATAGTTTGTGTGGGAGCAAAGCATGCTTTATATACATTATTCCAAGTCATTCTTAACAAAGGTGATGAGGTAATCATCCCGACACCGTATTGGGTAAGCTACCCTGAATTCGTAAAATTAGCTGAAGGTACTCCAATCTTAGTTGAAGGCAAAGAGGCAAATGATTTTAAAATTACGCCTGAACAGTTTAAGGCTGCGATTACACCAAAAACAAAAGCAGTGGTTATTAACTCTCCAAGTAACCCTACAGGAATGATTTATACTGCGGAAGAGTTAAAAGCATTAGGTGAAATAGCACTAGAACATAATATTCTGATTGTGTCAGATGAAATTTATGAGAAATTAGTATATGGCGATAATAAGCATGTATCTATTGCTGAATTATCTCCAGAACTTAAGAAACAAACAATCATTATTAATGGTCATTCTAAATCACACGCAATGACAGGCTGGCGTATTGGATATGCAGCAGGTGATAGTACTATCATCAAAGCGATGACTAACTTAGCAAGCCATAGTACATCCAATCCAACATCAATTTCACAATATGCTGCCATCGCTGCCTATACTGGACCACAAGAGCCCGTTCTTGAAATGAAAAAGGCTTTTGAAGAGCGCTTAAATAAAATCTATGACCAGCTAATCGAAATTCCGGGATTTAAATGTGTGAAGCCACAAGGTGCTTTTTACTTATTCCCGAATGCGAGTGAGGCAGCTAAACTAGCTGGTTATGATAATGTGGATACATTAGTAAAAGCATTATTAGAAGAAGAAAAGGTTGCTCTAGTACCTGGTTCTGGGTTCGGTGCTCCCGAAAATGTGCGTCTATCCTATGCAACATCATTAGATCTTCTTGAAAAAGCTGTAGCTAGAATTCAACACTTTATGGAAAGTAAAATTAAATAATTTAGAAAAGCGGAAGCGCCTCGATCATCGCCATACAAACTGGAGGGGCTTCGACTGAGATAAAGGAAACTTGAATTGCGTCAGCAATTCTTAGTTGACTTATCGTAGGGAGGAGACCTGAAGTTTGCTAGGCGATAGGCGCTGGAGCTAGACAATGATATAAAAAGAAGGCGGTGTAAGTTTACCCCGCCTCTTTTTCGTATAAAATGAATAAGTAACTAATACAATGATATAAAATCAATTGCTACTTTTCGGTATAGTAGGAGGTTTGTTGAATGAAATCCACGATTTCAAAAGTAAGTAATTTTGTTGGACAAGATGTCACAATTGGTGCTTGGTTGGCCAATAAACGCTCAAGCGGGAAAATTGCTTTTTTACAACTACGTGATGGAACAGGGTTCATCCAAGGTGTTGTCGTGAAAGAAGAAGTAGAAGAGGTTGTTTTTGCAAAAGCAAAGGCTATTACCCAAGAAACCTCGCTGTGGGTAACGGGAACTGTTCGTGAAGATGACCGCTCACCATTTGGCTATGAGTTGGCAGTGAAAAATATTGAAGTTATTAATGAATCTATAGATTATCCGATTACACCGAAAGAGCATGGTGTTGAATTTTTAATGGATCATCGTCACCTCTGGCTTCGTTCAAAGCGACAACATGCCATTATGAAAATAAGAAATGAAATTATAAGTTCCACGTATCAGTTTTTTAATGATAATGGGTTTGTTAAGGTTGACCCTCCAATTCTAACTGGAACTTCTGCAGAAGGCGGTAGTGAATTATTCCATACAAAGTATTTTGATGAAGATGCTTATCTATCACAAAGCGGACAGCTTTATTTGGAAGCGGCAGCGATGGCTTTAGGTCGAGTGTTCTCTTTTGGTCCTACTTTCCGTGCCGAGAAATCCAAGACAAAAAGACATTTAATTGAATTTTGGATGATTGAACCGGAAGCAGCTTTTGTAGAGCATGATGAAAGTCTTGAAATTCAAGAGCAATATGTCAGCTTTATCGTTCAATCTGTTTTGAAAAATTGTAAATTAGAGTTGAACACACTAGGGCGTGATCTGTCTAAACTTGAGAATATTAAAGCGCCTTTCCCTCGTATTACCTATGATGAAGCCCTTGAAATATTAAAGAAAAAAGGAATAAATGATATCGAGTGGGGAGAAGATTTTGGTGCTCCACACGAAGTTGCGATTGCCGAAGAGTTTGATAAGCCTGTATTTATTACACACTATCCAGCGAAAATAAAGGCATTCTATATGAAGCCAGACCCGAAGCGCCCTGAGGTCGTATTATGTGCCGATTTAATTGCACCAGAGGGCTACGGCGAAATTATCGGGGGCTCACAAAGAATCGATGATTTAGAACTAATGCAAAAGCGTTATGAAGAGCATGGTTTAACTGGTGGATCCTATGAATGGTACCTTGAGCTACGTAAATATGGTTCTGTCCCTCATTCAGGCTTCGGTTTAGGCTTAGAGCGGACTGTAGCATGGATTACAGGTGCCGAGCATGTTCGGGAAACAATTCCATTCCCACGACTTTTGAATCGTTTGTATCCTTAAATAGCAAATTATATGAGAAGGCTGACCACTTTTGGTCAGCCTTTTTTCAGAGGTAGTTTTTCGAGCGGGCTCGAAAAAATCCGGGCGCAAATACGCCAAGGCGCATTTGATAAAGACATGTTATAATATCATAGAGGTGTTAGCCAAATGAAAAATGAAAAAATGATTGACTGGTTGGCTGAAGGAAGCATTGCAATACCAAAGCTTCTTTTGAAATATTATAAAAGGCTCGGATTAAATGAAGAGGAGTTTGTGCTGCTCCTTCACGTTTATTCATCAATTGAAAGTGGAAATTCATTTCCAACTCCTGACGAGTTAGCCGAAAGAATGAGCTGCCAAAAGGAGCACTGTATGGAAATAATTAAATATTTAATGCAACATAGTTTCTTGCAAATTGAGGGTACAACCGGCATAGATGGTGTTATACATGAAAGCTATACATTACGCCCATTATGGGAAAAACTCCTACACTTTTTATTGGAACTTGAGAACAAACAGGTTAAGCGTGAAAATGAGCAAGTTGAAATAAATGTTTATACTATGTTTGAACAGGAATTTGGCCGTCCTTTATCACCAATGGAATGTGAATCATTAACGATGTGGCTTGACCAAGAAAATCACAGCCCTCTCCTAATAAAAGCCGCTTTACGTGAAGCCGTAATGAGTGGGAAGTTAAACTTCCGTTATATCGACCGGATTCTATTTGAATGGAAAAAGAAAGGGATTGTAACACTGGAACAAGCACAGGATCAAGGACTGAAATTTAGAAGTCATCAACGCGCAAAAACACAGCCGATAAAGCAAGAATCAACATCGATTCCTTTCTATAATTGGTTGGAATCTTGAGGGGGAAGGAGAAACACTATCAATGCTTAATAAGAAACAAATACAACGAGTGTTAGATACGATGGGAGAAATGTTTCCAGATGCCCATTGTGAATTAAACCATACTAACCCATTTGAACTTGTCATTGCGGTGTCTTTATCAGCGCAATGTACAGATGCACTCGTTAATAAAGTAACAAAATCATTATTTGAAAAATACAAAGAACCGGAAGACTATTTAGCGGTATCGTTAGAAGAACTGCAAAATGATATTCGCTCTATTGGTTTATTTCGAAATAAAGCTAAAAATATCCATAAGTTAAGTAGGATGCTACTTGAAGAATATGGTGGGGAAGTTCCAAGAGATCGTCTTTCTTTAATGAAGCTACCAGGAGTTGGCAGAAAAACGGCTAATGTTGTAATGTCTGTTGCCTATGGAATTCCCGCTATAGCAGTCGATACACATGTTGAAAGAGTTTCAAAAAGGCTTGGTATTTGCAGATGGAAGGATTCTGTCTTAGAGGTTGAAGAAACGCTTATGAAGAAAGTGCCCGAGGAGTTGTGGGGCCAAACCCATCATCGTCTTATTTTCTTTGGTCGTTATCATTGTAAAGCGCAAAGACCACAATGCGAGGTTTGTCCGCTATTAGATATTTGTCGTGAAGGGCAAAAGCGGATGAAAGGAAGCAAAAAGTAATGCGTGAAAGACATTTAGAGGAAATCTTTAAACAATGGTGTGATGAAAGAGATAAGATTGCAACAACTTTTAGAGAACGTAATAAACAAGCAACGCTCGAGCCAATGAAAAAACAGATAGCCAATTTTCTTGATGCTTTGTTTGAAATGAATAATCTTCAAATAAATAGTGATGACAAAGTTATAGAGCAAATTGACAAATTAGAGGTCAAACCCATTAACAGTAAAGAAAGACTTACTTTTATGATAGATAGTCCGAACCATTATCATTCCTTTATACAGTTATCCCAGTTGTTTGAGGAACTAGAGAAGCAATATAGAAAGCTTCTTGCTATTGAACAAAATAAAACCCGCATCACCGATTAATAATTGGTATGCGGGTTTTTATAATAATCTTAAACTTCACTTATTACTGTCTAATAAGGTTAATTAACTCTTCAATGCCTTCTTCACTAATTCCATTTTCATTTCCGTTGTTGCCATTACCCGGATTAGGTTTTTTACTTTGACTTTGATCATTTCCATCCCCATTCCCAGGTGAACCTGGTTCAGTTGGTTCAGTCGGATTTTCAGGATCTGTTGGTTCAATTGGAACCAATGGATCAAAAATACTTGTCTCTATATCCGTTACAACAGGTTCGCTGATATTTTCTTGGTTCGTATCGTCAACAACAACGATTTCAAAGCCATATAAGCTGTCAGGGTATGGATCAGTAATAGTGATAGTCATTTCTTTTCCAGACCAATATGGGATAAAGTCGCTGTTATTAATCGCTGAATTGACAACAAAGGAAACACGCTCCAGTAGTTTCTCATCATATTGCCATTTTAGAACAATTTTGTTTTCTTCATTATCATAATTAACTTCAACATTTTGAACAGGTGGAATCGTATCAAACTGATCAGATGTTTCCGTTGGTTCTGTTCCTTTAACAAAATATTCGTATATGATCTGGTCGCTAGGGGTAAATACACTTGGCAGTTTAGGAGGATTTGATCCTTTAACTACTGGTGATCTAACCACACTACCCGGTACTGTAAAATCCTTTTGTTTTTCACCCTTAGTGATTTCACTCATAACAACTTTAAATATTTGTTTTGCAATGCCTGAAGACTTGCTGGAAATATAATTTCCTTTAGCATTTTCAGTATATCCGGTCCAAACCGAAATGGTATAATCAGGGGAATAACCTGTAAACCATACATCCGGTATACCACCCCTAGGAATATCAAATTTTTTCTTAATTTCATCAGGAAAGTTTGTTGATCCTGTTTTTCCAGCAATCTGGACTCCAGATACATTGGCGGAACGGCCTGTACCTGATTTAACAACTGACTTAAGCATATCTGTGACCATAAACGCGGTATAATCTTTCATGACGACCTCTTGTTCCGGCTGCATATCAATTTCTCGACCATCTGGAAAGACGATTTTTCTAACCGTATGTGGCTTCGTATAAATTCCGTTGTTTCCAAAGGCACTATATGCACCGGCCTGATCCATCGGCGACATACCGTTGAAGCCGCCAATACTATATGCTTCATTGATTCGGTCCTCTACGCTAACCCCAAGTTTTGCCGCAAACTCACGGGATTTGGAAGGGCCAACCTCTTGGAATGTTTTTAGGGCTGGAATATTTCGTGAATCTGCTAAAGCATCACGTATTGACATTTGTCCTTTGTAACCACCATCCCAGTTTTTAACGGCTGGTCCATTTGTGTAGGTATGTGGTTCATCTACAATTTGATGGTAGGTTGACCATTGTAAATTTTCAATTGCAGGACCATAATCAAAAATTGGCTTTGCTGTAGATCCAGGCTGACGTTTTATATCTGTAGCAAAATAGGATGTACTTTGATGTCTACCTCCCCCAATCGCTAACAATTCACCAGTTTTTGTATCTAAAATAACAAGCCCGGTTTGGAAGCGATCATCAGGATATTTAATGTACTCATTCGTATCCAATACTTTTTCTACAAATTTTTGAGCATTAGGATCTAATGTTGTATAAATACTGACACCACTTGATAAGACATCAAGATCTTCAACTTGTTCGATTTCTTCTAAAACTTGATCGATAAAGGCATCATGCGGATTTGTTTTTTCCTCTTTTTTAACAATATAGTCAGCAACATGGGTTGCTTTTGCTGCGTCTGCTTGTTCTTTCGTAATTTTACCGTGCATCTCCATATAGGATAGAACAGTATTGCGTCTTTTTTCAGCTAAATCCGGATATTTATATGGATCATACCCTGACGGTCTTTGCGGCAATCCAGCTAATAACGCTGCCTCTTGGAGATCAAGGTCCTTTAGATCTTTTCCAAAGTAGGTCTCGGCTGCTTTTGCTACACCATACGCCCTGTTTCCGTAATTGATTTTATTTAAATACATCGTCAAAATTTGCTGCTTTGAATATTGTGAGTCAAGCTGAATCGCTAACCATTGTTCTTGGACTTTCCGCTTTATTGTTTTTTCAGGTGATAAAAACGATAACTTAACGACCTGCTGTGTGATCGTACTTGCCCCTTGAGATCCGAACCCGTCTGTTACGTTTGCAATAATGGCACCACCAATTCGGAACAAATCAATTCCGAAATGATCGTAAAAGCGCACGTCCTCAGTTGCAAGAACTGCATCCTCCAATACTTTAGGTATTTCATCATAGGTAATGTTCGTTCGTTTTTCATTGCCAAGTTCTGCAATTAAATTTTGATCGCGGTCATATACCTTTGTTGATTGAGGAATTTCCAATGCTGCTGCATCTAATTTTGGAGCATCCAAAATAAAAGCAACTGCTGTGATTCCACCTGCAACAACTCCAATGACACCAATCATAAAGATAATAAAAACGATACGTTTAAATAGTTTGCGAGCATTTGATTTACTTTTAACAGTCTTTTCGGTTTTATTTTCTTTTAATGCTCGCCTTTCTTGTCTTGTACGATAGTTTTCAGACACCGTAATAACCTGCCTTTCAAACTTCCAATATAGAATCAAAATAAATGCGATCAATGACTTTTAAATAATCAATTCTAGGATTGAGACTGATTGAAATCGGGTACCCAACCTCTTCAATATATTTTTTAGGAATTGATTTTCTGCCTCCTTTTAATTGTTCATCCCAATAAGAAAAAAGATGCTGTGCTTCCATTAAAAATACTTCATCAGTAATGGAGAACCGTAAAAGAATAAAGCATATTCCGTTTTGCTTTATTACAGCCTTCATGTGATTAATCTGGTGTTCATGAAAGTTTTGCAATGGAAACGATTGTTTATTTTGTGTTTCCTTTGCTTCAAAGTCTACATATTTTCCTCGATAAACACCATTATAATCTGTAGTCGATTGTTGTTTGAAATATGCTTCTTTGATCACAGCTGCACTTCTTTTAGGATAATCAACAGATACAATTTGTATGGGGGTAGGTTTTTTATGAATGACAGCCAAACCCCGGACTAAGTAATATTGATTGCTTGCGTTAATATCCTCTTCAAGAGTCATACCGCGATTACTATAAGTCAGTTTTTTCGTATCTGTTGTCAGCGTTTTTTGTGCTGGCACAAAAGCTTGTCCATTCGGATATCGAATCGTCATTTTTTTCAGACCCTCTCCAAAATTGCTCCTCTAAAATACTAAATATAGCATATTTTGTTGAATTTCGCACTGCTTATTTGTGCATTCTAATGCTTAAACAAAAGAGGAGATGATGTTATTTTGACTTTGATTTCCCATATCAATCAAGTTGTCGCAAAAGGCAATGTAGATAACATCTCACGGACCCAGTATTATTATAAATATTATGTTCGAAACCCTGAAATAGAATGGTCCTTTTTAGCTAGTATGGTTTCGAGAAATGCCGGTTGGAATATGACCGATCTTGCAGGAACACACCTCCCGAAGGTGCTCCCACTAAGCCTATGTGAACAAATGTTTCATACTTATGAACGGGCTAATTGGCTCATTTTTTTAGACGCATTTCCGCAATTAATGTTACATGAATTATCAAAACAGTATAATACATCGTTTTTTCACTTGTTAAAATACTTCCATGTTTCGGAGTTTATGCAAAGAGAATGGCGGCTCTTTTGGAAAACAAAAGACAGGAAACGATTAATGTCTGCTCTTATTATTAATGAACAAAATGTTATTCAAAAGCCTGTCATTACTCACCCGTATTATAAAAGGAAGGTCTTTCGTTCCTTTCCATTTTTCATTCAGGATTGGCTACATTACAGTGTTGTTTTGTTTCCGACGATATCAGGAATATTATACGGTTTTTCTGTTCATGATTTTACAGATGTAAATGAAAGAATTAGACTAGGGAAAAAATTAGCTTGGCTATTGTTCCATCCTGACTATTACCATTCTTTTAAACAGTTTTCTGAGTTAACAGAGCATACGGGGTCTAGGCATGATTATGAACAGTATGCCAGTATTAAAAAAAGGAGGGACACTCCGTTTTTAAGAATGGCATTTCCACTCATTCAACATCATAGAGTTGATTTTTCTGATTGGTCTAAACCACTCAGAACAACTGAGAAATGGTTTAAGCCGATTCGTACTCCAAAGAAAATTCAGATTACAGAATGGTATTTAAACAAACAAAATCATTTACATACCGCAATTTCAAAATTAACTACAAAAAACGCTTGGTAATCCAAGCGTTTAATAGTCAAGACCCTTTATTATTCTGCCGGCTTGTTTGGTCCCTCCAGCTTCTTATTGCCAAAGCCTGCTTTCGTTTCTTCCTGCACTACACTGGCATTTTTCCTTTGCTTTCGTTCTTTAGCCATGTACATTTCCTCCTTTGTTGCAAAGACTCTTTTTTATTATTGATTTAGATGAAAAATATATACAATCTACACTTCTTTTGCCGAATAAAAACTAGTTTTGTCAACCGTGAAGGGACTTCCAAATAAACCGCGAATTAAAGTAAAAACAAGGAAATCGGGAGGGATTTAAATGGGTGTTAACGATCAAGTTGATAATGCAGTCCAGAAAGCATGGGAGGAACGGTTTGATAATCTATTATCAAGATTGGATGATATCGAAAGGCAACTGTCTCAAAAAGCAGATGATGTTGTGTCAATGCAGGTCTTGCAGCATCGAAATGAATTGGAACAACTAGAATCTCGCCTCGGATTGATCGAAATGAGAATGGATATCTTATCGCAAATTGATGAAACGAAAATCGAAGTTGTTGAAAGTTATAAATTAAAAAAACAACCATTTATGAATAAAATAGCTAGTATATTTACTTTATAGAAAAGAGGCTGTAAATTACAGCCTCTTTTCTAATATTCGATTTCATCATAATCCTTTGGCTGCGGAACAGGCTGCATATTAGCAAAATCTAAATTTGTTTCCGTTAATTCCTCAGAAAACTCCAGCTCGCTGTGTATTTTATGCGGATGTAGCGTCTTTTTTCGTTGTTTTTGATACCTTGGATATGACATAAAACATGCACCTCTTATTTACCTTTATTTCGTGAAAATTCAGGTTCATTTGTTGCGTATTTAGGTGGTTGGCTTTCATGCCCTTTCTTCTTATGGTTAAATGCTTTACCTCTACCCATAGTATTTATCAGCTCCTTTTATTTCTTCGTACATTATTAATATTTGATTTCGAAATGATTTCATACATTAATTCATTATATTGTTGTTGAAGTTCCCTGCAAAGTAAAACGGATGATTGTGCGTAATACACGTCTCATTTGATTAGTCGAAAAACGATAGGCTCTGAATAAATAGGTCAGCCACCCAAGCTGTTGCAGCATGCTTTCGTAAATATTGTTGGTCCTATTATTGATGGTACCGCTAAATTGGTGTGCATGGGCCAGTGTGAATTGGATAACCGTCCAAATAATGTATGTGATCATTTCTTGGTCCATGCCCGCGGTTTCAAGTTCATGAATTAAGTTCGCATGTTCCTGCCGAAAAGCACTGTAAATATGATTTGCTGTATTTTGTTGGCGGTAAAAATAGTGATAATCTATTGGATATTGATAAATTGGGGCAGATTGATAAAAGTACATCTTAATCCCTCCAAAAAACAAAAGTCATTACACTATCCTATGAGGAGATTAAGAATGGGTTATTTGTACTAAAAAATATACTTATAGCAGTCGCCCATAAATATCATTGAGTTCGTTAAAACGTTTCTCGTCTTGTTCTTCTTTTGCGTAATTTAGTTCATCCGGCAGAATATCATTTAAATATCTCATTTCATCCTCAGACAAATCATCAACAAATGCATCTTCGTCTTTATAGGAAGCCTTCATTATTTTTTCATAAATTCTTTGGCAAATTTCATGCTCATTCAAATAATTGGAAAGAGTTTCACGTAAGTAAGCTAAGGGTTGGATCATTTGTTTTTCATCCTTTCACTTGGGTTATTATTATTTTTCATCCTTTTCACGAGAAGCTAAATAATGAATTGTTTTTGTTCCAACTCCAACAAAAGTCTCGATAATAGCCTGTGCTCCGGCAATAGATAATATGAAAATACCCTTTTTTGAAACTTTTGGATAAAGAAGGTAACTACCACCAATCAAAATCGCACTCCAAATCCCTGAACACCAGTAACAATTTAATAAATATCCAAAGTTGTTTTTAGGGATTTTTTTTGTATAGGTGTGTCCATCCTCATCTTTTTTATATACTTTCGTCATAAAAGGATTTCTTATAAATTCAGTGATCTTGTCAAATACAATGAGATGGGTTAATCGATAACTGGCTAAAATGATCATAATATATGTCATCCAAGAGATTCTTATCATTTTGGACTCCTCCAATTAACTTTATTCAGCAGAAGCCCTCCGACTTCCATAAGTGGTGAGATGATTGTAAATTAGTATTTTAATTCAGTGAGGGTGCAAACCCCGGCTGAATTAAGTTAAAGCCTCCGGCGGATGCCACAGATTTTTAGAGGTAGTTTTTCGAGCAAGCTCGAAAAAATCTGGGCACAAATACGCCAAGGCGCATTTGATCAATTTATCCTTAATGTTTACTTTAATAAAAAAGTTTATGTGTGAATGAAATGTACTAAGGAAATTCAAACTAGGAAAGAAAAACGATTAAGGAGTGGGAAAATGACGACAATTCGAAATAATAACCACGGAAGTAAAAATCAAAACTCCCCAGAGCTTGGAACAAATGATGTTATGCATGGAGTAGAAATGGAAAGCGGGAATAATAATAAAGGGAAGGAATACCGATCAAAAATTGGAAGCAAGTCCAAAAAGCTACACCATGAATCGTAATCGTATGAAAGAATAAATTGGTGCCTAAACTATAAAGAAGTTGTCCTTAAAGGAGAGTGTTGAAATGGATGATAAATTATTAGCTTGGCAATCCCAGCTTGAAAGCGAAAGAACGTCCCTTTTACAACTTCAAAGTAGTGGTAATTTTACCGATGAACATGTTGGAAGATTATTGAATATTGAATCAATGCTAGAACAAATAGCAATCAATCAATTTTTAAGTTAAGAAAAGCCGCCAACTTAATGGCGGCTTTTCTTATTTATTATCGTAACGCTCTCGTGCAGTGTGCTCGGATGCATTGACTTGTTTGCTAAAAGTGGCCTCTGCATATTCATTTCCAAATTCTTCTGCCAAAACATCTAACGGAGCTGCACTTTTCTTTTTATCAAATACTTCACGTTTCTTTTTTTGATTCGTCATTAGAAAGACCTCCTAAATCTATAATTCTTAACTTCATATTCTATCGTCACCAAAATGAGTTGAAAAAATGTAAGTGATTAAAAGCCATAAAATTTCAAAAATTATAAAAATTTGTTAAAATATGTTATGGAAGGGGAGAATACAGTGAAGCTTTCTAAAAGAGATATGTTAGTAAAAAGAATTGAAAACCATCTAAGGCTGACATCAAGGCAATTGGTTAAATTCGACACAGAGGAAGAGACTTTACAATATTTAATTAATTCATTTAGATCAGAACTTCATTGCGATTTTGTTGGAATTTTTTTGAATGAGGAACATCAGTTATTTCCGAAGGCGATAAGTGGTGGATCAAAGTCTTTTGCTAATTCATTTCCTCTGAATATTAGAGAATGTTCCAATGATTTATTGACAAAAAGCTTGACGATAGAAAACACTAATATACCTAATTGTCAATTTTCAGAGTTACTGATGAAGGAAAGAATTACAACTTGGTTCACACTCCCTTTAAAAGAAGCGAATATTATTTCAGGATTTTGTGTCATAGGTTTTATGACTGCTGTCCCTTTATTTGTTGAGATGGATGATATATTTAATGAGTTTAGTAAAGATGTGGCAGTTGCCATCTCGCTTGCTAAAGGGAAAGAGAAACAAAAAGAAAAAATTATTGGAATCGAATGGTTTAGCCAAAACCTTCTTATTGACTCTACAATAGAACAGTTAGTAGAAAGAGTTGTTGAACGTGCCGCCAAAGGTACTAAGGCAAAAGGTGCATGTCTTTATTTATATGATGAGAAAGAAGATTGTTTTGTTTTACAATCACCTGCATATGGTGTTGTCAAACAACCAAAAATCATTGCAATTGCTGATGATTATGTTTTAAAGCATCATTTTCCATGTTTAGAAACTCCAGGTGGGGGACAGCTAACAGTTCCTTTAGTTATCAATTTAAAAACGATCGGTGTTTTACATGTAGAAGACAAGCGGAAAGGTGTTTTTACAAATGATGACCTTGAAGTCTTGGAACTAATGTCCACACATGTCGCATCAATGCTTGAAAATGCAAGGTTATATAAGAATGAAAAAGAGCATAAACAAAAGCTTCATTCCCTATTGGACTACCATCAAGAGCTTATTAAAAAGACAGTAGAGCAAGAAGGATTTGAAGGAATTACAAGTGCATTAAGTAAGCTGTTATCAAAATCAGTCCTATTATTTGATCGATTTATGCGTCCGCTTAGCTATAACTTAATAAATCTAAAGGAAAGCGATTTAAGTGTGATCAGTGAATTTGCTGAGAAAAAAATAATGAATAACAGAAAAAATGAATTAACGATCGCAATCACTGATGACCGAAGTGAAAATTTTCACTTTTGGCCAGTGTACGGTGCGGGAGATTTACTTGGTTATTTAGCAATAAACATGCCCTCAGAAGAGTTTGATGAACTAGTCAGAATTAGTATTGAATTAGCATTAAATGTTTATTCAGTACAATTTGTCAAGCAAAAGATTGTTATAGATACAAAAGAACAGGTGAAGGACAGCTTTATTAATAAATTATTAGTGAAAAAGGTGGAAGATCCGAAAAGTATTATGCAATACGCAAATCTATTTAATTGGGATTTGCGAAAAAAATATAGAATTTCGGTGTTATCTATTATTCTTAATGACGATGAAATAAAGAAAGGAAATTTACTAGAACAACAGGCAAAAAAATCCTTCATCTGGGAACGATTAAAAGAAAGTATACGGTTATTTGATCCAGATTTCATCTTTTCAAATAAAGGCGATGATTTTATTTTATTCGTTGAATCGGAAAAAGAACGGAAAAATCCTGAGAAATATTGGGATACATTATATGAATATTTAAACAATAGGATGATAAAGGAGAAAGTGTCTGGTCAGTTATATATGGGTGTTGGCGGTAAAGCAAATGATATCCATGAGTATTACAATTGCTATCAACAAGGAATACAAGCTATACATGTTATTAATCAACGAATTCCAAAGCAGGGATATGCTTTGTTTGAGAACCTAGGCGCCTATACTTTACTTTATCATTTAAAGAACAACGACTTCGCCGCTGATTTTATTAATCGACATTTAAATCCTTTATTACAATATTCAGAACAAAAAAATGTTGATTTGTTTCAAACGTTGAGAGTCTATCTCTTTCAAAATGGAAATTTAAAAGAAACGGCAGATACTCTTTTTATTCACAGAAGTACATTACAATATCGGATCGAGAAAATTCAAAGCTTACTGAAGGTCGATATTAATGATTCGGAAGAGCGCTTGAATTTAATGATGGCCTATAAACTATATGACTTACAACAGGTTTCTCCTAATAATTAAGGAAATTAAATAGGATGTTTCGTACATGGTATACATATTAAAATATGAAAATCAGTCTTACAATGAAAAAATATACTTTATTATTGTTTGGAGGGACAAACATGAGTGATTCATTAAAATATGAAATTATGAATAAAGTAGCATATGTGTCTATAGATCTAATTCCGTATAGTCCGTTAAACAAAGAATTATATAAAGAACTGGCTTTTGTGATGCTGGAAATAGACAGAAATGACGAGGTCAATGTTGCTGTAATTTCGATTGGGAATGATAAAATTTTTGATTCAAAAGAAAAAATAAAGCGGATTATTAATTTTAATGAGCATAAAAGTATTAACAAAAACATTAATCCCTCACAAATATCAAACTATACCTATGGGATCATAAAAAATATGACTAAGCCCGTTTTGGGTGCGATCAATGGGTTGGCTATTGGAGGAGTGTTTGAATTAGCATTAGCATGTGATCTCCTTATTTGTTCAGATCGGGCAAAATTTGCATTCCCGGAGGTTAACTTGGCCATTCTGCCAAGCGGCGGTGGAACTCAACGTTTACAACAAATAGTTGGACAATCAAAAGCGAAGGAGTTGCTCTACTTTGGTACGATGATTGATGCCCAAAAGGCGATGGAGATTAGATTAGTAAATTCAGTTGTCCCGTACGAAGAATTAATGGAAACGGTTAAAGAATTAGCTGAAAAGTTAGCCGAAAAACAAGGGAGGTGGG
>JAENZK010000057.1 GCA_016841285.1 Guptibacillus hwajinpoensis | reverse complement strand
TCAGAGCCCGTTATTATGTTTGAGGGGCAGAATTATTTGCCATTACGTGCTGTAACTAATAATCTTCAAAAAAATGTTTATATTGATGAAAATACAAATAATTTAGTTATCGAAGATTCGCTTCCAAACGTGGACCAATCTCCAAATGAAGTTCAAACAACCCAGTATCGACCAAGTCTTAAATTTGAAGAACAGGTATCATCAAATGGCGTTATTATAATGGAAGATAATGAAAAAAATGTAATGTTTGAAAAAAATGGCTACTCAACCTTTTATCCCGCTAGTACGACGAAAGTATTGACAGCGTTAATTGCGCTTGAAAACGGAAATTTAAATGATAAAGTCAAAGTTTCAGAGAATGTAAACAAGCTGCCCGGAGACAGTCGTAGAGTGTTTATTCAACCGGGCGATGAGCTAACTTTAGAACAGCTATTATATGGAATGCTCCTTTATTCTGGAAACGACAGTGCGCTGGCTATTGCTGAACATATCGCGGGTTCTGAAGAAGCCTTTGCAAAGTTGATGAATGAGAAAGCAAAAGAAATCGGTGCAGTCCACTCCCATTTTGTTAATCCGCATGGGTACCATCATCCAGACCACTACACAACACCATATGATTTAGCGTTAATATTGAAAGCGGCAAGTGAGCAACCGTTATTTTTAGATATTATCAATACACCTGTATACAAAGCGGTGTACACAAATAAAAAAGGGAAAAAAGTCGTAAAAACATGGAATACGACAAATAGTTTTTTGAAAAACAATGATTTGGCTATCGATGGAATTATCGGTGGTAAAACGGGCTTTACAACGCCTGCCAAACGTAATTTAGTAACAGTCGCTGAACATAATGGTCACAGGTATTATGTTGTAACTTTAAAAGGAAATTCGGTCGGAAGGTATATGGACACGCGAAAGCTTTTGAAAACGGCCTATAAAAAGAGAGCTGCCTATGACCAAGAAATAATAAAGAATATTAATGTGGCCTTTTTTGATCATTCGTTGGAAAACGGTGCTCAAATCATCTCTTCCCCTAGTCAAATATTTATATATAAGGGAAGAACCTTTATCTCGCAAGCTTTATTAAGTCAAGTATTAGCGGATGTTGATCAATTAACTGTAAATGAGAAAAATATTAAAATAAATCTCGAGCCAAAATTTGCATATGAAGAAATTGTAAAGCCATTGTCCCTAGCGCTAGTTAAGCAAGACAATAGAAAGCCTTTACAAAACCGATTGATAGCACATTCCTTTTCTTTATTGTTAGGATTTTCATACTTCTAAAATGACTCCTTTGTGGTAAGGTAGAATAAAAGATTATGTAATCTAATAAAAAGGAGTTTTTGTATGGGGTTTAGTAGATTTATTCTCATATTTTTCACAATAATAGTTAGTTCATTTTTAAATCATATTAACACTGCGGGTGCGGAGGGTGGCACTGCTTTATTAGATGTTGATAAGGGACGTACTTATGTGCCAATTCGGTTTGTAACCGAACAATTTGGTGCAGAAGTAACCTGGAATGGAGAAGACCGTACGGTAATAATAAATAATCAATCGAAAACGGCTATTCTAAAGATTGGTGACCAAAAGGTTGAAGTGAATAAGAAAATTGAGCAAATAGATGCACCACCTTTTATCATAGATGATACTACTTTTGTGCCGCTTAGATTTGTTTCGACGGTATTAGGGCTCGAACCAGTGTGGGACCCTAAAACGTCAACGGTTAAAATTGAATTAGACAATAATGTAATTACATTATCAACCGTTCCGTATAACTCGAAAATGGTCTCAAAAACGAATGGGACCAATGGAAATTCAATGAACGAGGCCGTTAAATCTTTTAAAGTTGGTTCAAAAACATTCAAAGCAAATATGCTTACTGTTGATTTGAATGACCCAGCAATTGATTTGAAAGTGGGGATCGCCAAAGATAGGGTTGGTCAAGTTGAATCATTGGCTAGCATTGCAAAGCGTCATGGAGCAATAGTAGCTATAAATGGAACTTTTTTTGATGCTTATACAGATGTTAAGGAACCATACGGAATGATCATTGTCGATGGAGAAATTGTTCATGTTGGAAAAGAACGTACTGTATTTTCATTTGATACCAAAAATAATGTTTCTTTTGGAATTATGAATCCGGAAATTAAAGGCGCAACAAATGGATCAGAGAAGTGGCCCAATAATTGGTATTCTTATTGGCTGAATCGAACTCCTCAAATTAATGCTGCAGCAAGCGTTGTCGTGTTTACACCTGACAGAGGGGATTCGGTTGGATTTTCTTATGGTACAAACGTCATTGTTGAAAATGGAAAAGTAAAAGAAATAGTAACGGACCAAGATGTTAAAATTCCTAAAAATGGATTTGTTATTAATTTAATGGGATCTGAAGTTCATACACTATTATCAAGGTTTACAGTTGGAACAACAGTTGATTATGAAGTGATTGATAAAAGCAATAAATTGGATGCGATTGATGGTGCAATCGCTGCAGGTCCGCGTTTAGTGACGGATGGCAATATCACTGTAGATTTTGATAAAGAGGGTTTTAAAGATCCTAAAATCAGAACACAAAGTGCTGCTAGAAGTGCAATCGGAGTTACTAAAGAACAAAAGCTTATTTTCCTAACAACTACTTCGACTATTATTGAATTGGCTAATATTATGAAACAAGTTGGGGCTTATCAAGCGATGAATCTTGATGGCGGTGCCTCAAGTGGACTTTATTATAATGGGAAATATATTCAGACACCAGGACGTGAAATCAGTAATGCCATTATGGTTATAAAAAAGTAAATCAATAAAAATGAAAATAGGATTGGGGAACCTATCCTATTTTCATTTTATACGATTATTATTCGTTATCAATCTGATAAACACCGTTTTCATCATGTACTTCTCGACCTGACAATGGAGGGTTGAAAACACAAACGACTCTCATATCCTCTTTTCCACCACGTAATAAATGTTCATCATGCTTGTCTAAAGCGTATACCGTACCAGGTGTTATTTTGTAGATTTTACCATCTGAAAGGGTTTCGACTTCACCATCGCCCTCAATACAATAGACTGCCTCTAGATGATTTTGGTACCAAATATGTGTTTCAGTACCAGCTTTAATGATTGTATCATTTAGTGAAAATCCCATGTCATCCTTTTTAGTTAATAAACGTCTACTAACCCAAGTCCCACCATCAACATCATGTTCTGTTCCGAGTATTTCTGATAATTTTACTATTTTCATTTTATTTCCTCCAAATAAATTAAATTTGCTACGGCGTATTAAGCTGTTGCTAATTCTTTCTTTCGAACGACTACGACTGCTTTGACACTTTCTTCGATGATCTGTAATCCTTTTTTAAGATCTTCCTTAGAGATTGTTAGGGCAGGGAAGAGTTTGAAAACCTCACTATTTGGACCTGATGTTTCCATGATTAAACCTCGTTTGAATGCTTCACGACATATGGTTTCGGCAATGCCATCAACATCCGTACCAATCCCTTGCATAAACCCGCGACCACGTACATTTCCTTTTATTTCTGGATATTGATTCACAATGTCGTGTAAAAAAGCGGTTATAATATCGGCTTTTTCTTTTATTTCCTCTTCAAATGACGAGTCTTTCCAGTATTCTAAGCTTTCCGCTGCGGTAACAAATGCATGGTTGTTCCCGCGGAATGTCCCGTTATGTTCACCGGGCTTCCATATATCAAGGTTCCGGTTAAATAAAGTTAAGGCTAATGGAAGTCCATATCCACCAATTGATTTAGATAAGCAAACAATATCAGGCTTTATACCTGCAGGTTCAAAGCTGAAAAATGTTCCAGTTCGGCCTACACCTGCCTGAACATCATCAACAATCAAAAGAATATCCCATTTACGACATACTTCTTCGATACGCTTTAACCATGTAAAGCGGGCAGCATTGATGCCACCTTCACCTTGGACTGTCTCGAGAATCATTGCTGCTGGTTTATCCACGCCGCTGCCATTATCCTCTAAAAAGCGCTCGAGATACTCCACTGTGTCGAAATCTTCATCTAAGTAATTGTCAAACGGCATTGACACTGTATTTTGTAATGGGATACCGGCTCCTTTCCGTTTCATTGCATTTCCTGTTACTGAAAGAGAACCTATTGTCATGCCATGGAAACTATTTGTGAAGCTTATGATATTTGTTCTTCCGGTTACTTTACGTGCCAGCTTAAGTGCACTTTCAACAGTGTTTGTACCTGTTGGTCCGGGAAACATAATCTTATAGTCTAAATTTCTTGGTTTTAAAATAATCTCATTAAATTGTTGTAGAAAATGTTTTTTGGCTGCTGTAGCCATATCTAAACTATGGGTAATTTGATCAGATAAAATATACTCTACTAACTTTTTTTTCATTTTTGGGTTATTATGCCCGTAATTTAAAGATCCCGCACCTGATAAAAAATCTAAATATTCCTTCCCACTTTCATCCCACATTTTGCTTCCGGAAGCTTTTGTAAAAATAGTAGGGAAGCTTCTGCAATATGATCGAACCTCAGATTCTAACTGCTCAAATAAAGACAACGGGTTTTCTTGTTTTTTGGGATACATTTTAGTAACATTACCTCCATATTTATTAATTTAGGATTTACTTTTAACATCTCAAGCAAAGGGCCCAATTCTATAGATTTGTTCCTTTTCGTGACCTTGCACGGGAAACCAATTTTCAGGAAAACAATCTGAAATTGTATACTTTGTTTTGAGTTTTTGTGCTAATCCTGTAAATAACGACTGTGAAGCTTGATTAGAAGGAGATATAGTCGCTTCTAAATAACTCGCATTTTTACAGCCTTCACAAGTAAGTAAATTTTTCAATATCTTAGTACCAATTCCTTGACCACGGAATTCCTTTGCCACGCCGATTTGCCAGACGAAGACGGTGTCGGGCTTTTCAGGCAATATAAATGCGGTTACGAAACCAGCTATCTTGTCATCCTGTTTGGCTATTAAGCACGTCTTATTAAAAAACTTTGCCATCATTAAGTAGCTGTAGGGTGAATTAAGATCTAGCACACCTGATTGATTAACAAGCTTCCACATCTCAGAACCATCTTCTGTATTTGGATTAACAAATTCCAAGTCTAAAGAATTTTGCTTTATTGTTTCTTTTACACCGTTTACCAATTGCTCACCTCATTTCTGAATATTTTGTATTACGCTTATTAATGCTAACGTTAATTTTCTGAATAATCAAACGGGTTAATGCGTGATATATGGGGATTATTGGGAATGAGTGGGGAAGAGGTTAACTGACATCCGTTTTATTATTAATCCCTCCCATATCCTTCCGAATGGTACCAAAAAGGGGAGTTTAGTTCAGTCAACCTCTTTAATTATGATCCAATATATTTTGCATAAATGGCTTTGGCTTTCGTAAGATCGGCTGTTCCTTGAATCATGACCCGACCGTTATTAAAAAGAACAAGTGTTATTTTATCAAGATGACATTTTAGTAAGAAGGGATTTAATTCAACAGAACCAACTTTCAAAAGAATTTCTCTCATTTTTTCTAAATCTACCTTTTGTTCTTTTATTGGTGTAATTTGCACGGCATTTCGTCCGCATAATGCAGTATAATCATTGCCTTGGAAAGCTGCATTCAAAAATTCAAATTCATGATTGCCACAAGCGGGGCAGTTAGGGTTTTTACTATTTGAAATGTCCATCTTCATTTCGTCATTTAACCAAATATCAATTTGCTCTAAATTCGGATTTCGATTTCCTTTATCTTGAACAAGTAATTTTATTGCTTCAGTAGCTTCAAAGCTACCGACTAAATGGGTGACAGCCGAAATAACACCAACCATATCACAGGTTTCTGACTGCCCAATAGGAGGGTCCGGGAACAGGCAGCGATAGCAAGGTCCCTGGTTAGGTGTAAAAACGGCAAACATTCCTCTAGAACGAACAGCGGCCCCATGAACCCATGGAATGTTGAATTTGATTGAAATATCATTAATCATATAACGTGTTAGAAAATTATCAGTACCATCAATAATAACGTCTACATCTGACAATAGTTCTTCCGCATTCCAGGCATGCACATCTGTTACTATAGGTTCGATTTCGATAGAAGAGTTGATTTTTTGAAGCTTTTCAAAGGCAGCCACTGCTTTAGGCTTGTTTTCCAAAGCATCATTTTCGTCATATAACATTTGCCGTTGCAGGTTTGATTTTTCAACAAAATCTCGATCTATTAATCTAATGAAACCAATCCCACTTCTTGTTAGATGATTCGCTACGACTGTTCCTAATGCACCTACACCAACGATAGCAACACGGCTTTTTGCTAATTTTTCTTGTCCCTTTTCACCAATCTGTGGAAATAATATTTGTCTAGAATATCTTTCTAAATAATTCTTTTCCATAGGATCACATCCGTAAATTTAGAATATTATAACTTTTTACTATTCATTTTGACCTTATTATTGTATAATATAATCAGTAAAATGTGGAATAATCGGTAGCTTCTTTTTGTTCAATCTAATGAAAACGCTGTTATTCCCTCCAACTTTATTTTGTAAAGGGGTGTATTTTCATGAATTTAGGCGGATTTAAAAACAAGGAAGTCGTTGTTGATTTAACACAAGGACAAGTTACATACCGTGAAATCAACGAGGACTTAGCGAAAAAGTATATCGGTGGACGAGGTCTAGGTGTTAAATACGTATTTGATAATGGACCTGAGGTTGAAGCACTTTCAGAAGAAAACATCCTATGTTTAATGACAGGACCAGTAACAGGCTCACGTTCAACCATGAGTGGTAGACTGTGTTTCGTTACAAAATCACCATTAACAGGAACGGTTACAGACTCACATATGGGCGGTTGGTCTGCTGCAAGATTAAAATGGGCTGGAGTAGATAATGTTATTTTCAAAGGAAAAAGTGACAAGCCCGTCTATCTATATATTGAAAATGGTGAAGCAGAACTTCGTGATGCAAGTGATCTTTGGGGTATGAGTGTTCGTGAAACGATTAGTCAGTTAAAAGATCGATATGGCAAGGACGATTTAAGTGTTATCACCATTGGTCAGGCTGGTGAAAACCAAGTTCGCTTTGCTTCATGGATCAATGAAAATGACCGTGCTGCAGGACGTGGAGGAACAGGTGCAGTTGCCGGTTATAAAAACTTAAAAGCCATTGTTATAAAAGCAGCTCAAAAAGGAAATATGCCTGAGCCAAAACAGAAGGATAAATACCTAGAGGCAAGCAAAAAAGCTACAAAAGCGATAATGGAAGGTGGCTTAACAGCTCCGAAAAAGGGTGGTTTATCACTTTACGGTACAAACGTTTTAATGAACATTATTAATGAAGTTGGAGCATTACCAACAGCCAACTCCAAGTTTACTAATTTTGATGGTGCCGAACAGCATAGTGGGGAAGCAATCCGGGATTCCATCCTAGTTTCGGAACCGGCATGTCATGCTTGTCCAGTCGCTTGTAAGAAAGAAGTAGAAGTTAAAGAAGGAAAATATAAGGTAAAGGTAGAGAGCTTTGAGTTTGAGTCTGCTTTTGCGTTTGGTTCAAACTGTGGTTTAGCAGATAAAGATCCAATTGCCTTCTTAATTGATATCTGTAATGAATATGGAATGGATACGATTGAGTTAGGTCATGCTTTATCTGTTACGATGGAAGCATATGAAAGAGGGTTAATTGAAGAAAAGCTGGATTGGGGCGATGCTGACCGCATGATTGAGATTGCTAAGCTTGTTCCATTCAAACAGGGCATTGGAGCCATTTTGGCCGATGGGCCTGCCGCAGCAGCAGAGAAATTCGGTGCGCCTGAAATTTCAATGTCTGTTAAAGGTCAATCAATTCCTGCTTATGACCCACGTGGAATTCAAGGTATCGGTCTTGGGTATGCAACAAGTAACCGGGGTGCATGTCACTTGCGCGGATATACAGTTGCAAGTGAAATTGCCGGTATTCCTGAGCCGACTGACCGAACTAAAGCAGAAGGAAAAGGCGAGTTATTAAAAATATTCCAAGACTTATTATCATTCTCTGATTCTATGAATATTTGTAAATTCTCCTCCTTCTCTGAAAATGCGGAACATTATGCTGAGCAGTACAGCACTATGACAGGTAATGAATTAACAGCAGATGATGTGATGAAAACAGGTGAAAGAATATATAACCTTGAGCGTTATTACAACAACTTGGCTGGATTGAATAAGCGTGAAAATGATTTCTTGCCAAAACGATTTACAGAAGAGGGCGGATCTGGTAACAGTAAGGGCATGTTAAGTCGTATGGATATCATGCTTGATGAATACTATCAAGTCCGCG
Organism: Guptibacillus hwajinpoensis; assembly: GCA_016841285.1. Taxonomy (GTDB): domain Bacteria; phylum Bacillota; class Bacilli; order Bacillales; family Bacillaceae_J; genus Schinkia. Next base: position 9,811 of record JAENZK010000057.1, on the reverse strand, counting down.
GATGGAAAGACGGCGTTGTAACGGATGAGAAATTAACAGAATTAGAGATTATCTAATGGAAAAGCAGAAGCGCCCGTTAAGCGACGTATAAACTGGAGCTCATCGACTGAGATAAAGGACATCCGGCGATGAGGGAACGAGTCCTCTGCTGTTGACTTATCGTAGGGAGGTGGGCGAAGTTTACTAGTCGCTGGGCGCTGGAGCTAGACAAAGTTAAAAGTCTTGCGTAATGACTTATATTCCCTGAGTCCTACGCAAGACTTTTTTTACTTAAAAAATAGGATTTCATTATCCGCCAACTCTCGTTGTTTTTTTGCGGTAATCTTTAAGCAAGGTACTCAAGGTTTCTTCTGTTTCAGCCTTAAAACTTATATGAACGGCATTTACGTAAAAACTAGAGGTGATTTTAATATCTTCTTCATACATGATCGAAGATTCCCATTTTTCCCCTTGAATGATGATCGGAAATTGAGTAGTGATTTGCGTGCCACCAAGTTCCTTAAAATATTCTAGCAAATGCTCTAAACGTATGCCTCTGAATTCTAATTCCGTTTGGACCATATTATCCTCCTGCAACCGGAGGAAATAACGCAAATTGATCATCAGGATTTATTTTTGTAAGTAGACCGTCTTTATGAATAATATTATGTCCATTTATAAAAACATGAACAAATGACTTAAGTGTTCTTTCCTCAGTGAAAATCTCATCTTCCATAGCCGGAAACATTTTTACTAATTCTTCTAAAATATCAATAACAACAAGTGATTCCGTTTCTACTTCAACAACACTCGAATTGCTAATTTCTCTCAGATTTGCAAACACTTTTACTTGAACTTTCATCAGATCCCTCCTGATTCTATTTTATTATAAAAAAGGCAATTCCTAAAGTTTAGTCACTCGTTCTAGAAAAAATTTAAGTATTATTTCATAATCTATCCAGTATTGTTATGATATGGATGTATTTATTTTTTTACAGTGGAGGTACTACTATGTCATTTTTGGGTAAAATGTTCGCAAGCGTTGGGATTGGTGCAGCGAAAGTTGATACAATTTTAGCGAATGATAGACTAATTGCTGGAGACAATGTCAGTGGAAAAGTTGTCATTCAAGGCGGCAAAATTGAACAGGATATTGATGAGATTTATTTAAAAGTCATTACTAGCTATGAAAGGGAAAGGGATGACAAAAAAATTAGGGAAGAATGTATAATCGGTAAATATCGGTTGACGGAACGGTTTACAATTGGGGTAAATGAAAAACGGGAGGTTCCGTTTTCGTTTGAACTGCCTATTGATACACCAGTTTCTTATGGAAAGACAAGAGTGTGGGTTGAAACGGGCTTAGACATTAAAAATGCGATTGATCCTTCTGACCGTGATTATATTGATGTACATCCTTCTACAATAATGAGTCAATTTCTGAATGCTGTAACAGAACTGGGCTTTCGCTTACGTGAAGTTGACTGTGAGGCAGCACCACATCGCTTAAGACGAAGATTGCCATTCGTTCAAGAATTTGAATTTATTGCAACAAAAGGTGAGTTTAGAGGCCGACTAGATGAGCTTGAGATTGTATTTCTTGAAACGAGCCATGATCGATTGGACATCCTCTTGCAGGTAGACCGTCGTCCAACGGGCCTAGGCAGTTTATTTTCAGAAATGTTAAATCTTGATGAAACAAATCTTAGATTAGAGGTAACTGCAGCAGAGATTCATTTAACTAAAGAGAAATTGCTCCAGATTTTGAGAAGACATTCATAATAACATAATATCAAATATTGGTAAGATGGCACCTTTTGTGGGGCTGTCTTTCTTTTTTATAATAAAATCATTTTTTTTGAAACCTTTCATAAATCTTAACCGTATTAAAAGTACAAACAAATTCCGATAAGGGAGTAGATTAAATGTTAAGGAAATTGTTAAAATCATTATTAAATTCCAACCACCGTCGCTATAGCAGCAGTGATTACAAAAAGAATATGTATAGAAAGAATGGGCACCATGGTCATTCAAGCTACGGGCATAATCATTATAAACGGAAGCATAAAAGTGGCAGCTTTTTTTCTTCCTTTTTTAGCAGCTGATTGAAAGAGGCATGGATAATATTTTAATACAAAATGTTAAATCGATAATATTGGATCGCCCATTTAAAAAAGGAACAGTTATTAATGATCGATATACGATCATCGATTGTTTAGGTATGGGCAGCTATGGAATTACTTATTTAACGTATGATCAAAAGGAAAATGTAGAATGTGTCCTCAAACAAATGAAACCATCGCGAAAAAAATTAGATAAGGTTCACCTTTCTTTCCAATATGAAAAGGAAATTTTGACGTATTTAAATCATCCGCAAATACCTACATTTGGTGAGAATTTCACATTTAATGGGCATCAATTTTTTACAATGGAGTATGTCAATGGGAAAACCTTTGAGGATTTAATTTTTAAAGCGGGTAGGGTTTATAAAGAGAATGATACATTCCGTATTCTACGCGACGTATTAGAAATCGTTTCATATATTCATGGTCATAACATCATTCATCGTGACTTAAGAATACCCAATATCATGGTTAAAGATGGCTTGATTTATGTCATTGATTTTGGTTTGGCTCGTTTTTCCGATGACATCCGGCAGAATTCGGTGCTTACCAGTATGGATAACTATGATATGGAAAAAAAGTTAAAACGAGAAATCCATTATAAAAGTGATTTTTATGCATTGGGGCATTTTGTCCTATTTTTGCTTTATTCAAGTTTTATACCCGAGTCAAAAAAAGTAAGAAGCTGGGAAGAGGAGCTAAAAATATCGAAACAAGCCCATCTTTTCATCCGGCGACTGCTCCAACTAGATGAGCCATATCATTGTGTCAAAGAAGTTATTAATGAGGTAAACCATTTAATTAATGAATCAAATAAGCCGAAGTAATCCAAACTATTGTTGTGTTCCAAAACATGACAGGAGGGTTACAAATGGGAAAAAAGCCTCGCAACAGCTTGCGTGAGAAGAAAAATAATCATACACCTGATGATGTTATTCAGGCCAAAGAAATTGCACACGCAAAGGAATATTCAGCAACTGGAAGAAAACGATAAGGCTGCCCACAAGGCAGCTTTTTCTATTGTCTAGCTCCAACGCCCAGCGACTCGTAAACTTCGCCCATCTCCCTACGATAAGTCAACATCGACTCGCTTACTCGTCGTGTTTCCTTTATCTCAGTCGATGGGCTCCAGTTTATACGTCGCTGAACGGGCGCTTGCGCTTTTCTAATTATTCACAAATTGTTCAGTTATAGCCAATTTTTATACTGAGTTTACAATATATAACATGTTATTATAGGGGTGGAGGTGGGGATTATGCTTGCTGGTTTTAAAAATACATTAGATTCCATTTTATCTCTACTTAAAGAAAATGACCTGAATGCACACTATATGGAATGTGAAGGACGTTTCTTGTTTCGGATTGATGAGATGATGTGTGATGCAGGCTTTGGTTGTGACAATGTTGTTCTCGATGTGTTTTTTGACGAAAAAGAAAAAGTCCTTTTTATTGGATTACTTCGATTTCCGAAAGAAAAAAGAAGAACGGGGTTAGGTAGTAAAATTTTAATGAAAATACTAGAATATGCTAAAGAGCATCATTTCTCAATATACTTAGATGCTTGGAATGACTCACAGCCATTCTGGAAAAAGTATGGTTTTAAACATGTATTCACTGATAAATATCATTTTGAAATACTTGGGTATTCGGGTGATGGACTTGATATATTTCATGAGTGGGAAGAATTCAAAAAGACAAAAGTATTTAAAATGTACCTTACTTGTCATGAAGAATAGAAAAGCGGAAGCGCCCGTTTAGCAACGTAAAAACTGGAGGACATCGACTGAGATAAAGGACATCCGGCGACAAGTAAGCGAGTCGATGTTGACTTATCGTAGGGAGATGGGCGAAGTTTACGAGTCACTGGGCCCTGGAGCTAGACAGAAAAAAGAAAAGCGTGGCCGCTTTTCTTTTTTGTTTATCTGGCAATAGTCGCGATTAATTGTGGTTTGTCTTTTTCAAGAATTGGCTGTAATGCTATTTTCAAAGTTTCTTTTTCATAATCATTTAATGGTATAAGTGGTAATCTTAATGATCCTGTATCAATGCCCTTTAATTCTAGTGCGGCTTTTACAGGGGAAGGGCTTGGTGCTGCAAATAAAGCTTTCATCATAGGTAACAATTTTCTATGAAGGCTACTAGCCCCTTTTAAATCTCCGTTTAAAAAAGCTTGAACCATTTCTTGCATTTCATTTCCAATCACATGAGCGGCAACGGACACAACACCAACTCCGCCAATGGCGAGTACCGGAATGGTTAAGGCATCATCACCACTATATAGGCTGAAGTTATCCTCTGTTTCTTCGATAATTTTGGCCATTGCTTCTAGGTTTCCGCTCGCTTCCTTCACACAAACAATATTCTCAACTTTAGAAAGACGAATAATGGTTTCAGGTGTCATATTTACCGCACTACGACCTGGAATATTGTAAAGCATGACAGGTAGGGTAGTAGCTTCAGCGATTGCCTTAAAGTGTTGATAAAGCCCTTCCTGTGATGGTTTATTATAATAAGGAACGACAAGCATGATGCCATTAACGCCGGCTTCTTCCGCTTTTTTTGTTAATTCGATTGAACCTTTTGTATTGTTAGAGCCTGTCCCGGCAATTATAGGAATACGGCCATTTGCAACTTCAACGACTTTTTTATACAACTCCACTTTCTCATCGCTGGATAAAGTAGGGGATTCGCCTGTAGTACCTGCAACAACGATACCTTCTGTACCATTTGCAATTAAATAATTAACCAACTCCGTTACTTTGTTATAATCCACTTCACCATTTTCATTAAAAGGTGTTACCATTGCCGTTAAAATTCTTCCAAAGTTCATAAAATTCGCCCTCGTTTCAATTTTTTTTACAAATAAAAAAGCAACAACGATTGCTATCGTTGTTGCACGGAAGTTGTAAATAAATAAATTTCCAATGCGTGAGATAGCCCTCCACATAGCCAACGCTATATGACAATCTTGCACCTATTCGATGCAAAACCAGTATATGAGAAAAATGAGCTTCCCATCACTTCGGCGAATTCCCCTTTCAACCATGATCACTGGATCTCATTATCCTCACATAGTATACTAATGGTTTTCGCACCTCTATACTCACTTCAATGTAAGTTGAAGTAAATTATATTGTTTCTTGTACAATAACAGAAATATCATAAAATTTCAAGGGATTGGATAAAAATAAAAAGTCTTTTGGAAAAAAATATAAAAAATGATAAAATAGAAAAATATATGATCAAGTAGTATGCAAGAGATATAGATTCGAAGGGATGGAATGAAAACGTGCGTGCTCAGGTTAAAGAGGTTTCAATAAAGGCACACCAAACAACAGAAAGTACAAATACAATGTACCATATTTTATTTATTATCGGCTTTGTTCACTTATTAAATGATTCTATTCAAGCGGTTGTACCGGCCATGTTTCCAATCCTTGCTGAATCTTTGGGGTTTAATTTTACCCAACTTGGTTTGATTGCCTTCGCTGTAAATATGACAGCTTCGATCATGCAGCCATTGGTTGGAACATTTTCAGATAAGCATCCAATGCCGAAATTATTACCAATTGGCTTAACGTTTTCTTTATTTGGAATGCTTGGTTTAGCATTGGCCCCTTCATATGGATTCATACTTTTATCCGTTATGTTATTAGGGGTGGGTTCTGCCACCTTTCACCCTGAAGCATCGAAGGTTGCCCACATGGCATCTGGAACACGAAAAGGGCTCGGGCAATCAGTTTTCCAGGTTGGGGGAAATGCAGGGCAATCACTGGCACCATTAATTACAGCGTTAATATTAGTACCACTTGGCCAATTGGGAGCGATTTGGTTTACTTTAGTGGCTTTTCTTGCTGTTATGATCTTAGTCTATATTTCCAAATGGTACGGACAACAGCTTACTCTTAATAAAATAAAGAAAAGAAATTCTGGTGAAGAAGCACCAATAATTGGTAAATCTATAAAAATAGCATTTGTATTACTCATATTTTTAGTGTTTATCAGACAATTTTATCATGCCGCAATTACGAACTATTTTGCCTTTCATTTGATCGGTACCTATGGGATGGGGATTGATGATGCCCAAATCTATATCTTTTTGTTTCTAGCTGCAGGGGCAGTGGGGACTTTCCTTGGAGGTCCGATTGCTGACAAAATTGGGATGAAAAATGTTCTGCTTTTTTCAATGGTGGCGGCTGCTCCATTATGTATTTGGCTTCCATACGCGGGACCTAAGCTGTCAATGGTATTATTAACGATCATCGGTTTTATTTTACTTTGTAGTTTTTCTGTTTCTGTTGTCTATGCCCATCAATTATTGCCTGGACGGATCGGCATGGTTTCAGGGATGATTATTGGCTTTTCATTTGGTCTTGGGGCAATTGGCTCCATCGTCATCGGCTGGCTTGGTGACCAAATTGGCATTTCAACTACATTACTTTATGCCAGTTTCTTACCTTTATTAGGAGTATTGACGGCTTGGCTACCAAATGAGAACAAAATAGGGGAATTACATAAGGCTGACCTTGCTTAAGCAGGTCAGCCTTGTTTTTTTGCTTGGATAAAATACAATCGTCCAAACAGGGTTATTGCTCCAACGGCGAGCCCGATAATTAGACCAATCCAGTAACCAAATGCCGCTAAAGACGTATATTTGGCGAGAAGAAAACCAGACGGTAGTCCAACTAGCCAATAGGATATTAGAGCAACAATGAATGTGGCGTTAACATCCTTGTAGCCCCGAAGTGCCCCTTGAATCGGTGCACCAAATGCATCAGATAATTGGAACAAAATAGCGTATAGCAGAAAATGGGTTGTAAGTTCCAGTACTTGCCCGTCATTTGTATATAGCCCAGCAATCGGCTCTCTTAAATAATACAAAAGAACAGATGTGATCAAAGCCATAATAATAGCAAACGAGATTCCAAGATAACTGTAAATTTTGGCGTCTTTCAGTCGTTTTGCCCCAACTTCAAATCCCACAACAATGGTTAATGCCATAGAAATACTTAACGGAATCATATACAAGTAGGAAGCAAAGTTCAATGCTGCCTGATGGGAAGCAATCGTAATTGTGTTGTATTCACTCATTAGCAACGTAACTGCCGCAAAAATACTCGTTTCAAAGAACATCGCGAAACCAATAGGAATCCCGATTTTAAGGATTTCCTTCCATGACTTTAGATGAGCTGGATACAAGCTTCGGAACAATTGAAATGGACGAAAAGGTCTTAATTTTATTACGACAAATAGAGCAAATCCAAGTATTACCCAATAGGTAATCGCTGTTGCATAGCCTGTTCCGATTCCACCCAACCTTGGAAATCCAAATTTACCAAAAATGAATACGTAATTAAAAATCACGTTAATAGGTAGGGAAGCAAGTGTAATAACCATGGTCACCCTTGTATGCCCCAAAGCATCAATGAAGCACCGTAAAACGGTGTATATGACTAAAGGGATAACCCCAAAACCTAAACCGATTAAATAGTGTTTGGCAATGTAGGAAACCTCGAGTGTAAGACTCATATTATTTAATATTGGATCGATTGCCACAAAACCGAGAATCAAGATGATTACAGCAATAACAATTGATAAATAAACACCTTGAATAACTGAGAACGGAACATCCTTTGTGTTTTTAGCTCCGACTAATTGAGCGATAATAGTTGTAATTGCCATCAAAATACCATTAACCAACGTAAAAATTGGCATCCAGAGGCTTGACCCGATCGCTACCCCTGCTAAATCATCTGCGCCAGCCCTCCCAGACATCATCGTATCAAAGAAATTCATAGCATAAAGGCCGATCTGTGTGACTAAAATGGGAAATAATATTCTGATAAAAAATAATAGTTTTTCCTTTAACGAATAGGTTTGCTCCATCTGTTAACCTCTATCCTAATAAATATGTCGAAAAAAGTAATTTCATCTGCTAGATGAAAAATCACATGAGGAATATTATATCATATCGCATAAAAATAAATTATAATTAAATTATTACAACTATTACTATCTATTAAAAATAATTTAGGTGATTATAATGGCTTTACAATTTACACAATTCTCTCAGAATGCAAATAAAGAGATGCTGGCTCTCCTTGATCAATTAAATGTTTACGATCAATCATCTGAAATTGGAGAGAAGATAAGAGCAATTTTTTTAAGAGAATATGCGTATATAAAAGATGCTATAGATTCGTCGACCATTGTGGCTGTGACCAATAAAGCAGGCGTTATTACATATGTAAATGATAAGTTTTGTGAGATATCCCAATATAGCAGGGACGAACTAATAGGTAGTACACATCGATTATTAAATTCAGGCTATCATAGCCCAAACTTTTTTAAAGAAATGTGGATGACGATTTTATCAGGAAAAATTTGGTGTGGAGATGTAAAGAATCATAAAAAAGATGGCAGCTCTTATTGGGTTCACACAAATATTATCCCAATCGTAAATAATGACACTAATGTAATCGAACAATTTATTGCTCTTCGTACAGATATTACGAAGGGGAAAGTTGCAGAAGAAGAGCTGCGCAAGGTTATTCAAAACGATTTTGAGCGGACGATTAGAAGCCTCGATAATATGGTATTTAAAATCAAAAAGGATCGATATGGCGATTTCATTATAACTCTAGTGGAAGGGAAGCTTTCGAAGCTTCTCGATATATCGGAAGGGCTTTTTGACCAAAAAAGAGTCGAGGATTTTTTTGGAACTGAACTCGGTGAGGAGGCTTTCAAAATATGTGAAGCTGCTTTCCGGGGTGAAAAGCATTCAATTAAACATCATTATAATGGCATAGAGATATATACAACATTGTCTCCTATAATAGAAAACGGCACCATAATTGAAATTATTGGGAACTCTAACGATATCACTTTATTAGAGTTGGCTCAAAAAGAAATACACTATTTGGCCTATCATGATGATCTAACTGATTTGCCGAATAGGAGATTGTTAACAAAAGATTTACAAGAAAAACTTAATCATTTTTCTAGTAAAAAGTTTGCTGTACTATTTATTGATATTGACCGTTTTAAACAAATTAACGATACGTTAGGGTTCCATAGAGGAGATAAACTAATTTTGGAGCTTAGCACAAGATTAAAACAATTTATAACTGGGCTTGGAACAGTTTACCGTTCAAGCGGGGATGAATATGTTATTATTCTTGAAAAATATGAAAATGAAGCGAATCTATCGTTGCTAGTAAGGGAAGTTCTGAAGATTGTGGAAGAACCGATTTTAATAGATGAGCAAGAATTATTGATTACATGTTCGGTGGGTGTTACAACCTTTCCTAATGATGAGGATTCAGTAGAAAAAATACTAAATCGAGTAGAAACTGCTTTAAAGCATTGTAAATTAAATGGCAGACAGGGATTTATATTTTACAATGATGAAATGGCTCAAAATACAAAGGAACGGCTAAACTTAGAAATTAATCTTAGAAAGGCTATCAAAAACGATGAGCTAACCCTTTATTATCAACCTAAATATAAACTTAACTCTGATCAACTTGATGGGATGGAGGCGCTGGTACGCTGGAATTCTCCGATATATGGGTTCGTCAGCCCAAACGATTTTATCCCGATTTCCGAGGATATAGTATTAATTGTACAATTAGGGTAGTGGGTCTTATATATGGCTTGTATGCAAAATAAAGAATGGTTTAATGAAGGTTATCCAGCTAGTCAGTTGGC
>JAENZK010000056.1 GCA_016841285.1 Guptibacillus hwajinpoensis | reverse complement strand
TGTAGGAGAAGAAATAAACCAGTATACAGGAATGCTCGAAGATGCAAGAAAACAAGCCATTGACCGGATGGTGAAAAACGCAACAGCAATGGGAGCAAATGCTATTATTATGATGCGCTTTGATTCAGGTGAAATCGGCCAGAATATGAGTGAAATTGTTGCCTATGGAACAGCTGTTATTGTCGAAAGAGAATAACCTATGAAATGGGTAATAGGCTTTTACGGTATGCAACTCCTTATTCTGCTTATTTTAATTTTCTTATCTTGGTTTATTTGGGACCGCCGTTTCAAATCAAAACATGGACAACAAGTACCTAAAGGCTTCATTAGAACAAATGAAATATCGATTGACCCAACTACAAATAAAAAATTAGTCGTTTATTTTAATCCAGAAACCGGTGAGCGGTTTTATAAAGAGGATGCCTAACAGGGCATTCTCTTTTTTGGGACAGAGCTTCGGGTTTTGGGACAGAGGGTCGGGAACTCCGACCCAAAAATACAATTTATTTTATTTTCCCTATTGATATATTAACTCTGTAGTTAGCAAACTTGAGTATTTCATCGAGTGTATTATTCAAAGCCAATTGGTCAGAAATGCTGGCCTTTATCATATAGCAACCTTCACCACTTATACGGTGGACTTCTTTTATATCTGGATTTTCTTTTACATACTTTTGAAATTCAATATGTTGATTTGATTTTAGAAATACCATTATAAACGCTTGAATACTCTTTCCAAGCTTTAATTCGTTAACGGCAATGGTATATTGCTCAATGATCCCCACTTCCTCCATCCGGCGTATTCTATTGCCCACCGCCTGGCCCGTCATGTGGATTAACTCTCCAATTTCCTTCCATGTTTTACGGGAATTTTCTTTCAATAATTCAAGAATTCGAGTGTCAATTTCATCCATACCAATTCCCCCAATCAAAACAGCAAAGTCTTCAATTTTCATTGTAAATGATTCCAAGTGAGAGTAGTTAAAAATTTCTTTCATGATGAAACAAAAGAGTCAATATCCTTTTCGTCAGATTCTGTTGCTAAAAAGGGAGGGAGTATACAATAATCTGGAAAATAAATTTACGAGGAGAGAAGATTTATGCAGATTCAATTAATACGCCATGCAACCCATATTATTACTTATAAAGGTTTAAAATTCCTATTAGACCCTATGTTTAGCGAACAAGGTACACTCCCTCCGGTTCCTAACGCACCTAATCAGCATTTAAATAATCCTTTATCTTCATTACCAGTAGACGTTGAAAGACTATTAGAGGTTGATGCGATTATCGTGACACATTCACATCGTGATCATTATGATGACCGTGCTATTTCAAGTTTACCAAAGCATTTACCATTATTTTGTCAACCTGCAGATGAGCGGCTAATAAAAGATAAAGGATTTGAGCATGTCATAGCAATAGAAAGTGAATTTGTTTGGAAGGGCGTTGAATTGATTCGAACAAATGGAAGACATGGTCATGACCAATTGGCAGAAACCATGGGACCCGTTTCTGGTTTTATTTTAAGAGCTAAGGCAGAACCTACCGTATATATTATTGGCGACAGTGTATGGTATTCAGATATCGAATATTATTTTAAACACTTCTCCCCTGATACTGCAATCGTTTTTGCCGGAGAGGCACGCTTCTTAGAGGGCCTTCCGATTACGATGGGAATCGCAGATATTGAAAATATTCGACAAACTTCACCGCATACGAAGCTCGTCATTTCTCATATGGAATCTTGGAATCACTGCTTATTAAAACGGGCAGAGGTTAGGGAGTATATAAGATTGAACAAATTAGAAAGTAAGATCTTAGTTCCTGAAAATGGAGAAATTATTAAAATTAAATAATAAAAGCAGGGAATTTTTTGTAATTCCCTACTTTGCTTTAAAGTTGGATCATTTGCATCCGTTTATTGAATAATGTCGGGTAGGACAAAAAACCAAGCAGAATGCTAGTCATGGCAGCTGTTGATAGTAGAAGAAACAGAATTAACAACTGGAATTGTACGGCTTGAACGGGGTCAGCCCCGGCAATAATTTGACCGCTCATCATCCCCGGGAGCTGAACGAGCCCGATTGTTTTCTGACTTTCAATCGTAGGAATCATACTTGCTTTTATAGATGTTATTAAAGAATTATGTATTGCTTGCTTTGGTGTACCACCGAGAGTTAAGATCAGCTCTGTTTCATCATGTCTTGCCTCTACTTCTGCGATAAAACGATTTAAGAACAAAATGGAAAGAACCATGGAGTTCCCGACAACCATCCCGCTTATTGGAATAATATATTGCGGCTCAGCAGGTATAATGTTAAATCCAAGGAGAATAGCTTGCGTAAGTATCTCTACAAAAATAAAAGTGAGTATGAGCTTCCAAGTAATTCCTTGAATCGAAGCTCCTTTTTTTCTCGCATTTTGGGTTGCGGCTCCAATCATGAGCGCTACCATAAGTATGGTATATGTAATCTGTTCCGACTCAAATACAAATGTCAGGATATATCCGACGATGAGTAATTGAATAATCGAACGGATCGTCGCGATGACCACATCTTTTTCGAGCTCAAGCTTCAGCACCTTCGATAATAGGAGTGGGATTAGGACAAAAATAAGGCTAAAGGACAACGCCAGAAAACTCATTAGATCTCCCCCTTTACAAACTGTTTCACCAGTTCATTCTTTGGCTGGAGAAGAAGATTGCTTTCGCCAGACTCTAAGACTTCCCCGTTCATGATCACCCACGTGTCATCGCCGATTTCGATGGCCTGCTCCAAATTGTGAGTAATCCATATGATCGTTACTTGATATTCTTTGTTGATTCGAACGATGAGTTTCTCGATCTCTTGCTTTGAAACTGGATCAAGAGAAGAAGTAATTTCATCAAGCAATAATATTTGGGGCCGGTTGACAAGGGTTCTTGCTATGGATACCTTTTGCCTCTGACCTCCGGAAAGGTCCTTAACATTTCTTCGTAGTAAATCTTTTTCCAAACCTACGGATGTAAGAAGTTCAGTCGCTTCCTCTTCTGATAGTGTTTCCTTTTTTAGCGTTCGTGGAAGTGCTAAGTTTTTATAAATATCGCCACCGAGCATCGTTGCTTTTTGCAGTGCAAGTCCGACGTTTCTTCTTAGTTCGGTAGGCTCATAATCTCGAATATTTTTCCCCAATAGGCGTATCTCCCCTTTGGTTGGTGAAATCAGGCCATTAATTAGGCGAAATAATGTTGTTTTACCAGCCCCAGATGGACCGACAAGTGTCGTGATTTTTCCTTTTGATATGGCGGCTGTCACATCTTTTATAATCTTGATTGATCCAACTGAATAATGGACATGCTCAAGCTCGATCGCCATTTCTGTTGATGCATTCATTGATCATCCCTCTTTTATATCGAGACAGCCTTAATTCATATAATTATCCAGAACTGACTCGATTTGTTGATTAAGTTCGTTGATATCTACCTTCTTTTTATTAAAAGAATCAGATATCTCATACTTCTTTTTAAGCTTAAGTATTCTTGTAACACTTTCATTCAATCTTTCCTCTGATATGTCACCATGTTCAACAGCCTTTTTCAATGCTGAAAATACCTTCATGATATTATCATAATCATGAGCTACCATGATCATATCACTTCCTGCCTGTACTGACATCACGGCAGCGCTTCCTATATTAAAGTTCTCCGTAATGGCCTTCATTGTCATATCATCAGTAATGATTACTCCATCAAACCCTTTTTCGTTTCTTAAAATTCCTGTAATAATTTCTTTAGAAAGGGATGATGGGAGTTTTTGGTCAACTTTTGTTAGGAGAATATGGGCAATCATCACCATTTCAGCCCCTTCATCAATGGCGCGATCAAATGGAATCAGTTCAAGCTTCTCTAACTCTGGAAGTGATTTATTCACTATTGGCAGCTCAAGATGGGAATCAACAGAAGTATCTCCATGACCTGGGAAGTGCTTAATGGTTGGTATGACTTTTTCCGACTGAATCCCTTTCATTGTCTGAACGCCCAATTCGCTAACTATACTTGGGTTATTTCCGAAAGAGCGATCCCCAATCACGGGATTTTTAGGATTACTATTCACATCAAGGACTGGTGCGAAATTAATATTAAAACCATACGCATTCACTAATTTTCCAAGAACACTCCCTATTTCAAAAGAAAAAGAAGGGTTATTAATATCTCCAATTTCCATATTGGAAGGAATATCAATTAAATCCCCGGGCAGCTTAGAAATTCTTCCACCCTCTTGATCTATACCAAAAAACAACGGAAGCTTATTGTTACTATTCACCGCTTTAAGCGCATTAACATAGGCTACGGTTTGAGAAGGACTGCTGAAATTTTTTCCGTTAAAAATAATACCGCCAAATTTATAGTTTTTTAATAACTGTTCAGTTTCTGCATTTAGTTCTTTACCTGAGACGCCAGCAAAAATCATCTGACCTATCTTTTCATCGATACTCATACTTTCAATTAGCTGAGGAATTGTTAACGAAGGATTTTCATTAGCCTGAATGGATGGATTGGTTTGATCTAAACCTTTATCTCCTCCATCCAAAAATAAGTAAATGAACAACAAACAAACTATGGCTAACAAAGATAGGTATATCATTTTTTTGGACATTTACTTCCTCCAAGGTATTATTTTAAATACTTCTCATTGTATTTTATTTCTTTCACGATTTCCAGAAAAGTATGTCGCAGCTCTTCAAGCCAACTTATTAGCCCGTTTTTTACACAATTAGACAAATTTCCCGGGAAATATATAGTATAATATTCAGCAGGATTTTCATGTGTAAGAATTTGGGGGAATTATGTGGTATGGATCATACAAGTAACAATAAATATGTAAGACTCAAACGGAGAATATATCTAGTCATATTCCCATTACTTTTTATTACAAATGCGACATATTGGTTATTTTCGCCCTATGTTGATCGATTTATGGGATTAGTTCTTCCGTATTTATGCCTATTCTTTGCGATAGTTTGGATACTCATCTATTATAATCGTTTGATTCGTACCTGTGAGATTATAAGTTTAGGCATATTTGGTCTTTATCATTTGTTTAGAGTGTATTTCTTGACTGGCCAACTTGAAGAAGGGATTATTAATGTTTATGTGTTATGGTCCCCTATTTACTTTATTTACATATTTATGGTTCTTGAGAGGAAAAAGGCACTTGGATATTCACTCTTCATTTTCTTAATCACTGTCATAATGGGAATCTCTCATTTCGATAATCCTAGAGCCAATGACACTCTTATTCAATTTTATATCAGTACCGTTTTATACACGTTAATCCTATTTTATTTTCAAAGAATTGTTTCCGCTTATATAGAATCAGATATGCTTAGAAAAAATGCTTATTTTGACTCCTTAACCGATATTGGAAATCGTAGATCGGTGGATACGTGGTTAGAAAATGAGATTAAACAATGTCAGGAATGTAATACTGTTTTTTCTATTATTTACTTCGATATTGATCATTTTAAGAAAATTAACGACGAATACGGTCACGACATTGGAGACCACATACTTAAGGAGTTTTCTTCCTTAGTGAAAGATTATATTCGGCCTAGCGACTACTTTGGACGTTGGGGAGGAGAGGAGTTTATAATCATCTCAACAAACCAGTCCTTAACTGAGGCAACACAGTTTGCAGAAGAACTTCGGAAAATCATTGAAAATCATCCATTTCGTTATGTCGACCATGTAACTGCTAGTTTTGGAGTTTCCTGCTTTCAGCGCAATGATGCACCTAAAACCATAATAAAGCGTGCTGACCAAGCACTATATAGTGCTAAGAATAACGGTAGAAATATGGTGAAAGCCATTTGATTGTTCAAAGGGCCGTCTAAAAAGTTATTGAAAAATAATTTTATAGGCAGCCCACTTTTTATGCCTTTTACGAATTACTAAATGAAAATTTGCATAATGATTTAAAAACCAATGGGAGATGATTGCTTGAGCAAATTCATTCCTGAAAAATTATCTGTAGAATATAGAAGTGGTGTTACGGCTACGGAACCAGTTATACCAAGGCGTTACACATTAACTCACTCTGATTTAACGGGTGATCTATTTTTAACAATTGGTAATCATTATTCATGGGATAAAATTAACCCCATGAGAGATGAGGTATTAGCTGAATGGAAAATGAACGGAGGTTTCTTATATTATTGTGTTTATTTATATGTTGATCAAGGAGAATATACCCAAAGTGAATCAGCAAAACGTAATGAAATATTTAGAAAGGAATTGCCGCTTGCATTAACAGCTATTCGATACGGTGATCGATTTTTATTTGACGCACACCCGTATCTTGGTCAAACTTCCATCATAATTAACTTTATGTCCGTCTATCCTCAGTTTGCTAGACAGGAAAGTTGGGGGACTTTTCATATATGGAACAACACAATTCCTAATAAATATACGTAGTCTCCCTCCTTCTCTGTAGCTGGTTTTTAACCATTGCCGATATAAAATTCTGTAACTATCAATCACCTGAGCTAATATGAACTTTTGCTTCAGATATGTAATGATAAGCTTCCAATGCACGTTGTCTAGCGTAACTATGGTCAATAACTGGATAGGGATAAGTTAGTCCAAGTACTATTCCATAATTATGAAGTATTTCCTTTGGGGTTTTCCATGGTTGGTGGATATACTTGTTTGGGATGTCCGAAAGTTCAGGAATCCACTTGCGCACATAAGAACCATCCCGATCAAATTTCTCCCCTTGCAATACCGGATTAAAAATACGAAAGTACGGAGCAGCATCTACACCGCATCCAGACACCCATTGCCAGCCCATCGTATTATTTGCTAAATCAAAATCAACCAAGGTTTCTTTAAACCAATCTGCACCCTTCTTCCAAGGGATCAGCAAATGCTTTACTAAAAAAGAAGCAACCACCATCCTTACCCGATTATGCATGTACCCTGTTTCCCAAAGTTCTCGCATTCCTGCATCTACTATTGGATATCCAGTTTCACCCTTTTTCCATAATTCAAATAAATGCTCATCATCCTCCCAAGGGAAATGGTTGTATTCCGACCGAATAGGTGTCTCGACACACTGAGGATTATTTATTAATTGATGATAACTGAACTCCCTCCAAATTAATTGCCTTAGAAAAGATATGCCTTTAACATCCATCTCGTTCGTTTCATAATTAAAAAGTGTATACCAAATCCACCTAGGACTGAGCTCGCCAAAAGCTAAGTGCGGAGAAAGTTGAGAAACATGATATTGTTTTAAATCGTCCCTTTTTGATTTGTAATCTACCATCTTTTCATTTATAAACATTTGGAATTGACTCGTTGCCCCTATTTCACCGGGATTCCAGTAATGTAACAGTTTTTTATGCCATTGCATCCCTGAAATCAAACCTAAGTCATCTACTTTTAACGAATTGAGTTTCTTTTTCGAAGAGTAAATAGTTGAAGGTATTGGCAAGGGAGCCGGTATGGATCTTTTTATACAGTGATTCCAAAATGGAGTAAATACTTTATATGGATGACTTTGATGATTGGTTATCGATTCAGGATCATATAAAAGATCGCCATGGAATGATTTTACTTTGATGTTTTCTTCCATTAATAATTTTTTTATTTGTTGATCACGTTTACGAATCAACGGTTCATATCTTTCATTGAAAAAAACAGAATTGGCTTGAGACTCATAAATGATTTCCTTCAAAATAGACAAACTGTCCCCTTGTCTAATGATTAGTTGCAAGCCTTGTTTCCCCAGGCGTTCACTAAGAGCTTTTAGTGAGTAATGAAGCCACCACTTAGAGGCTTCAGCCAACTGGGCATACATTTCATCTTCTGGAGACCAAATATAGACAGGGATGACTTCCCCCCGCTTGCTTGCCTCCCAAAAGGCGGGGTGGTCTAATATTCTGAGATCTTTTCTAAACCAGACAATTGTTTTATTATGATCCATCAAACACCCCACCTTTTACTGTAATACCTCTTCTATTTCATTGGTTACATGAATGTTGGACAAAATTCTTCCTTTCATAAATTCAATAGAACCCGCTCCACCAAGATAAAACTCAATGGCCTTATTTTCTCCGGCAAAATGGTCCAGTTTATCAAGTAACTCAGGATCTTTTGTAAAAGGAATCGTTGTTGTAGCAGATAGAAGCACTTTCTTTGGTTTTAATTTTTCAACCATTGCTTCAATTGATCCAGGAGCCGGGGATGCACCGATCAATACTGTTTTACACCCCTTCATCATAGCTTGCAGCAAAATGATATGGACAGGAACCTCATGCTGTTCATTTGGTAAACATGCCCCAACCACTATAGGTGTCTGTTCCTGAAACTGAAAGTTTCTCCTGATTCCAATTAAGAAGTCCCGAACGACAATACTTGCGAGCCCTTCCTGAAATTCATCTAAGGTTTTTTTACTCCATTGCTGTCCAACTTCTTTTAAAAAGGGTACGACAACAGCGGTTAAGAACTTTTCCAGTCCAAAGTGGTTATAGGCTTGCTGTAGTTGCAGACCCATCCCCTGTTCGTTACAGTGCTTTGCATTTTGAAGTAGCTGTAAAACAAAGTCATTCATGGCTTCATGTTCAAGCTGTTGGCTGTATCCCTCGGATATTTCTTCTACTGTTCGGTCGTTTTCTATTGTTGCCATCAAGGAAGCTTGCTTGATTGTGTGCCCTAGTTCGGCCAATGATTTAACCGTTAGTAAAGTGTTAATATCCTTATCGCTATAAATACGATAGCCATTTTCAAGCCTTTTAGGCTGTACAACCTTGTATCTTTCTTCCCATTTACGGATCGTCTGTTTCGATAATCCCGTAATATCAGCTACTTGTTGTATGTTGTATACTCCTTGTTGGAGATCTTTATTCATATAACCTACTACCCTTTCTGTATTGCTGGCTGATTTAGTAACTACTTTCATTTATCGCAGAAGGCTTTCCAAATAAATAGCCTTGAAATAACTTATATCCAGCGTTTTTTAACCAAATATAGTCGTCTCTACTCTCAATTCCTTCTGCTAATGGAATGGCATCAACCTGTTGCGCAGCTTTCAATAGTTTCACTGCTGTTTCTTGCTTTTCCGAGTCTGAAGCAACCCCTTGCACAAATTTCATATCGAGCTTCATATAATTCGGGGATAATTCTTTTAACACTTCTATTGTACTAAAACCTTCGCCAACATCGTCTAATGCATATTCAAAGCCTTTTTCTCTATAATACATTAAAATCCTTTTTAAATGATTTAAATCCTCTACTTGCTCTGTTTCTACGACTTCAAACACAAAATGAGAAGGGTCGATACCGAGTATACTTGCCAATTCAGTCGTTGATTTTAAACAATGTTCTGGTGAATAAATGGATGTAGGGATAAAATTGATAAAAACCTTTTTGTTAGTAAAAACAGCATTACGAACAGCCACCATTCGGCAAACTCGATCTAATGAATATGTCCGATTACGAGCTTTAGCTGCCGAAAAAGCCTCATAAGGAGAATAAAACTGTCCTTTCTCCTTGAAAAAGCGTGCTAACATTTCATATCCGTAAACTTCTTCCGTTTCATCAACAATCGGTTGAACATAACTTTGTACCAATTCCTCCAAGATGATTCGATCAATCCATTTCGAGTCAAACGTTTCCGAAATTTGTCTTATCGGTTTCCACTCCTTGTTATCAATACGAAATAAAATATCCTCCAGGTCCAGATGATCACAAAAAAAGTCATATAAATCTTGAATAGCTAATTCTTTAACAACAAGAACATTGCCCTCATGCCTAACCAGTAGTTTTTCTCTTTGAAAATGCAATAGAATATCAGGAAAATAATTTTTATTGTTTTTCCCAGAAATCTTAATTTGATAGTTTAAATCCGACGGATAACATACATTACAGTCTAACAACGATATCCACACCCCAATGATTTAGTCTTCCATGATAGCTCTTGAAGCATAATAACCGCTTAGAGCAGATGATAATGTTCCCGGGCCCGGAAATACCTGCTCTCCAACAATATAAAACTGAGGAAGTGAAGATCGAACACTTTTGGGCTTCAACACTGTATTTTTAACTGTTAAGGAGGTACCACCAACATAAGCTTTACCGATAAACCTTTGATAAGTTAATGGAGTACCCGCATCAACATAGAGTAGGTATTCCTTAAGAGGCATAACTCTTTCAATCTCTGAGAGGATTGCATTTTTTACCTTCTCTTTTTTGATGATATATTCCTCCTTTGTACATAAGAACCACCTTTGGGGATTGGTGTGAATAGAGGCTGTCATGATCACTTCTCCCGAAACCGTTTCTCCATCTTTATTCAATGATTTATGAAAGGTAACGTATACAGGACCTTCTTCCTCTCTTAAAATCTTGGAATTATCAGGCTCTGGTACAATTTGATAACCAAACGGTAGCTTTTTCCCCTTTAAAGGACCCTGGCATATGTCCTCTTTCAATACTGCATCTAACCGAAAAGCACCCGAGTGAAGATCTCTATCCCGAGTTCTACTAGTACCATGACCAAATGATGCTCCAGCATTGTTCACGACGATATCAAAGGAAGCTGTGCATTTAGGGCTATGTACATCCCATTGTCTTTCCATCATGCTATAACTAACAGAACTAACAGGTGAGTTTAGTAAAACTTTTCCACCCAGACTCTCAATACGGTCTGCTAATTTTTTACTGAATCCACCTACGCCATTTTGAATACTAAAGCTACCCCTTCTGTAGATCGTTAAGGCCAAACTGGCCGGCAGAAGAGCTGCTTTACTAACATCTGTCTGAATGGCATCAAGAAGTTGCGCGTTCAACAATTGACGAAAAGAAGTCACATTTTCAAGCTTGTATTTTTTCATTAAATCTTCTACCGTATAATACGAAAAACGAGCTAGACGCATTAGTAAAATAGGATGCTTAATTGCATATTTGAGTATATACATCAGTTCCCTTATTCTTTCTATCGGTAAAGCTGCTCTCGTTTCCGTGAATGCAAGGACATTATCACTAATTTGGGTAAGCTTATTCCAAAAATGCAGGATCTCCTGACTATTTTCTGGAAAAGATTTTTTTAGCTCCTCTTCCCAAACATTAGAGTCCTTGGAGATTGAAATGGTTCTATCAGGTAATACAACATCCATTGGATGAAATAGTTCTTCTGCAGGAAAATCAACTTGTAGTTCGTTCAACATACTTCTCAATAAACCCTGTTCTTCTAACCCAAAGGCTATTGTTGCACCCGTTGGAAATATTCGACCTTTGCGAACGTACCATCCTGCCGAACCACCAACATTTGTTGCTTTCTCTAATACAGTCACTTTATAACCATGCTTTGCTAAGTAGGCACCCGCCATCAACCCACCAATCCCAGCACCTATCACACAAACTGTTTTCTCCAAAAAACATCTTCCTTTCATTAAAATAGGTTAAATAAAACAAGCAATGTTTCTAGCTATTAGTAAGAACTCTACCCTTACCTGAGTCCATCATTTCATCTAACTGTTCTGGATATGGCTCAAATAAGGTTTGATATAAAAGATACTCTTCATCAAATCGAATAGCCCAAGATCTTAAAATAACGAGAAGATTACTTAATGGCACCTGATGATGTTTATACTTTTCAGTCATGTTAAGAAAATAGGATTTTTCCTTCGCACCAAGTTGTTTTGAAAAATAACCCATGATGTGAAGCAGTACATTGATGATTGACCTACGAGAGGCCGGCTTGGCAAGCAGTTCTTGAAGGGTATGTTCATACTGAGCATATACTTCATGAATCTGTTTCTTTTCATGATTGGCGACAATATAACCTAATTCCTTTTGTTTTTTCTGATGAAGGGCCATAAATAGGTACTTGTTTTTACTTTGAAATTCAACAAGATTCCGAATCAACCCGGTACTCTTAATCGAACGGAAAGCCGCCAAAGTAAAGAGTTTGATTAGAAAACGTTCCCGAATATCCCTATTTGTTAACCGCCCTTCGTCCTCTACAGCCAAGTTATCAAACCTTTTTATGATCTCATCACCAAATAGACCTGCACTTTTTTCAATCACAGGAGACTGTTCCCATCCTGCATACACCTTGGCGTCTTTGATCGCACAACTTGGAGAACGGCTTTTGAGTATAAACCCATCCACTTCACCTAGAGATTCGAGGAAATTCACCGTAAAATGTTTCATCTCCTCTGTATAATCTCTTTTCGTTGAGGGTTGTACAAGTCGATTTCCTTGATCCATTACAATCCGAAGAGCAGTCCTAGGGATATCAAGTCCTATTTCCACCTCAGGACAGACAGTCACCACTTGGACGTGCATCGCGATTTTCTTCACAACCGGGTCTTGTATTATAGCTCCGTTATACCGACAGGCTTCAAATCCTAAACATTTACTCATAACTACTACGGGTTTCGCAAAGGAATTCATTTTCCAACCCCCAATTTTTTTCCTTACATTATTATTATCAAAAGAGGGAAATGATGTCAAATGTTTGTATAATGTTTCATTTAAAATATTATACAAATTCGTAAATTTTTGTTATAATCTAGTTACAAAAATTTGTATTAGCTTACGACCTATTTGAGGAAGCAAGTAGCCGATCAATAAGTTAAAAGAAGGGCTAGGGATGCCATAATGATTTTAAGTAAAAGAAAACAACCAAATTTTAGTTTGAGAGGTTTTGAGGAAAAGCTTAGCTACGTTCAAGTAGAAATTGATTGTAATTTACCAAAGGATATCCTACTTCAATTGGAAATGATCCAACTTAAGGAAAGAGATTTACAAATTTTAAAGTTGATACAACCAGCTATTAGGCAAAATATTGATAAAATGACCACAGGTTTTTATGATCGTGTTATGGAAGTGCCTCATTTAACAGAAATCATAAATGGTCATAGCAGTGTTAATCGATTAAAACAAACACTTCAATCACATCTAATAGAAATGTTTGATGGTCAAATCAATGAGGATTTTGTTTCAAAAAGGGAAAGAATTGCTCATGTTCATGTGAAAATTGGTTTAGAACCTAAATGGTATATGGCAGCCTTTAACGTTTTATTTGAAATAACCCAAATTATTATTCATGAACATTTCAATCATTCAGAAGAGCGTGTCATGGCGATCCATGCAGTTAATAAGATATTAAATTTTGAGCAGCAGCTTGTTTTAACAGCATATGAAGAGAGAGAGAAACAATTACGTGAGGAAGTAGACAGGAATGCCAAAATTGAATTGGCGGAACATGTTGGTGAGAGTGCAGCACTTTTAGCTGCAACAGCTGAGCAAACTCATGCAAGTACTTCAGAAATGTCCAATCAGTCTAAAATTATTAAAGAAGCAACTATTACTGGAAAACAGCTCTCAAATGAAGTTCAGAGGAAATCTCAGGATGGATCGGTGAACATGAAAAATTTAAGTTTACAAATCCAAGAGATTAAACAAGGTGTAAGCGGCATAGTAGATAATGCTAAGACACTGGATAATAACGCAAAAGAGGTACAAGGAATAGTTAATATTATTTTGGATATTGCAGATCAAACTAATTTACTAGCCTTAAATGCAGCTATAGAAGCCGCTCGTGCTGGAGAAGCAGGGAAAGGATTTTCAGTTGTAGCTGAAGAGGTTCGGAAGCTAGCAAATCAAACTAAAAGTTCATCAACTAAAGCATCTGAAATAAGCGAAAAAACTAATCATCAGATTAGGACTATCGAAGCTTCGATACAAAACATCGATAAAATTGTCCAAAAATGTGTACAAACAACTGAGTTAGTAAATCGCTTATTAGAACAGATCTTGAAAGAAGCCAAGGAAAGTAACAATCAAAATAACCTTATTGAAAATGAAATTTCAGGATTAGTAGACATGTTATCTGATATTTCTAAGGCAAGTGAGGAAGTTGCGAATACAGCAACATTGCTATCTGTCACGATTACTGACTACACTGGAATTTAATAATGAAAATGGGACACAAGGTTGGTTTTGGGACACAGTTCCCGACCCTGTGTCCCAAACTTTTAAAAAATACTTAAATCATAAGTATGCGAAAGTTTTTCAATAAATTTCATGCTAGCAACGCTATTACCGATATCATCAATTCCAGGGCTATAGACACCTATACCTAATTTCCCTTCAAGGTGCTCTACTTTACCATGCGATACTGTACATAAAACACCGCCTGATACACCACTTTTCATTGGAATACCAATAGAAGCAGCATACTTTCCTGAGGCATTATAAAGTCCACAAGTTGTCATTAAAGCTTTGGTTACTTTTGCTGTTTTAGCTGTTATAAATTTTTCGTTTGTTAATGGATGTACGCCATTTCCTGCAAGCATTAGCCCTATTTTTGCAAGATCCTTTGTAGAAACTTCGAGTGCGCATAAACGTATATAAGTCTCTATCGCTTCCTCTACATCACAGAGCAAATAATCATTTGCCTTTAAATAATAAGCGATTGCCCGGTTCCGATGGGTTGTTTCAATTTCAGAACGATAAACTGCTTCATTTATTTGATGAGGACTACCTGTCATACGATTTAAAAAGTCCACAACATAGTCTATTTTATCCTTCACTGTTTCTCCAGGTAACATTGAAACAACAGTAATAGCACCCGCATTAATCATCGGATTAAATGGTTTTCCCGGTGCTATACTTTCTAGACGGATAATTGAATTAAAGGGGTCTCCTGTTGGTTCTACATCTACCTTGTCAAGTACAAATTGTAAGCCGTGATATTCACAGGCCACTATAAAATTAATAACCTTTGAAATACTTTGAAGTGTAAACTGTGCATCTATATTACCTGCCTCAAAGCAATTTCCATTTTGATCTATTATACATGCGGCAAATTGGTCTACAGATTGAAGTGCTAATTCTGGAATGTAAGATGCAGGTTTACCCCTCTTCGTATATGCTTTTGCTTCATTTGTAATTGCCTTTAACATCCTGCCTATCCCCCTTACGGCACGAAAGAGATGAACCAATGAAGGTACCATCTCTTTCTCTTTTTCTTTATTTTTCAGGAATTAGTGAAACGTACTTTTCGCCATTTAAACGAGTCTTTAACTCTTGTTTTGCTTCTTCAATAATTATTGGATTTTCCATACAAGCAATCGCCGTACGCGCCATAATATCCGCAGCATAAAGCATTCCTTTATGTCCTATTGGCGTATTACCTACAGCTACCACCTGCCAGGTATGGAGTGGTGTCCCAAGTACTAAACCAGCTGTAGTACATTGTACTGTTGGTGATTTCCAGCTGACATCTCCAACATCTGTCGAACCGTACAAAATCCGCTCCGCCGATAATGGGGATACAAGCTCGTTTAGACGCTTGTTACCTACTAATCTCTTTTGCTCAGGAGATAGATTCGCATAAGCTGAATCCTTACTTTCATCATCCAATGATTGATAAATTTGCTCTGCAAAGGCAAAGTCCTCTTCACTAAATTGAAGGGACGCGGCCTCATCAAATTGCTGCTGCATCACTTTTGCAAGTGTTGTATTTGGAATTAAATCCGATGCTGCACCCTCAAAATGCTCCTCAAATGTTGTTTCTGTCATTAAGGCCGCACCTTGAGCAATTTTTTGAACACGCTTATGAATATCTACTACTTGCTGTTTCTTTGGCGCACGAATTAAATAGGAAACCTCTGCATAGGGTTGGACTACATTGGGTGATGTACCTCCACTATTAACCACAGCATAATGGATCCGTGCCTCTTGGATTATATGTTCGCGCAAGTAGTTTACACCAACATTCATTAACTCTACTGCATCTAGAGCACTGCGCCCTAAATGTGGGGCCGCAGCCGCATGAGCACTCTTTCCTGTAAACTTAAAAGTTGCTGCATAGTTTGCAAGTGATGTCATATGCATCGTTGCATTGTTTGTCATGGGATGCCACGATATAGCCATATCTACATCATCAAACACACCTTGCTTTGCCATGTAGGCTTTACCTGATCCGTTTTCTTCCGCCGGGCATCCGTAAAAGCGAATAGTGAATGGTGCATTTGTATTTTCAACATATTCCTTCGCTGCTACTGCTGCTGCAAATGCCCCTGTACCAAGTAAATTGTGTCCACAGCCATGACCGCTACCATTCTCTTCAACCGGACAATATTCTGCTTTTCCACCCTCTTGACTTAAAAGTGGAAGGGCATCGTATTCACCTAAAAAAGCAATAACAGTTGAACCACTGCCAAAACTGCCCATAATTGCCGTTTCAAGATTTGCTACATTTTTTTCAACGGCAAATCCTTCTGCTTTTAATGCTTCCTCCATTACTGAAACCGCATACTTTTCTTTAAAATGCAATTCTGGATTTGCCCAGATTTTATCGCTGATGGTCGTATACGTTGTCTTTTTCTCTTGAATAAAATTAGTTACGTTAAATAATAATTTATGCGACGGACTCATGGCCTACCTCCTTTTTAGCCTGACTTTTTTGGGAGATAGAAAGAATCGCACCTACACAAATAATTGAAATCACCACTAACAGCCATTTTGCAGCATCATATGAACCATCGAATGTATCAACCGTGAATCCTATTAATGTTGGTGTAACAAATCCCGCCAATTGTCCCCCAGTGTTTGCCATACCCATAGCTGTTCCTGCATACTCTGAAGGAATTCTCTTTAATACAAATGTCGGTAATAACAATACTACAAAAGTTAAAAACAATGTAACGATACATTGATATGTGATAAATAAGAAAATCGATTCTGCATTAAACATTAAGAATAGGAATCCACCTAAAAACAGTGCACATATAGCACCAATTAATTTATTTACTTTCAAATCCAATTTATCAATTAGATAACCAAATACTAACATTGCAATAATCTGAATAGCACCAGGAATCATTTGTAACCAGCCAATGGAGACTAAATCAAGCCCACGTACATCTGTCAAATATTTTGGCATCCAAGAATTTAAACCCCAGTTCACCGCATAAATGGCAAAGTAAGCGACAACTAAACTCCACATTAATGGCATTTTAAATAGAATTCCTAATATTCCTTTTACCTTGGTCCCTTGAACAGACTTTTCTACTTCTTTATCCTTCGGGACATACTTCGAATATAGGGTTGCAATAATAATCCCCAATAAACCAGCAATGACAAAGAACGCACGCCAACCAATTGTTACTAATAATGCAGCTGAAATAATTGGTACAAGCATCGCCATTATACCTCCAGATGAAAGCATAACAGACATTACTTTACTACGCTCATTTTCAGGGAAAGAGGAGGAAATGATCTTTGAAGCTGAAGGTTGGAATCCACCTTCACCAATTCCGAATAGGAAACGAATGATGATCATAAAACCTAATGTCCATGCAACAGCTGTTAAACCTGTAAAGATGGACCACGCAATCACTGCTATTAATAAAATTCTTTTTGCCCCAAATTTATCAGCCAAAATCCCCCCAGGCAATTGCATTAAAGCATATCCAAGGAAGAATGAACTTAAAACTAAACCTGTTTGAGTAGCCGTTAGGGCAAGGTCATCACCAATATACACAACTGCATAATTAATTAAATAACGGTCTAGGTTCCCTAACGCCCAACCTAAAAATAGCAATACTACTAGTGTTTTACGAACTTTTTTCTCAAGAACTTTTTCTGTCATAAAATGCCCTCCTTTCGTATTTAACGAAAATTTCGTTTAATATACGTAAATTATATATCGGATTTTGTCGGATTTCAATGACTTTTTATAGGTTTCAGAAAATTGGAAAATATTTATAAACAAAAAAAGCATCTTCTATTTAAAATAGGAAATGCTTTTTTTCTTTACTATTTATCAAATATTATTTGCGTAATTTATATAATTTAGCAGGACGTCCCCGTAAATTTCGGTTTTCCTCTCCGCAAAATTCAATCAGTTCAACCTTCGCTAATTCAGAAATGATCCGCTGCGCATTCCGTTCTGTCATGTTCAACTCTTTGGCCAGCATTTTTGAACTAAATGCCTCTACTTTTAACTCATTAAGAACGGCTTCAATTTTTGCAAACATTTTCCCGCTGATGGATGTCTCTTGCAATTGTTCAATTAACTCCTTGACTTGAACACGACTTGTATATGAAATTTGCGATGACCCTTGGACAATTTCCGTCATTT
>JAENZK010000055.1 GCA_016841285.1 Guptibacillus hwajinpoensis | reverse complement strand
GCTAAGGGTAAAATTATTCACACTTCGATAAACTGTTGTTGCCAATACGCTTTGCAGTACGTCATATCCTTGTACCAAAAATATCCCTAACGATCCGACTGCAAGCAACACAAACCCGATAGGCATCCCAATAAATAGAAAAATGAACATTAAAATAAGACTAATAATTAACATCCTATCACCTCGGTTTTCACCTAATTATTTCTATAAAATTTTAAATAAAGATACCCTGTTTACTGGAATTCTTTTTTATTTCGTAGGATTTGAATCGAATCCAAGAGTAACCGAACAGATAATAATAATATGCCAAAAGATATGATCATCAAAGCTGGGGCAAGGGGATAATCCAGTAAACTAACAGACCTCATATCATTCGAAATATATTTCAAACCTTCCTGGAAGTTATTAATGCCTAATATAATAAAAACGCATAGAGCTGGAAGGTTAGAAATAATCCCTAAAATTTTCTTCACACCTTTTGAAAAATTTCGATACAGAATATCAACATTTATATGCTCATTTTGTTTTTGCGTAAAACTAATTGCAAGGAAAACAATAATAACCAATATATACTCTCCGGTTATTTCCATTGTTCCTACAATAGGCTTTTTAAAGAAATATCTTAGAATTACATCCAGAAAAATCCATACCATCATTAGAAATATTGTGCCGCCTGAAATAATTGAAAAGAAATTATCAACTTTATCAAGCCATCTGTTTAACCTATCCATATCCATAACCTCCCTTGTAAAAAAAGAAGTCACTCGTATTCACCTGTTATTTCCCTGTTTTAGTTTCTACGAGTGACATTTAACACCACTTTTAGATAGTAATAAAAGTAAACGTAATTATTTAAGTTTTTCTAATTCTTCATTTAACATTTCGAGCGCTTTTACCAATTCCTCATTTTTCATATTCTCAAGAAAATGTTTTCGAAATTCATTACCTGAGTTTTCCCACTGCTTCTTCTCATCATCTGATAATTCGTATACAGTAATTTCCCCAGATTTTTTCCATTCTTCGAAAATCTTTAGAGCGTCAGCAGCTACATATTCGGTAAAACTTTTCCCTACGTCTTCACCAACTTGCAAGATGATTTCTTGTATATCCTTTGGTAAACTCTGCCATACTTCTTCATTTATGAGAAGACCGCTTGATAATGTTCCAAAATTAGCTCCTCGTGTTACAAACTTTGTCAATTCATCAAAACCGCTACTTTTTACAACATTATTATAATAGTGAAGTCCATCAACCACTCCCGTGCTAAATGCAGAATATACTTCACTAATAGTCATGGACACAGGAGTGGCCCCAAAATAGTTTAACGCTTCATTATATACCCCTCCAGCCGCTTTAATTTTTAATCCCTTTAGATCTTCAGGCACTTTAATTTCCGTTCCGTTTGTATAGAATTCATAGGGTGGATTCATGTAAAATGACACAGGTCTTACACCATGTCTTAAAAAATCCGTTTCCAACATCGGGCTTTGTTGGTTAACTTTAGCATAAGCCATTAAAGCATTAACAGAGGGTTCAACCAATCCTGGTATACCAATCATATTCGCCCCCAACGGCATTTCATTAGGATGATAACTAGGTGTAAAAATTGAAACATCTGCTACACCGCCAGATACGATATTGATTGTGTCTGCTCCATTACCGAGTTGTCCCCCAGGGTAAAATTCAAACTGGACCCGACCATCCGTTAATCTAGTAACCTCTTCCATAAACGGTTTCAAGTAATGGTCAGTATAATGACTTTCTGCCGGTGTATACGTTGCCAATTTTAATGTGATAGGGCTTTCGCTTGCCTCTGTTTTATTTTGGTTTCCATCATTCGGTTTATTTTGACTTTCTACTTCTACTGATTTTGAGCCACATCCAGCCACGATTAAAAGTAATGCCAGTAAACAACCTATTATAATTGAATTTTTTTTGTAAAACATTATCCAATCACCCCTACATCCATTATTCGTAAATCTAAAATTATACTTTTCTACTTCTGCGAGTTACTAATTCCACTCAGTTTTTAAATCATCTACCGTATTTAATACGGTTATCTACAACCTAATTAAACCGAGTTTTTACGCCTGCTACGGAAGCGCTCTCATTTCTTTTAAAAATCTTCCAACATACTTTGAACAATGATAAGTTCCCTAAGATAAATTTCAATACTGCAACCACTCTTCCTCTGTTAATTCAATAACCACTAGACTCTCCACAAAAAAATCTAGCCTTGACAATTCAACTATTAATACTACCTATCTGAGCTACTACCTCCTCGCCAAATTCCACTTCTTGAACCGATAATGATTACAATCTTTTCCTTCAATCACTTAACAAATTAATTTTATCAACTCCTCACTTTAGACTTTTCCCACATGTAAAAAAATGAAAGGAAAGAATGAAACAGCGGTATTCTATGCGTACAGGGGTCTAGCGTTGTATTAAACCTCAAAAGTAGATCATTCTAGAGTATTCAAGAGGACAAATTTAAAATATATTTTTAAAGAGATATACTACTTGAGGTTAATTCAGCGTGTACTTTATTAAAATGGCTTTGAAAATTCTAATTTGTTCTCTTAAATCTTGCTTTCATCCCCCAAAAGACTCTGAATTAGTTACTTACTTGCAGTATAATTACAGCACGAAACTAGGGCAATAGTATTTGGAATTACTTACTCTTCCATAATTTTAAAAAAACAAGAAATCCCCAATAACTACCACTTACTGATAATGAGGTTCTGTAATATGATAAAGGATGATTAATCTATTCTATAGATATAAATCGTTTATTCGATAAAAGAAATTTAAAATAGCAGCGCTCTAACTCCAAATCTATCCTCTTCATACTTACCAAGATCAGATTGACAGGGTAATTCAACCTTGAAATTATAATCCTCAGCTACCTTTAAAGACCAATAAGGGTTATAAAACAGTTCGCCACCAATAAAAATGAGGTCTGCAGTTTGTATAACCTACACTACGTTTGCTAGAAATGTAGGATATATATCTAGTTTAAACTAAATAATTCTTAGAAAATATTTACTTATGCAACGTTATTCTTATTAGTTTGATTCAACATCAATCGATATTAAATGTAATAAAGGACATTACACCATTAAATGTATTGTCAACGCTTACACAATTAAGACGGTTAACCGATTGTAGCCCCGCCATCTACAAACAGCATTTGTCCCGTGATATGTCTAGACATCGATGTTGCAAGAAATAAAGTTGCATTTACTTGATCTTCTAGTTCAGCTACACGCTTTAATGGTATACCCATTCGAAATTGTTTAAAATCTCCTTCTATCGTAGCTGCCATACTCTCTTCTAATGTTGTATTATTATTCCTTTTCTTGTCACCTTCAAACATTGGTGTAAGAGTTGAACCAGGACACACTGCATTAACCCGTACATTATACTCTGCCATTTCTAATGCCAAAATTTTAGTTAAATGTATGACCGCCGCCTTCGAGGTACTATATGGTGCACTTTTCATACGAGGTGATTTACCAGCTACAGAAGAAATGTTAATAATTGCACCATCTCTTTTTTCACAAAGCACTCTTCCAACATGTTTTGATAAAAGTAAAGTTCCCCTTAAATTAACATTCATGACGTTATCCCAATCTTCGACCGATAATTCAATAACCGGTACTCTTATTTTATTAATAATTCCTGCACCATTAATTAATATATCAACCGTATTGAACTGTTTTATAGTTTCCTTTACCATATTGATAACATCCTGTTCGTTGCTTACATCGCATTTTAATGCGATTGAAGTCCCTCCGCACCTTTCTACGATGTCCTTTGTTTCCAAGGCATTGTCAAGTGAAATATCGACAATAACAACTTTAGCACCATATTCAGCGAACCCCTTTGCCAACGCACGGCCGATTCCGCTTCCAGCTCCGGTGATGATTGCGACCTTATCCTTCAATTCCTCCAATAACAAATTTTATCACTCCTTTAAAAAATAATAGTCTCCCGGAAATTAGTTTTCCGCATTGGCTCTAGTCTTTAGACTAGGGCTTTTTTATGTTTCACCTCCGAAATAGTGTTGCGAACAAATTTACCATCTTGACAAACATATATTCTCCCAAATTTCCGATCATCTATAATTAATTTGATTCTCCAGTTCAACCAATAACTCTTCAGTTAACCTATAACAGCCAGAGACCTATAATTCCTAATACAAAATTTAATTTCCCATATAAAATCATATTATAAAATTATTGTGAAGTCAATGATTTTTCAGAATCTTGTTAATATTTAGTTTTCGTGTTTTTGGTTATATTCCAAATTTCCAGCACTTTTAAGTAATTTTCCACATAATACCCAAAATTACATAAATCTGTACTACCTCGTGAAGATAGACTCGTTTAACTGCAGCTTCAATTATCTAAAAATTTGTAGAACCAACACCCTGTTCTTCCTCTGTTTTTGGTCAAAAAAAAACTCCATAATACTTTTTTTATGGAGATTATTTCATAGCCGATTATTGTAAAAACGTGGGAACCATTAGATGAAGCTTACCCACTTTTTAATAGGATCAAGTTATATAATTGAAAAACGGTTTGTATTTAAAAAAGTCGCACTCTAACTCCAAATCTATCTTCTTCATACTTACCAAGAACATATTGACGTGGTAATTCAACCTTGAAATTATAATCCTCAGCTACTTTTAAAACCCAATAAGGGTTGTAAAACAGTTCGCGGCCAATAAAAATGAGGTCTGCACGGTCCATTTGAAGAATTTCTTCCGCTTGCTCCCCTCTTGTTATTAGCCCTACTGCTCCGGTTGGAATATTGGCTTCTTTGCGGATTTTTTCTGCGTATGGTACTTGATACCCAGGAAATACTTCGTATTTGACACCATTAACAATCCCACCTGAACTGCAATCAATCAAATCAACACCATCATCCTTCATAAGTTTTGCATATTCCACATAATCATCAGGTGTATTCCCATTTTCATGGCCCTCCGACGCTGAGACACGAACAAAAATCGGCCCATCCCACACCTCTTTGACCGAATGTATAACTTCTTTTAAAAACCTGTATCGTTTAATAAAATCCCCACCGTACATATCTTTACGATGATTCGTTAGCGGTGAAAGAAAAGAATTGATTAAATAACCGTGTGCAGCATGAATTTCAATGATATCATAGCCTGCTTCCTTAGACCGTCTTGCTGCGTCTTTAAACGCTTGTATCGTTTTATAAATATCCTCTATTGTCATTTCCTTAGGTACTGTGCCACCTTCTCTAAGTGGAATCGCTGACGGAGCATATATGGTTTCAGGTATTCTATTTTTTCGACCTGAGTGGGCTAATTGGATGGCGGCGGTACTACCGCACTCATGAATAAGAGCGACAAGCCTCTTATGACCTTCAATATGATCATCACTCCAAATCCCCAAATCACCACCACGAACTACTCCTACTGGTAGAACAGCGGTAGCCTCTACCATAATTAGACCAACTTGCCCATCTGCTCGTGTTCCATAATGAGCCAAATGCCAATCAGTAACCTTCCCATCATTATTTTTGCAATTAAACGTACCCATTGGAGCCATTACTATTCTGTTTTTAATAGTTACCCCTTTTACTGTGTATGGAGTAAAAAGTTTAGCACTCATTATTTCTTTCCCCCTTTTACTATATTTTAAAAATATTATTTTTTTTTAAGCTCCTAATATAGTGAGTTTCAATATTACTTACTATCTTCCCTTCCAATTTGGCGGACGTTTTTCTTTAAACGATAGAGGCCCTTCTAAAGCATCTTCACTTTCATATACTTTTTCAAAAATAGCATCAGCCGTCTCCCAAGCAGCTGTTCTGCCCATCTCCGTCGCCATATAAATCATTTTGTGTGTAGCAGTGATTGTCAATGGTGCACCTGCAGCAATGCTTTGAGCCAGTTCCATTGCTTTTTCCATTAATTCATCAGCTGGAACAACATAGTTTAATAAGCCTATTTCGTAAGCACGTTCTGCGGTGATTAATTGGCCGGTTAAAGCCATTTCCATCCAGATTCTTTGTGGAATCATATGCAATAAAGGAACGGACCATGGGGCTCCTCTTCCCCAACGAGCTTCCGGCATACCAAAACGTGCCTTTTCAGCCGCGATCGCCAAATCGCAAGTTTGAGCCATGAGGAAACCACCGCCTAGGGCGTCCCCATTCACTGCCGCGATCACAGGTTTATTCACCCAAATATTCCTATTTAACATTGGATTTATATTACGATCAGGGACAGCTATTTTATTTTCTGCAAATTCCTTGAGATTGGCGCCGGCACAAAATGCTTTTCCTGTTCCCGTAAGAATCGCTACTTTAGCAGTGTCATCATCACGTAACCGCGTAAACGCTTCCCAAAGTCCTTTCCGAATATTCGAACTTAGTGCATTTCGAGAATCAGGTTCATTTAAAGTAATGAACGCTACATGATCTTTCACTACATATAATACAGCTTGATTTTCCATTTACTTTCCTCCTTAAATACTCAACTAAATACTATATTTAACCCTGTCCCATGCATGAGCAGTTCCCAACTCTCTCAATTTATATTTTTGAATTCTCTGAGTCGGTGTTCTAGGAAAATCTTCAACAAACTGCACATACCGTGGAATCATAAAAGAAGACATGTGGTCTTTACACCAGTTGATGAAATCTTCTGGTTCCACCTTCTCTCCAGGCTGCAAGCGAATGTAAATCATAACTTCTTCTTCACTTAATTCATCTGGAACACCCACTGCTGCACACTCCAAGACTTTTGGATGCTCGGTAATCGCTTTCTCTACCATATAGGATGAAATATTTTCACCACGCCGGCGAATAGAATCTTTAATTCTATCAACAAAATAGAAGAAACCATCCTCATCTCGAAAACCTCGATCACCTGTATGAAACCAACCAGATTTCATTGCTTCTGCAGTTTTTTCAGGCATTTTAAAATAACCGTCCATTAATACGTGGTTTTCATACGCCTTGACAACTATCTCACCAGTTTGATTCGGAGAAAGTTCTTGATCATTTTCATCAAATATCTTCACATCATAATGTGGTAAAGCTTTCCCACAAGAGCCAATGCGGAAATCATTTAAGGTGTTGTACAAACATGCTGTCGCAGTTTCTGTAGAGCCATATCCTTCTAATAGACGTATATTATATCTTTCTTCACAAGATTTCCAAATTTCTTTTGGTATTGGTGACCCTGTTGCTAATCGAACTTTATGCTGTTTTTCATATTCAGTTACAGGCTGCTTATTTAAGATTGATAACATCGCACCAATAAATTTAAATACAGTAACCTCGTAACG
Source organism: Guptibacillus hwajinpoensis (assembly GCA_016841285.1). Lineage (GTDB taxonomy): Bacteria > Bacillota > Bacilli > Bacillales > Bacillaceae_J > Schinkia. Next base: position 10,902 of record JAENZK010000055.1, on the reverse strand, counting down.
AACCATGTCACGCCAGAAGTTTGAAGCGCTGAACTTTTTCGCTAATACTAAAGGTGTTCTTGACAATAAAGCAGGCATGGTTGTTACTTGCTGTGCATTCACATGGAATAACGGTAGGCAAGTATAAATCCTGTCCGTCTCATTTTCTTCTCTAAATTCATAAATATATTTAGCCGTAAATTCCCCCGTGACAAAGTAACTATTATGACTAAGCATGACGCCTTTAGGCAGACCTGTCGTACCGGAAGTATAGAGGATACACATCAAATCACAGCGTTTTACACTTTTATCTGCCAAAAATACATCTGAAGCGTTTTCAAAGAACTGATTATAAGGTTTGATTTTCTCATTCGTTTTTAAATCAGCGCCATCCACACATACAACATGCCGAATGTAATCTAATTCATCCTTTATTTCAACATATAATTGGTAAAACTCGTCGTGAATAAATAGAACCTTGGCCTCACAATGGTTTAAAATATAGGATAACATCTCACCTTTAGTAGTCGTGTTAATCGGCACCATCACCGCTCCAATTTTGGCTAAGGCAAACCATGTATAGATAAATTCAGGAGAATTCGCCATAATAAGGGCTACTTTATCACCCTTTGAAACTTTCAAACTAGTTAATATATTGGCAACACGGTTAATATTACGATTCATCTCATCATAAGTTAGGATTTGTTCCTCATAAAAAAGCCAGGCTTTATGTGGATCTTCCTTAGCTAACTGTTCAATCAGTAGACCTACAGACTCAAGTCTCATGATCAAGTTCCTCCTTTCTATTGCTCAATTTCTAACTTTAACATCAAATTCCCCCACGATTTCCCATGAACATCAAGGTTTAATGATCGGGACACACCACCAGATAATGCTTCTTTCATTACAAAATTAAGAGCTTTTATTCCATCAAATTCATATCTTATGATTTCGCCCTTTACAAGGTCCCCGAATAACTCGGCTACTTTCTCAACTGTTACTTCCCTTTTTATCCACTCATAATCTTCTTCTTTATAAGGAATCACTCCTACATTAGAAGTATCTCCTTTATCTCCAGAACGGCTATATGCAACTTCTCTTAACTGAATTTTAGACATATTTAAACCTCCTTCACTAGCACATCATATTTGAACTCATTTCTTGGTACTAATGTAGAGTACATCGTTAATACTTCGCGGATATATTTCCTGAAACCCCCACCACCAGAAGGACCGAAAAATTGCCATTCTACTTCCTTTCCAATGGCTTCAGCAATTTTTTTATCCTTCGTACGTGCAGCTACACGAACTCGAACATCAAATAATTCTTCATTCGGCAAGGTAGATGCACTAGCATGAATGCTGTCTAATCCAATGATATCAATTCTTAATTCTTCAAGCATGTCCCCATAGCGTTGGTTAATTCTTTTACGTAGGACTTCCCTACTAAGTTTTGCTCTTTCTGTGGCACCAGGACCTGCAAAAGAAACCTCTCCTTCCCCGATATAACCCTCTAAAACACCAACCATTACTTTTAAGTTTTCAGGGTGTTTTTCTCCAGTTGCACCGGTAACTAAAACTCGATCCTTTGCTTCCTCTTTCACTTCTGCATATCTCATATTACAGGTCACATCAGGTGTTACATAACGTTCCGGGTCATGGACCTCATAAACAATTTGGGTTTTCACTGTTTCTTCAGATACCATGCCGCCAGTACCCTCTAGTTTTGTAATTATTGCATTTCCTGAAGATTCTATTTCTGCTATTGGTAATCCTAAATTATCCAAATCCGGTACCATTCGGTATGGAGGATCAGCAAAATTACCTCCAGTTACATGTGTTCCACACTCTAGAATATGAGCAATTAAAGTTCCTCTACCAATTTTATCCCAGTCATCCATAGACCAACCAAATTCGTGTATCATCGGTGCTACATATAGGGACGGATCAGCTAAACGGCCACCAATAATAAAATTAGCCCCCTGATTAAGCGCTTTCACAATCCCTTCAACCCCTGTATAGGCATTTGCACAAACAACCTTTCCATTAAGCTGACTTAAGTGCTCGCCCGTTTCCCATAAAATCGGATCCAGCGATTCAATTTTGTCGGATATATCATCACCTGTGATGGCCGCAAATTGAACACCTGTAATACTCGCTTTCTTGCAAATTTCCATGGCTTTTTCAACTGCTGCAATTGGATTTGCTGCTCCCATATTTCCTATTACTTTTAATTTCCCATTCGCAACATAGGGAGCAAAGGTTTTTACTAGTTCCTCCAACCTTAAATCATAGCCTACTTGTGGGTTACTGCTTTTTCTCTGATGAGCAAGTGCTAAAGTACGCTCAGCCAATGAATCAAAACATATGTAGTCCAGATCACCCTTTTCCACCAAATCTATTGCTGGGATTATATCATCCTCCGCATAGGCGGACCCACTTCCAATCCGTAAAATACTTTTCATAAATTCACAGCCCTTCGAAATTATAGATTAATTGACTACTTATTTCATAACTTATAATACAGAGGATTTGTATTAATCCCCTTTATAATAATATTATAATTCCAAATACGAAATACAATTTCTTATATAAAATATTATGATATAAGCATTTAGAAGTCAATTATTTTTTCTGACTTTTCTTAATTTTGTTTCAATAAATCTATCTTTTCCTTATTTTTGACCTCAGCTCTGGATTATTTTAAATCTAGAGTCACAACATCACATATAATATAAAAGTAAGAGGAATTGTGGATAAAGTTTGGGAAAGGTTTGTATTATAAGACGAGATTTCACAGGCATTTATTTCAATGTATAGATTGGTTAATTTAATAATCACTTCTCTTATAACTTTCTTTTATTTTATATTTCTATTTAACTGATCGCAAATAAATTGACTGTATTTGCCGAAAATATAGAACATTATGTATTTTAAAACAAGTTAAATCCTATTTAAGAGCAAGATAGATCGTTGAATACAAATAGAATATGTTTATATCTCTTTATTATTTAAAAAGATAAATTGGTCAAAATATGGTCATTCGGTGGATAATGAAAAAAACCACCTTCAAAAAAAGGTGGTTAAACATTATTTCAGAATAAAATTCAGCGGATGTTCCTTAACACTTCCCGCCGACTTCACTACCAGCAGAATCTACTAATATAAAGCCTCCGCCCATCCATGAATCACGGAAATCAAGCGCTAGACCGTTAAAGTATTGCTTATCATTGTTATTGACTAAAAATTTAATTCCGTCTTGTTCAAACTGTTCATCTGTTGGTAAAGCTGACTCTTCCAGAGCCAGACGTAGCTGTGGACCCCCTCAGCCAATTCCCATTCCTAAACGAAGGAAAAATTCTTTATCATTTTCTTGATTATGATAAGCCATTTCTTCTTTGATTTTCTCAATGGCAGTATTTGTTATTGTTACCACTTTTCATTCACCTCTTTATCCCTTTTATTAATACCCTAATACGTATATTATAACCATCTCATTTATATTATGCAAAAGAAATGTTTTGAATAAAAAAATAAAAAGCTAAGACTAAGTGAAGTATTGAACAACCTTAGTCGTTAGCTTATACATTTTATAGAAAAGTAATTCAATCTATATTGGAATTACGCCATCACTAATTCTTTTTTAACTTCTTCCCAATAATATGTGACCGCTTCTTTACGGATTACTTCAGCGCAATCCACTTCATCTTCCCAATGGTCGTAGTTATTATCACCGTGAAGATGTTGGATTTCTACACTATAATATTTATCTTGGTATTTAAAAATTACTACTACCATTTCATCATATCCAGCATCGTCATTTCCAAGTTCCTGAACAAACTCAAGGCCATAAGTTGGGTGATTTTTTCTTTCTACAACAGATTCTAAAATAACATTTTTAGGGAATTTCATTATACTCTCTCCTTCATCTTTATAACCTTATTTTAATACGAAGTCCTAAAAAATCAACGGTTATATTTTGTCAAATTATAGACATCCTTTTTACGAATAAAGCAACTAGAGTGAATATTGTTATTTTTTAAATATTAATGACGAATAGAGAAAAATTTTTTATCTATTTTTAGTAAAAGTCGTCTATTTTTGTATTATATTAGAGAGAGAAAATAGAAGGGTTTTTATAAAAATGAAGATAAAAGTAAAGATGTATTTATCGATTTTGTCGATGACTTTGTTTTTCTTGTCAGTTTTTCTACTTTTACAGATGTATATTACCAAGGCTGATTATGCATCAAGCGTTATGGCCCCTCCGGAAAATGTAGTGCATGATCTTCCAACAAAAATCATTGCATTAAATTCTAAGACCTTGCCACCATCGGAAGCCACCTTAGTCGGAATTGGGGACATATTAATTCATGGGATTGTTTATAAGGATGTAAAAGTTGGGGATAGCTATAATTTTAAGCCATTACTTGCCGATGTGAAACCGTACATTGAAAATGCGGACATCTCTTTTGCCAATCAAGAAACGATGATCGGTGGTAGTGAGATTGGTCTTTCCACCTACCCTACCTTTAATAGTCCAACAGAAGTTGGAGATGCGTTAAAGGATGCAGGCATTGACATTGTGTCCATGGCCAATAATCATACATTGGATCGCGGGGAGAAAGCAATAAAGAATGCAATCCAGCATTGGAATAATATTGGAATGCTTTATACCGGTTCCTATTTAAATGAAGATGACCAACAGACGATTCGAACAATAAAAGCGAATGGCATTACATTTTCGTTTTTAGCTTACACATATGGGACAAACGGTATTCCTATCCCTGAAGGAAAAGATTTTTTAGTTAATCTAATAAATATGGAAGCTATGAAAAATGATATCGTACGAGCGAAAGCTATTTCAGATGCAGTTGTTGTTAGTGTCCACTTTGGTAACGAATATCAAAGATTCCCGAATGATAATCAGAAGCAGCTAGTAAGAGAGCTAGCAAATGCCGGTGCGAATATTATCTTAGGGCATCATCCCCATGTATTGCAGCCTACTGAATGGGTAGAGCGAAAGGATGGACAAAAAACGTTTGTGATCTATTCTTTAGGTAACTTTTTATCCGGTCAAAAAGGAATTTATAAGGAAGTTGGCGGCATTCTTAAGTTAGATGTTGTGAAAACAATTAACGGCAGCGATGTTGTTATTGATATTAAAAATCCCTCCTTCTTGCCGACGATTGTAAGAAAAACAGCAGTGTCAAAATATACTGTTGTTCCGTTAAAAAATATATACAATAAAGATTCAAGTGTTTATGCGGATATTACTAATCATATGACACAGTTGATGCCGGATATGAAAATAATAGAATAAAATATGGGCCAAATTGGACAAGAGAACATTGTCCTTGGCCCTTTCTTATTGTCTAGCTCCAGCGCTAGCGCTTTTCTTATTGACATTTTACGTTATTTTTTTTAATATAAATCGTAATGGTTACGAAATAAGCGGAAGGTGGGTTATGAATAATGCGGTGGTTATTTATTGGATTAATTCGTTTTTATCAAAAATTTATATCGCCTTTAAAGCCGCCATCATGCCGCTTTTATCCTACTTGTTCGCATTATGGATTAGAAGCCTTTAAACGCTTCGGTGTGTTCAAGGGCAGTTATTTAACAGCGATCCGCATCATTAAATGCAACCCGTTTCATCCGGGTGGCTTCGATCCTGTTCCAGAAAAAAAGAAAAAAGTTGAACATTACTAATACAACAAGCAGGGTGATAATTTTATGAATGACCACTCAAACTCAAAAGAGTTGGCAGTAGATATAAAAAATGTTTCATTTAGCTATGATGAAAAAAAAGTAGTAGATAATATTACACTACAAATACCAAAAGGTACATTTTTAGGACTTGTCGGTCCCAATGGTTCCGGAAAATCAACGTTGATAAAGTTGATCTTAGGTATTTTAAAACCTGACCAAGGGGACATAAATGTTTTTGATACCCCTATCTCCAAACTAAAGAATCGCCATTTAATCGGGTTTGTATCGCAAAAGGCAAACAGTTTTAATACCGGTTTCCCGGCGACTGTACTAGAAGTTGTGCTAAGTGGACTTGTCGCTAAGATTGGGTTATTCAAAAGGCTTACAAAAAAACATAGAGAATTAGCATTAGAGGCTATTTCAGCTGTTGGCATGGATGAATTTGCCCACCGTAATATTGGCGAGCTCTCCGGCGGTCAGCAACAACGCGCTTTCATTGCCCGTTCATTAGTAAGTGAACCTGAGTTACTAATCTTAGATGAACCGACCGTAGGTGTTGATATTAAAAATGTTGAAAACTTCTATGATATGCTGACATCATTAAATAAACAAAAAGGAATTACGCTGATTATGGTTTCACATGATATTGGAACAATGACACGTCACGCTTCCCATGTTGCCTTATTAAATAAAACCTTGCATTTTCATGGTGACTCCGAGGAGTTCTTACATATGGAAAATGCCGAGCTCTCAGGTTTTTACGGTCATGATATTCATGTATTAACTCACGACCACGTACATGGAGGTTCGTTTGCATGATATCTAATTTACTCCAATATGAATTTTTACAAAATGCCTTTTTAACAGGTATTATGATCGGCCTAATCGCACCACTTATTGGTGTTTTCATTGTAGTCCGAAGGTTGTCGCTTATTGCGGATGCACTAAGCCACATTACTTTAGCAGGTATCGCAGCAAGTATGTTAATAGAAAAAAAGATTACTTCTCTTCAGGGATTAAATCCAATGTATATGGGAATGCTCTTCTCTGTTTTCGGAGCACTGTTTATTGAGAAGCTACGTAAAGTGTATAAACATTACGAGGAGCTGGCGATCCCGATTATTTTATCTGGTGGTGTCGGTCTAAGTGTTGTTTTTATATCATTAGCCAATGGATTTAATACGGATTTGTTTAGTTTTTTATTTGGTAGTGTTACAGCTGTAAGTAGATTGGATGTTTGGACAATACTCACGGTTACAATTGTGGTCGTTTTAGCTATCTATTTATTTTTTAAGGAGCTTTTCGTTTTGTCATTCGATGAAGAGCATGCGGCAGTCTCTGGTGTTAACGCAAAATCGATCCATTTTTTATTTATTATTATGGTTGCCCTTGTCATTGCAGCATCAATGAGAATTGTTGGGGTCCTTTTAGTTTCAGCATTAATGACATTGCCTGTGGCAGCCAGCATCCGAATTGCAAGAGGTTTTAAGCAAACATTAATTTTTTCTATTATTTTCGGGGAATTAGCCGTTGTTGGAGGCTTAATTGCAGCTTATTATATGGATATCGCTCCTGGTGGAACGATTGTAATCTTCTCCATTCTGATTTTAATGGCGGCAATATACTGGAAAAAGTTGAAATTAAGTTTTGGAAAAAAGCTTCAGGGGGTGGAGTAATTGAACATTGAAGAAGCGATCGAAAAATTAAAGGATAGCGGCTATAAACAGACGGATAAACGTGAAAAAATACTGCATCTGTTCTCCAACCACAACCGCTATTTAACTGCAAAAGATGTTTTAGAGTATTTAAAAGAGGAATTTCCTGGTCTTAGCTTTGATACCATTTACCGGAATCTTTATTTGTTTGAGGAATTAAACATTTTAGAAGCAACTGATATGAACGGCGAAAAGCATTTTCGATTTACATGCGGGTCCATTCATCACCACCATCATTTTATTTGTACGGATTGCGGCAAGACGAAGCAGGTTCATGTATGTCCGATGAGCATTATCGACCATGAGATGGAAAATTTTGAAATTACCGGTCATAAGTTTGAAATTTATGGTCGTTGCCCGGAATGTGCAGATGAACAGCATATGGGGAATTAAAAAGTCAAACAGCCGGCCTTTATGGTCGGCTTTTATTTTTTGTTTCCATCCCCTTCCAAATTAGACACAACTTTTTGACAATTTTATTTCATTACTGTGAACGCTTACGGCGTTGTGACAAATGTCACAGTCATCTAATTTTTCGAATTTTATAATAGTAGTGTACAACATGATTTGGGAAGGGGTCGAACGAAAATGCAACTAATGATAACTAAAGCAGCTTTTGAATGGTATAAACGTGAAATGGAATTAGCAGAGGGTGACTTCGTTCGTTTTTATGCAAGGTATGGAGGAGAAAGTAATCTTCAAGCTGGATTTTCTTTAGGGATGATGGTGGAAAAGCCAATAGAACCCACAATCCAAGTCATGAACAATGGCATTACCTTCTATGTTGAACGTGAAGATGAATGGTATTTTGATAATCATGATTTAACTGTAGCCTATAACGACCAACGAGATGAATTAGAATTTCAATATAACTAAATTAAAGTGCATTTAAAACGAGATTTCAAAATACTGAAATCTCGTTTTTGTTAATCCGGTATATACAGGAGATGCGTGGAGCAATGACAATCTGATGATCCAAATCCTTTAACTAGTTCGTGTGCTTGGTATTTTTCTTTCAATTGTTTATATCTGCCACATTCATCGAGTGAATCATCGAAGGTTTCGACCGTCCAGATGTCTCCGTGTGGACGCAGGTAGTCAAAGTGCCATCTGTAAGGCTTTTCTCTTTTAATATGACGTAGAACCCGCGACCTTATATTTCGTTTTGCACTTCCAACGTATATGTATGTACCTCTTGGGAATTCAAATGTACCTAACTTCCCTATTTGAACCACTTTGTTTTCTGTCATCGTTAAATGAATGGCATAAAGTGAATGCTCTTCATTCATTAATGGTAGTCGAAATCTTTCAACATGGCTGTCCAGCCCTTCTTGAAAAAGAATATCAACCTGCTTAACACCGATTAAATCAAAATGCGGATACAACGGACGATGGTCGACCCATTCTTCCTTTAAGCCATATTGTTTACCCCACTTCACCAGCTTTTCAAGGTCATTACAACCCGCTTTTGTAACCGTGTTGTTTTCCGGGAACCTCGGATGAAGCCAATAATGCGTTAAAAAAGCCATCTCTCCAGTATTAACCTTTTCTTTCCAGCTTTTCAGTTCTTCTCGGTTGATTCCAAAGGCCATGGATTATTCTTCCTCTTGTCTTTTTGCCTTTTCATAAGCCTCATGCCACTCGGGGTAATAATTTTTAAAGCGGACCGGACGAAATGAATCTTTTTTAACCACAATATGGTGAGTTTGACCTGTTACAGCAACTTCTCCCTCAGGGTTCAAAACTTCGTATGCATATACGGTGCGGAAACCATCATAGGAATCGACCCATGTTCTGATTAATGCAGTCTCCCCAAAATGCATTGATTTTTTATAAGAAAGGTTTGCATCCACTACAGGGGCAAGATAACCGTCTCTCTCCATTTGTGCATAACTGAATCCTAACTCTTTAATTAAAGCAGTTCTTCCAATTTCAAACCATACTAAATAATTAGCATGATATACGACTCCCATTTGATCTGTTTCCGCATAACGGACATCAACTTTTACTTCTGAAACAAACATGAAACGTCTCTTCCTCTCTCTATATCACTTATCTTTCACTACTTTTATTTTATCACAAAGTGAGAAATGTCATTAGTTTTAAGCAACAAATAGAAAAGGACAGGAAGTTCCTGTCCTCTTACTGATAGCCGTTCTCGCGTGCTGCCGCTTCGTCTTTAATTTCTTCACGCATGCCTGCAATTGATTCTTCTCGGCGCTTATTCTTTGCTTCGATTTGAGCACGTTCTTCTGGGGAAGCAAATTGCATTGTTTCATGTGCTGCCTCAATATTTTCGATCGTATTTTGGACCATACTTTGTAACTTTTCTACATTGTCACTACGATCATCCGGCTTTGGTTTGTTGTTCATTGTCATCTTTTGCTTCTCTCCTTGTTAAGTATTGATTACTGTTTTATTTTTCCATTTAGTGCCCAAATTATTCTAATAAATTTTGTTATTCCCCTTTTGTTTGAATAACCTGTGGTTCGTTGCCTCCTTTATTTTGATATTTTGCCCCTTTGTTATTCCCATATTTTCTTGGCTTCGTCCCAATATGCTTGGGCTGATATTGTTGATATTCATTTTCTGGCATTAGAAATACATCCCTAACATTCAAATTAAGATTTCCATCTTAATATCTGCCAAAGTTACTATTTATATAAAAAGAAAAAGCAGGAAAAATTTCCCCTGCTTTACCGTTACATTAATTTAGCTTGTGCCCTTTGTACCAAGCGTTCTTCTATTTTATCTAGTGCTTCCTGGTCATTTAGTAACTGTCTTTTGTTTTCCATCACTAATTCTTTAAAAGACCTCTTTTTAAATTTTCTCATTTTCTTCACTCCATTTAAAATTTTCAAATAATAGTTATTTAAAATTATTGCCAATACTTGATTATTTCATACAAATAGACAAAAAAAGAAAATGTTATATCTACAATGCTTTTTCTAAAATTTCTACTATATCCAGCGTAGACATACGATCTTCCACTTCTTTTGCCTTCGTACCATCACTAATCATTGTTAAACAGTATGGACATCCGCTGCTAATCATTGTTGGATTAACTTCTAATATTTGTTCAGTACGAGCCACGTTTATACGTGTACCTGTGTCCTCTTCCATCCACATTAAACCACCACCGGCACCACAGCACATCGCGTTTTCACGATTACGAGCTGCTTCAACGAGCTTTACTCCCGGTATTGCTTTTAAAATATCACGTGGTTGATCATAGATGCCATTATAGCGTCCCAAGTAACAGGAGTCATGGTAGGCAATCACTTCGTTAACTTCTCTTGTCGGTTTCAGCTTACCTTCTTTAATCCATAGATCAAGTAATTGAGTATGGTGGAATACCTCTACATCTTCCAATCCAAATTCAGGGTATTCATTTTTAAACGTATTGAAAGCATGTGGGTCGATCGTGACAATTTTCTTCACGTTATGCTTTTTAAACGTTTCGATATTATCACGGGCTAGTTCTTGGAATAGAAACT
>JAENZK010000054.1 GCA_016841285.1 Guptibacillus hwajinpoensis | reverse complement strand
GGCTTCTGATACTTCCCTTATCTTTTATGCCTTCAGGCCACGAAATAATTAATGGATTACGAAGAGCACCTGCGTATACGCCAAACTTATATCCTTTAAATGGTGTGTTTCCAACCTGGGCCCATCCTTTAGGATATAATGCTTGAAAATCCGGGCCTCCAATCAAATCATATTTCGGCATTATTTCGTCAAGGCTGGCTACTCGTCCTGCCAACGTACTTACAAAGCTGTCGGTTCCTTCATGTCCACCTCTATCTGTTGCACCGTTGTCACCAATTAGAACAAACATAGTATTTTCATATTGACCAACCTGTTTCAAATGATCTACCAGCTTGCCAACCTCTTCATCAGCCTGTGTCATGTAGCCGGCATATGCCTGCATAAACCGGGTATATAGTTTCTTTTCGTCCGCGGATAGACTGTCCCATGGTTTAATGGTTGGGTCTGAAGGTGCTAGTTCAGTATTTTGTGTAATAATACCAAGCTCCTTTTGTCGCTTAAAGCGATCTTCGCGGAGGACATCCCAGCCCTTTTCATAGACCCCATCATACATCTTGATATATTTTTCAGGAACCTGAATAGGGGAATGGGCTGTTCCGAAAGCAAAGTTCATAAAGAAAGGTTTGTCTGGATAAACGGAAACCTGGTCGGTAATGTATTTTTTCGCATGTGCCAAGATATCTTCGTTAAGGTTATATCCCTCAGTCTTTGGCGTGGGAATCATTTCATTACCATTTACTAACTGCGGGTAGAACTGGTCGGTTTCCCCTTCCATAAACCCATAATACTTTTCAAAACCTTTAGAAAGTGGCCAATAATCGTATGGTCCCGCTGGTGTCACTGTATCTATTGGTGCATTATGCCATTTACCAACACCAAATGTACTGTACCCATTTCCTTTTAACATTTCAGCTATTGTCCCTGCAGCAGGAGTAACGGAGCCCTGCACATTAGGACGGTCCGAGCCCAGCCAGAAATCTGCCACATAACCCATCCCAACGGAATTATTTTCTCTTCCTGTAAGAAGGGAGGCACGAGTAGGTGAACAAAGCGGCTTTGCGTTAAAATTATTGTAGCGCAGGCCGTTCGCGGCCAGCTCATCAATATTCGGTGTTTTGATTTCTGATCCATAGGCACCAATATCCGAAAACCCGATATCATCCAAAATAATATAGATCACATTTGGCTTTTTCTCACCATTTGCATAATTTATTGGCTTCTGTGTTGCCCTTTTAGTGTTTTCTTTTGGTATATCGCTTGCCTTTGCTGTTGAACTTCCTGTTATTCCGAAAGAAGTCATACTAGTAGCAAGCGTGAACACGGTGCCTAGAGCAAGTACTTTTAGCATGGGATTGGGACTATGCTGTTTTTGTTTCAATTCTAAATCTCCTCCAATAGAAATTTTAGACTTCCGGAATTTGACGATCTCAGTGGTGTTTAATTTTTGAAGATAACAATCTACTTTGAGTTAGATACATTCTCAAATTTCTTAGATGCATAGTCCAATAATGTTTCTTCAAATTTTGTACCCCATTGAGAGTTGTCATCCCAGTATCTTGGTAACATCGGGAAATCCTCATGCCATGGACGTGGGTCGAAATAGCCTAATCCTGGAATTAATTGATCCATATCAATGAATAGTTCAACTAAATTTCCATCTGGGTCGTGGTGGTAGGCGGCGATATTATGACCAGCTGTATGGCGGTTTGGACCCCAAAGAACTTTAATACCGTTTTTCGCTAAAATATCAAGAGCATGATATTGATGACTTGCATCTCTCAATTCGAAAGCAATGTGATATAGGTTTGAATGTCCGATACGCTTTCCAAGATTTGAAACGTTTAAAACATGGTGATCCGTATTACATGTTAGGAAGTTGGCCCGTTCATCGATTTTATCTGTATAATGAAATTGCAATACATCTTTATAAAAATCAGCTGTTTTTAAAGGATTCATGGACGCTAACGCTAAATGCCCTAGTTTATTTGGGATAATTCCTTTTTCTTTAAACCGCGGTGCTGGCATAGCAATCTCTGAGAAAAGATGCACAGTAAAACCATCAGGATCCTTCAGTTCTAATTGCTCTGGTACACCAGGTTGAGCATCAGATTTTAACTCAGAAAAAACGCCAAGCTTATTTAGTTCTTTTTGAACCTCAATCATTGAAACACCCTTATCCAATTGAAACCCCATGGATAATAGGTTGCTATCATCAACAGGTGTTAAGATAATATTATGGTGATCAAGACCTGAACTGAAATACTTTCTGCCTTTTTCATCTTCTTCCATTAATGTAAAGCCTAATACCTCTGAATAATAATGTGCCATACCCTCCATGTCTTTAACAGCAAGTTCAGCATAACCAAGTTTACTAGGTTTTAACATCATATCGTCTCCTTTATCCAAATTTAATCTTGTAAAATTATAAATATTACTCAGCTTTAACAGTATTACGTAATGTACCAATTTTGCTAACTTCAATTTCAACAACATCCCCGTCTTTTAAGAAGAGTTGTGGCTCACGCTTCAGCCCTACTCCACCAGGAGTTCCAGTTACAATAACATCTCCAGGCTTTAACGTTGTAAACGTTGAAATAAACGCGATTAACTCAGGGATAGAAAAAATAAGCAAATTAGTAGTCGTACTTTGCATTACTTCCCCATTTACTCTTGTTTCTAATGATAGTACTTCACCATCATTAATTTCTCCTCTCGTAACCATCCAAGGTCCGAACCCGCCAGTACCGTCAAAGTTTTTACCAGGACCCCATTGGCTGGTGCGAAGTTGCCAATCCCGAACAGAACCATCATTATAACAAGCATACCCTGCAATATGATCATAGGCATCTTCTACACTAATACGTCTTCCACCTTTTCCAATTACGACTGCAATTTCGCCCTCAAAATCTAGGTTTGAAGATTCTTTAGGAAGAATTAGATTTTCTTCATGGCCAATTTGAGAAGTAGCATATCGAAAGAAGACAACCGGTGTTGCTGTTTCCTTCTCTCCACACTCTTCGACATGGGCATGATAGTTTAGACCCACACAAATAATCTTTTCTGGGTTCGGAATAACCGGTAACAACGAAACATCTTCAAATGAAAAGTGAACATCGTTTGCGTCAATATTCAGGTCTTCAACATTCACCCTTTCAAGGAATGTTTTAAGATCTGCAAATTCGTTATTGAATTTTTTCTTTAAATCTACTACTCCATTATTAATTACTGCTCCAAAGCTTTCTGTTTCCCCTTGACGAAAACTTACTAATTTCATTGAATAAACTCTCCCTTTCTACAATTGATATATTTATAGATTTTTATTTGTGTATTGGATATTGCTTTTTCATACCCTAGATTGACCTCATTTTGCGTTAACTTTATTTTTATTATTACTTTCCTTGGACTCTGCCAATGCGCGTTCTACAAGTGGAAAAGAAGGATTTTGTTTCTTATAATTGCTGTAGAACATCCCTAATTTACGAATCGGATCCCCTGAGTAGTAACGCTCATATTGCACCAATCGTTGGCCAAATCCTTCAATCGTAAGATCCCAAGCAAGCTTAAATAAATGCAATCGTTCTTCACCAGTAACACCCTCACGACCGCCATAATACCGCTCAATATCATCAGGCAAGGCCATCATGTCAGCTTGAGTTGGTGGCACGAGTAAACCGCCTGCGCCGATCGTTTGAATCAGTTCAATGGCACGAGGATAGACTTTTGGTAAAATACCACGAATCGTTTCTAATGGTAGAGGATTCGGTACAAATTCCCCATTCGCTCTCACAGAATATTCGTTTTCGGCTGTGCGTAATAATGCTCGAATCGTTTCAACAGACTGTACCAATTCACCCAATTGGGATTGTACATTCAAGAATCCATCGACACCGATTGAATCTGCAATACTCGAGGCCACTTCTTGTACAAATTGTAATTTAATTAATCCTCTAACGGTTGCTTGATGCATATTTTGATTGATACCTGTGTCTGTATAGATTCTATTAGCTGCTTCAATATTTTTATAGATAAATACTCGATTCCATGGAACTAAGACATCATCGAACACAAGGACTGCGTCCTGTTCTTCAAATCTTGATGCTAATGGATGATCATAGATCGAGCGTTTTCCGTCTTGTACCGGTTCACGGCAAATCATTCGTAAGCCAGGTGCATCAATTGGTACCGCAAAAGATAAGGCATAATCTTCTTCCCCTGGTCTGAATCCTGGGAATGTGTAGATAATAACTTCATCCGTAATTGGTGCTAAAGTCGCCAGCATTTTAGCACCGCGAACAATAATACCCTCTTCTGTTTCGCGAACAGCACCTAAATGTGTGAACGGATCTTTTTGATCTTTAGATGACTTTGATTTGTCTGTTTGTGGATTCATGATCGCATGTGTTAAGAACAAATCATTATCGCGAATATACTTGTAATAGTTTTGGATATTTTCTGCCCATTGCGGGTTATATTTCGCATAGAATTCTGGTGTACTTGCCATGGCTGTAATGGTTACATTCAAGAAGTCGGGTGTTCTCCCCATTAACCCATAGGTTGCTTTGGCCCAAATTTCAAATAAAGATCGACGAGCCATTAAATCATGATATGTTTTTGGTACGATAAAGGCATTCGATACTCGTTCACCTGTTTCTTCACAGATACTAGTAATTTTGTCTTGATATTCTAGATCGTGCTGCATATCATATAATTTGGCTATTTCTTTAATTGGCTGCTTAAATACCGGTTCGTTCACGATATCCGTTATTCTACGACCTTCCATCCAGACTTCTGGTTTTTTCGATTGCAGTCCTTTAATGTAATCTTCACCTGTACGAATTCCCATATTTTCCATTCTCCTTTTTCACATTTTTCAGCTAACATTATTGATAAAAGTTAATCTAGTATCTTGGACTTTTTACCATCCCCTTTAGTTGTTTCTCTGCTTCGTTACTATCAATTTACTAAAACTACACGCCATTAATCATAGCGAGATTTCATATTATGAAATGTTCTAAATTTTCTAAAAACATTTTAAATAATCCAAGAAATGAATATGAAAAGCACCTCCTATTAGAGATACGGATATCGTACCGGGAGGTGCTGTTGATCACTGCATATGTTGTATTATTGAGAATTGCGGCCTGCTTTATTTACTTTCTCTACCAATTGAAGTAGCTCCTGATTTGGTCCGTAAAAAAAGATCATGCGCCCGCCTTCCAATGTAGACTTCACTTCATTAAATGTAAATTCGATTTTTTTCTCTTTTAAGAAGTGAATCGTTTCATCAATGTTATCGACTGTAAAAGCAAGATGGTTCACAATTCCCGTTTCACTGTAGACGGTAGCTGCTGTTTTCTCCTGAATTAGTTCAATCTCCATATCCGGCTGTGATTCGATATATAAAAAGGCCATTTTCCGATCAGGTTTATTGCCAACAAGACGAACGATAAAGCCTAAGATGTCTGAATAAAACCGAATCGATTGATCCATATCTTTAACCATTATCGCTACATGCTCCATTTTCTGTATCATATTGATCTCCTCACATTCTTCATTTTGAGTGCTGTTCATAAAGATAACTCCGGCTGAATAACGAAGTCATCTAATTTCAGCTTAATACTATGAGTTTGAAACCTTCTCATATTTCTTTGACGCATAGTCTAATAATGTTCCTTCAAATTTTGTTCCCCACTGCGAGTTAGTATCCCAAGACCCTGGTAACATTGGGAAGTCCTCGTGCCATGGACGTGGGTCAAAGTAGCCTAAGCCTGGAATTAATTGATCCATTTCAATGAATGTTTCAACTAAATTTCCATCTGGATCGTGGTGGTAGGCAGCGACATTATGACCGGCTGTATGACGGATTGGGCCCCAAAGAACTTTAATATCGTTTTTCGCTAAAATATCAAGTGCTTGATATTGATGACTTGCATCTCTTAATTCGAAAGCAATGTGATATAGATTTCGCTGGCCAATACGTTTACCAAGGTTTGAAACATTGATTACATGGTGATCCGTATTACATGTTAGGAAATTAGCTATCTCATCGATTCTGTCTGTATGATAAAGGTTTAAAACATCTCTATAAAAGGCAGTTGTTAGTAGAGGCTTCATGGAAGCTAATCCTAGATGTCCTAGTTTATTTGGAATAATTCCCTTTTCTTTGAAACGTGGTGCGGGCGTATCAATTTCCGAGAAAAGATTTACAGTAAATCCATCAGGATCCTTCAGTTCTAGCTGCTCTGGGACGCCAGGTTGAGCATCAGACTTGAACTTGGAAGAAATGCCAAGTTTGTTTAGTTCTTTTTGTACCTCAATCAGTGAAACACCCTTATCTATTTGAAACCCCATTGATAATAAGTTGCTATCATTCACAGGTGTTAAGACAATATTGTGATGATCAAGACCTGAGCTGAAATACTTCCTCCCTTTTTCATCCTCCTCCATCAATGTAAATCCCATTA
This sequence comes from Guptibacillus hwajinpoensis, assembly GCA_016841285.1. GTDB lineage: Bacteria > Bacillota > Bacilli > Bacillales > Bacillaceae_J > Schinkia. The sequence goes on along the minus strand of JAENZK010000054.1, from coordinate 11,821 downwards.
TCTCTGAATAATAATGCGCCATTCCCTCCATGTCTTTAACAGCAAGTTCAGCATAACCAAGTTTACTAGGTTTTAACATTATTCTTACTCCTTTATTATATTAATCTTGTAAAAGATTCGTTTAACAAGTATGTGAATATGCAAAAAAATACCATCATAGCCAATGTGTAAAGCTATGATGTTTATAGGTTTAGAACTCTATTAGTTTTCGCTGTATGTCCGAAAGCATCTCTCAAGACACCATACACTTCACTGTCAATCTTTTCGGCTAATTCCTTTTTATAGGTCTTTTCATACTGCGGTTCTGCTGTTACCATACCCCCATAGAACATGACGTCTTCTACGGATTCAACCTCTACTGTGACAACGCGCAGCTTAATCGTTTTTTCAATAACATCAGAGAACTCTCCTTTTCCTTTAATGGAAAAACAACTTCCTGCGCCAATCACACCTAAAATAACATTGGGATCATTTGCAAGATTGTCAATACTTGAGGCTTTGTGTCCAACCGCAAAGTGGACTTTTTCACCTGACGGATCTGCCAATACCCATGAAATCATTGAAAGATTGGGATAACCTGTTTCAGCGTTAGTGGTAACCAAAGATACGATTTTTTCTCCTTGTAATAATTCAATCAACTCATTCGTAAGCTTATCTTGTGTTTTCATTTATTTTCACTCCTAAAATATTTATTAAACTACTTTTTTAAAATGTGACGAGCTACAAGGTAGCCAGATGTCCCCCCAAGCCCGGGACCAGGATGAGTAGAAGCGCCAATATGAAATAAATTTTTCACAGGTGTGTCATGCTTTTTATATTTCGATGTCGGCCGCCACAGCAATAATTGATCTAGGGATGCAACCCCGGAATAGGGATCTCCTCCAACCAAATTGACGTTTGCTGATTCTAACTCTGCTGGTGATAGAATTTTTCTATTAATAATACAATCTCTGAAATTCGGAGCATGTTTACATATTCGTTGCTCAATCCGGTCTGCATACGCTTCAATCACTTCATTTGAGTATCCGTTTGATGTATCGATTTCTCCAAGGGCATCTCCCTTAAGTACTCTCGGCATCTCTAACAGCTGCACCCAGAGGGTAGCCTTTCCTTCCGGAGCACGGCTTGGGTCCAAGGCCGTATGCTGACCGACCGCTATGGTGGCTTCTTTTGGAAGCAAACCGTTATAAGCTTCGTTAACCGATTGACTCACACCTTGAACACCACTCATCAGGTTAATCATCGCCGCCTTTTTTAATTCAGGGTTTTCCCAATTTAAAGGTGCATCTAGCGCATAATGTATTTGCATCGCCGCGTTTCCATATCGATAGTTCCTCACATCTTTTTGCAAAGACTCCGGTATGGAATGTCCCGGTAAAAGCTTCTCGTATAATTGATGGGGTGTTACATTGGCAAGAACAAAGTTTGCTATAAACTGATTACGGTTGGTCCGCACTCCCTTGACCTTGCCGTTTTCAACGATAATTTCCTCGACGGATTCATTGGTCATGAATTTTCCGCCGTGGTTTTCGATCACTTTCATTAATGCTTTCACGAGCTGATCGCCGCCCCCAACTGGTATAGGCGAACCAACAGCTTCAAAGGAAGATAACAAGACCTGTAACATAATATTTCCTGCTGCATCATTGGGGCCAAGTCCTGTATGTAAAATCCAGGGGGCAAACATGGCCTTAATTAAATCACTATTGAAATATTGATTAAGCAGATGATCCGCAGATTTAATCATATCGCCGACTTCACTTTTCCATTCCATTAGCCCCTTCTTCCTAATTGTTTTCAGCACCATCTGGAAGGAAGACCATGATAAAGGTTCATTTGTAAGCATTTGAAAAATGAGTTCGGACTTCCCCTCGAAAGCCTCCATCAAATCATAATAGCGGTCCCCTTCACCTGACATAATCCGATTCAAGGATTCTCTATTTTTTTCCCGGTTCTTATATAAAACTGCGCTTTCATTGTTCGGTGTAACAACACCGGTCGGAACCTCTGTATTTACATATTGAAGTCCGTATTTTTCAAGCTCGTCTTTCAGTTCCCTATAGGCTGGACTGGTAACAAACAACGGATGCCATCCTGAGAATACATCTGTTTTAAAACCAGGCGCTGTTAGTTCCTCCGTTTTTATGCAGCCGCCAATCCAATTATTTTTTTCCAAAACTAAAACTTTATGTCCTTTTTTGGATAATAAGGCTGCCGCTGTTAACGAGTTAATCCCACTTCCAACGATGACTGAATCAAAGGAGCTCATTTGTACACCCCTCTTCGTCTCTTTCTTAGTACACTCTCTAATCTGGTTTTAACTTTACAAAATAAGTCTGCTTTTTATTGTTAACTCTTTAACATTTTTTCTTACCAAATAAAAACTCAAATATGTTAATTCATTAACTATCAAATAAGAATTGGTATTTTACTATAAACTCAACAGGAAATTTAACTTCATTCAGCAGAAGTCTCCCACTTCCATAAGTGGTGAGATGAATGCGAGCTAGTATTTTAATTCAGTGGGGGTACAATCTCCTGCTGAATGAAGTTAAAGCCTCCGGCGGATGCCTCAGATTTTCAGAGGTAGTTTTTCGAGCAAGCTCGAAAAAATCTGGGCGCAAATACGCCAAGGCGCATTTGATAATACAGGAGAGACAAACTTAGGAGGGATTAATATTGTATACAACTGGAACAGCATTTTTAGAAGCCTTACAAGAGGCAGGTGTTTCTTATATTTTTGCTAATTTAGGAAGTGACCATCCGTCCATTATCGAAAGTTTAGCGATCGCTGAACAAGAAAATAGAAAACTTCCAACATTAATTACGTGTCCTCACGAATTTGTTGCTTTAAGCGCGGCACATGGCTACGCTCAGTCAACAGGTCAGCCGCAGGCGGTTATGGTGCATGTGGAATGCGGTACGCAAAACTTGGGAGGCGCCATCCACAATGCCTCTAGAAGCAGAGTGCCTGTATTAATTTTTGCCGGTTCTTCCCCTTATACTCAGGAAAATGAGTTGCTTGGAAGCCGAAATGAGTTCATTCACTGGATTCAGGATGTGTTTGATCAACGCGGCATCGTACGTGGCTATACGAAATATGACAATGAAATCCGGACTGGCGCCAACGTAAAACAGCTTGTCCACCGCTCCTTGCAGTTCGCGAAGAGTGATCCGATGGGACCCGTTTATCTAATGGGACCTCGAGAAGTGATGGAGGAGGAAACGAAACCTGTAACGCTGCAAAAAGAACTATGGGAACCGATTTCTCCAGGAGCGATAGCTCCAAACCAAATTGAAGGATTAATTACCGATCTCCTATCTGCCAAAAAACCGTTGATTATTACATCCTATTTAGGAAGGAATACGGAAGCTGTTGCCGAACTTGTTCGTTTGAGTGAGCGATTGGCGATTCCGGTTATGGAATCCGTCCCGCATCATATGAATTTCCCGTCTGACCACCCGATGCATTGCGGTTCATATTGGAATATTCAAAAACAAGTTGATCTTCTTGAGGAAGCTGATTTAGTCCTTGTACTTGACAGTGATGTGCCTTGGGTTCCTACAAAAAACAAACCATCTGACAGTGCAACCATTTATTATATCGATGTCGATCCATTAAAAGAAGAGATGCCGTTATGGTATATCCAATCCAAACGTTTCTTTAAAGCTGATTCGTACACGGCTCTTCAGCAAATAAACGAATGCCTTACGAAGATTGGTACGATTGATCAAGAAATGGTATCTAAACGCTGGTCTGACTATTCCAATTACAATTATCGTCTCAAGTTAGAAAGAAGACGTGCGGAAAAGACTGAAAATGGCGAAATTACGCCTGAATACCTTACTGCTTGCGTGCGGGAATTAATGGACGAAAACACGATTGTATTAAATGAAGGAATCACCAATTACGGTGTCATTTCCAATCATATTGAAGCGAAGGTCCCAGGCTCCTACTTTGGAAGTGGTGCAGGCTCCTTAGGCTGGAACGGCGGAGCAGCCATCGGCATGAAACTTGCCCACCCGGACAAGACCGTAATCAGCCTAACCGGGGATGGTTCTTATTTATTTAGCATCCCTTCAACAGTACATTGGATGGCCAAAAGATATAACACACCTTTTTTAACGGTTATTTACAATAACCAAGGATGGAAGGCACCAAAGCACTCGACTTTAGGTGTTCATCCTCACGGTGTCGCAAATCAAACAAATAACTTTTTTGTCAATTTTGATTCGCCGGCCAACTATGCCGAGATTGCTGCTGCAGCTGGGGATGCCCATGCCATTACCGTGAAACATCGCTCAGACCTCAAGGAAGCATTAAACGAAGGATTAAAGCAAGTAAAAGAAGGCCGTTCCGCCGTGATTGATGTTTACATTCCTCACGTTTATTCAGAAGAAAACGAAATTACTTTTTCTAAGGAGTTGGTAAAATGACAGTAAAAACAGGTATTCTAAAGGAATTGTTAAATAGTATCGTCAAAGATCACATCGAAGTGGTGGACTTGGCTCAAGTCCTGAATGAAAATACACCCGTCATTCAATTACCTGAACCTAATGCCAATACAGGCGGGTTTAAGTTCAAGCAATTGTCTAAATATAATGAAACCGGACAGGATTGTTACTGGAATGATTTTGTTGCCGGAGAACATGTAGGAACCCATTTTGATGCACCTATTCACTGGGTTACAGGAAAAGATAACGATAGTGTGGACCAAATCCCGATGAAAAACATGATTGGAGAAGCCTATGTTATTGATATTCGCGAAAAAGCAAAGCAAAATCCAGATTATTGTTTAACCGTAGAGGATATTCGAGCCTTTGAAAGTCAGTATGGTCAGATTAAGAGTCATTCCTGGGTATTGATTCATTCCGGGTGGAGCGAGCATATCCAGGATCATAAGCAATTTTATAACATTGGTGAAGATGGATGGTCGCACACACCTGGAATAACAAAAGAAGCAGCTATTTTTCTTGTAGAGGAACGGGATATACTAGGAGCTGGTGTAGAGACAGTTGGAACAGATGCCGGTATGGCAGCTTCTTTTGATCCGCCGCTTCCATGCCATCATTATTTTCTTGGAGCTAATAAATACGGGCTGGCCCAATTAACAAACCTGGATAAACTGCCCCCAACGGGATCTGTTCTTGTTGTGAATCCATTAAAAATAGAAAACGGTAGCGGCAGCCCTGTGAGAGTCATTGCACTCGTAGAGAAAAATTAATAGAAAAGACTGTCTATCAGGGGGTTTTGTCCCTAGATAGACAGTCTTAGCTTTGCCTTTAGTGCATCTGGGTCATTAATGTTGATTTTTCGATTCCTTATTGAAACAATACCCTCACTTGCCCATTCTTTTAATATTTTATAAATCGTAATTCGCGTTAACCCAACATACAGGGATAGTTCTTGCTGGGTCAAATTAATTTCGTTACTCTGATAACAATCCATCAAATACAAAAGGGCATGTGCAACCTGATACTGGGTATCCGCACTTGTGGCATTTATATTATTTAATAATAATTTTTCTTTTGAAAAAAGGGATTGAACCAATAATTCAATAACCTCCGAATTTTTCACCGTCAACTCTTCGATATCATTCTTAGAAAAATAATATAAAACACTGTCAACATGACTGATCGCTGTTGAGTAAAAAGGCAAGTCATCAAGGGCCTGTTCCCCTATTAAATATCCAGGACCGACGATATCTAGTATCCTCTCATTCTTACTAGTTCCCTCCGAGACAATCTTAATGAGCCCTTTTTTCACATAGTAAAAACCGCTTCCTACTTCATCTTGTTTGAAAACAACCGATTTTTCTTTGAAAAATTGCCTTTTTCCATACTCCAAGTAATTCTCCCAAGTTAATAAAGTGTCTTTTTCTAATGCAAGCATTGTATTCCCCCATTTCAAAATTCCAGTAGACAGCCCTTATCCTATAAGTGCTGTCATTTTATTAAGATTGATAATATCAATTTTTTGGTTTCCAATTGAAATCAGGTTTTTGTCAGCCCACTTTTGCATGATTTTATAGACTGTAATTCGTGAAGTTCCGATATATTGTGCTAGTGCAATTTGAGTAATTGGAATGGAATGAGTATTATATTTCTGGCTTAGCAGGACTAAGAAACGAGCCATTTGTTTTTCAAAAGGCATATTAATCATAGTAACGGTTTCTGCCAGCACTCTGATTCTAGTGCTGAGATCCTTTATAAAAATACTTTTAGCCTCTGGGTGATTATTACAAATGGATCTAAATGCTTCATTGGAAAAATAATAAAGATAGCAATTGGTGTCACACACGGCTGAAACACTATATGGCTGCTCGATGATTCCTTGCTGACCAAGGAGTGTGCCATCTAACATATAATCAATGATACGCTCCTTGCCTTCTTCCGAAAGAAGGCTTATGCTTATTTTCCCTTCTGCCACGTAGTAAAAGCCAGAGCCTTTTTCTCCTTGCGAAAACAGGATTTCATCTTTCTTTATGTACTTTTTATAACCATATTTTAAATAAGGTTCCCATTCATATCTCATGCTCTCATCCACCTTCACGCCAAAATATTATTAAATAAAAATAAATATCTTGATTTATAAAGATTCTCTGGAAAATATTTGCAATCGCTTACATCAAATTGGTAATTATTACCTGTTACCCACCTTTCTCTTCTGTTTAACCGGTAGAATAATCTAAATATTCTAAATTATTATATCAAAGGAAAACGTATTTACAATACGTAAATTTAACATTACGAAACTTTTTATGTAATTTACTATTTTAATTAAACAACTGAACAAAGATATTACAAAATGGCAGGAAGCACAAAGCTTCACTGCCATTTATATAGATTAAACCTCTTGTTCTATTAAACGTGGTAAACGGACACCCATTCGCTCTAGTCTTGGTAGCACCTCTTGAGCAAAATATTCTAATTCGCTTATATAATCAACGAAAGCCACAGTCATTCCAGAGAAACCAGCCTTATGGTACCTGGCAATTTCATTTGCTACATCATCCGGTGTGCCATAAAGTGGAACACTTCCGTGTCCTGCCGCAAAGCGTGATCGGTATGTTCTCAACATTTCATCAGTGAATGATTTAGCATGCAGTGATTGGAGATTCATTAAGTTATCGACAGCACCCCAATCCGCGTTTTCCTCAGCATAATAATGCAGATAATCCATAGCCTCTTTTTTCGTTGGTCGGCAAACAACATGGCTTACAGTGAAGACACCCACATCGCGATTATGATTCTTTTTAGCAGCACTTGTGATATTTTTTACCACCTCAACTCCGTCCTCTGGGCCCATTACATTTGTAAAGACAAAGTGAGAATTTCTAGTTGCATAGTCCCTTCCTTCACCTGATGATCCTGCATTTAAGATTGGAACCGTTCCATTGTATGGTTTAGGAGAACCATGTACATTTTTCATATTGAAATATTTTCCGTTATAATCAAATGGTCCTTCAGAATACCAAATCTTCGAAATGATTTCCCACCATTCTTGTGCCAATGCATAGCGGTCTTCATGCTTTTCTGGTAGTTCAATCCCAAATGCATCATATTCCCATTTGTTCCAACCTGCAACGATATTAAGACCTGCACGTCCATGACCTATTTGGTCATTTGTTGCAATTTGTTTTGCGACGACGATCGGATGTGTATAGGCTGTATTAATCGTAGAAAACACTTGGATACGTTTCGTCGATGCAAGTAGCCCACTAGCCCAGGATATCGGTTCTAACACGCTACCGTGGAAATCAGTTTCACCACCATAGCCTACCCAGCGTGCGATTGGCAGCATGAAGTCAATTCCTACTTCATCAGCAATTTGAGCTAAGCGTAAACAATCATCCCATGAAGCCGACCATCTTTCCGGAATTTTCGTTGCTGCAAAACCACCGGAGCAGTTTGACGAAAAGATCCCCAATTGGAAGTCTTTATCTCTCATAATCTTTTCAACATTCATCATTCTACATCATCCCTCAATTGATAATTTTATTTTCAATATGAATGCGCTTACTATAAAGATTGATTATAAGAACATTCCCGGCTCTGGAAGGTTGTAGGCAACTGTAATTGTCTTAGATTGGCTGTAGGAATCTAAAGTTTCCTTACTTTGTTCTCTACCTACTCCGCTTTTTTTATAGCCGCCAAATGGAGCACCCAATTGGAAATTAAAGTATGAATTGATCCAAACACTTCCTGCTTCTAGTTTATTAGCTGTATCCATTGCCTTTTGAAGATCATTAGTCATGATTCCAGCAGCCAGTCCATATTCAACTCCATTAGCCATTTCAATGACTTCATGGACATCTTTCCATTTTGTCACGGTTACAGCAGGTCCGAAAATTTCTTCCTGGAAGATTCTCATATGAGGCTCTGCTTCAATAATTGTTGGCTCAATAAAGTAGCCGTGTTCATGACCTGGAACCGTCACACGATTTCCTCCATAAAGGATTTTCGCACCTTCATTTTTGGCTATTTCAAAATAGCCTAGTATTCGTTTTCCTTGTTTTTCACTAATAACGGAAGCTAAACGTGTAGAACGGTCTGTCGGCGGACCAATTTTCACTTGTCTTGCTCTAGTGATTAATTTTTCAATAAATTCATCATAAATATCTTCATGAACGAAAAGTCGTGATCCAAGGACACAGCTCTCTCCATTAAAGAACGTATATCCTAAAGTCGCATTTTCAACGGCATTATCTATTTCGACATCAGGGAACACAATATGCGCAGATTTTCCACCAAGCTCAAGTGTCACCGGGACTATTTTTTCCCCTGCAGCCTTACCCACTAATTTACCAACACCTACACTGCCAGTGAAAGTTAACTTATCAACATTTGGATGATCAATGAGTGCTTGACCTGCTTCTGTTCCATAACCAGGAACGATATTGACAACCCCTTTAGGGAGGATATCAGCTAACAGTTTAGAAAATTCCATTATCGATAGACACGCATCTTCTGCCGGTTTTAACACTACGGTGTTGCCAGCTGCTAATGCCGGAGCAAGCTTACCTGCTGCCATGATCATTGGTACATTCCAAGGAATGATCATGCCGCAGACACCAAGTGGTTCTTTTTTCGTGATTAAGTAACCATTGTCGATTGGACGTGAAGCCCCTTCATAATAGCTTAGAATCGTAGATGCGAAGAATCGGAATTGAAAGATAGCAAGCTTATAATCTAAATCAAATTCATGAAGCGATCTTCCTGTGTCCAGACATTCTATCATTTTTAAACGCTCTTGATTTGCTTCCAGCACGTCAGCAATCTTATTAAGCAACTCGTACCGTTGCTCAACACTTGTGTTGGACCAGCCCGGAAATGCAGCTCTTGCAGCATTGACAGCCCGTTCAATATCTTCCTGACCACCGCGCCCAATTTTGGATAGGACTTTTCCTGTAGCTGCGTTAATGGCATCAATATAACCATTGGCCGGCTCTACCATTTCACCATTAATAAAAGGACCATACTTTTCCTCAAATTTAATTTTATTTGGACTGATTTGAGTCATTGCTTCCATTTCAACATCCCCTTCATTTGTTTATTTTTCTGATTAATCTGAATTATAAAGGCTTACAAAACTTTCATGTGCTAACTTATTAACATATTTTTACTACTTTTATCGTGGCGAAAGATTTAAGACAAATGTTAAAGAGTTAACACCATATGCAGATTGAAAATAGCTAAAATACATCTAATATTATTCGAATATTCAGATAAACGAATCCAGCCCTTCCTTTCCAATAGAGGATCAGACAACACTACTGAATATTCAAAATAAAGGAAAAGGAGGAAACCAGAAAATGAAAGCGATTTAATTCGTGCGAGACATAAGACAACCGACGTTCAACTAGCACTAAACCATTTAGGAAATTGCATAGGAGGAATGAATGATGGAATTACATGCATCAGAATTAAAAACGAAAATGGATGACCATGCCTTGGAGTCAGTTCCAGAAAATGAGAGGAAATCCTGGATTCAACTTGCTAATAACCCAATGGGAGTTTGTTCAACCCTTTTGATTATGTTGTTTGGAGCGTTGGCCACCTTTACAGCCGGTTTATTATGGGGACTTGTTGCCGGTGTCATCTGCTTAATTGTTGGAACGATCTTTGGAACGCTGCTCGGTAATATTGCACGTAAGGAGGGCTTATCAAGCACCGTGCTGACCCGCCTCTATGGTTTTGGTGTGAAAGGTTCGGCTGTTTCATCATTAGTGTTTTGTTTCATGATACTTGGAATGTTGGCGTTAGAAAATGCCTTGCTTTACCATGGAGTTTTATTTTTCTTCAATATGGAATCAACCCTCTTTAGTGTCATACTAATTTACGGTATTTTTACATTGTGCTGGGTTTTATTTTCAATTTTTGGAATCAACGTAGTTTATCGAATTGCTTCTGTCTTCACTATTGGTTTCCTAATCCTTTTAGTCTATATAATTGTTGATGCAGCCGCACTCGGTAACAATTCAGCAGGTGATCTCCTTTCGTTCGGGCCACAATTTAGCGAATCAACGGGCGTAATGGAGTTCATCGGTGCGGTCAATATTTTGATTGGTGCTACAGGAGCTATGACTTTGGTAAGTGCGGATTCCAGTCGTTATGCCCGTACCAAAAAAGATGTGTTCATGATTGCCTTTTGCGGTAATTTGATGCAAAGTATCATCATCCTAATTGCCGGTGGAGTCGTTGCCTATGTTGGTATGGATGCCGTAGTCCAATACTATGTGGCAAACGCAGGAATGACGGTCGACCAAGCCCGAGGCATTGTTCTTAATGATATGGCGTCCTTCTTCATCATCCTTAGCGGAGCTGTTGGGTTTATTTTAATGTTCCTGGCCAACGGAAAAGCCCAAATCCTTAACACATACAGCGGTTCCCTGGCCCTTACAAATCTTTTTTCAGCATTAGGCTGGAAAGGAAATCGCGCCATTTTTGTTGTATTAGCCAATTTTCTAGCGCTTATAATGATTTATTTTAACATTTTATCCCTTGTGGAAAGCTGGCTAGATGCCCTTGGAGTATTGACAACATGTATGGCAACCATTGTAATCGTAGATTACTATTTTGTTAGAAAGAAAATGGCTGTAGAAAGTAATTCTAGTTATTCCGAAAATTTCAATATAGCTGGCATTTTGACACTTATTATCTCAACTGTTACATCTTTAACATTAAGTACAGCCAATATTTTTCCAATCCCGTTTGTTGCTGCAACAGTGCTATGCCTAGTTATTTATCCGGCTTTGAGATTTTATGTATTTAAACCAAATTTAATCACGGAGCAACTGCCTAAAGAGGATTTACAAGTGTAGTTTACTGTAAAAATAAATGAGCCAAATCTGCCTGTTGGTAGATTTGGCTTTAGCACATTCAGGAAACCTTCTTGATTTTCCCGCCTTGAATCACTTGAAACTTCTGCTTTTTTCTTTCTTTTCTTTTTTTCTTAACTCCTTTAACAAGCGTGTATGGCAACCATACCGCAGCCGCTAAAAAGATTGCTCCATGAAATAAAAGGGTACCATAATCAATTACCTCTAACCATTGCTCAATCATAAAGCATTGCCCCCTTTTTTAGTGCTGAATTGCGGATTCTATGATTACTAATTATTGGTTTATGTATATATTTGTCTATTCAAAAATTAATCTAGTCATAATAAATTGAATTATTTTATTTATTTAAATTATATAAATATTTTAACCAGAAAGCTATACTAAAATAAACAAAAATTTAAAATATTTCCTCTAGCGAAAGACACAGAACAAAATCGCTAACGCGACTTTTCCCACGTCCCAAGTGTAGATTATTCAC
>JAENZK010000053.1 GCA_016841285.1 Guptibacillus hwajinpoensis | reverse complement strand
GGTTTTAAAATATAAAACAAGAAAGAAAAAAGCTGAAATTAAATTATTTGAAACACAAGATAATTTAAATAGGGTTGACGATATTCTTCATGAAATAGAGGGCCAGGTAGAACCATTAAAGGTACAATCTTCGATTGCTAAAGATTATTTGGCTAAGAAAGAGGATCTGGAAAAAACCGAGGTTGCTCTAACTGTTTATGAAATAGAAGAATTACATGGGAAATGGGAGCATTTATCAAAGCAATTTGAAGAGCACAAGGATGTCGAAATCGAGCTTTTATCGAAGGTTCAAAAACAAGAAGCCGATATGGAAGCACTTCGTGAAAATATTCAGGTGCTTGACGATTCTATCACGGAGCTCCAGGAAGTATTGCTCCTGACCAGTAATGAATTAGAAAAGCTGGAGGGCCAAAGGGAGGTTCTAAAAGAGCGGAAAAAAAATGCTACACAGAACCGTTCCCAACTAGAACAAACAATAGAAGATTTAAGGACGAAAACGGCAGACTACGAAGCACAAATATCGATTCAAACGAGGATCTTAGAACAATATGAAACTGAACTTCAATCGCTCAAGAAAGATCTAGGAAGCTGTGAGCAACAGCTTATGGCAGTAAGCCATGATATTGAAGGAGAGCTTGAAAATTTAAAAAGCGAGTACATCGATTTATTAAACAACCAAGCATCCTTAAAAAATGAAAAAAGTCACTTGGATGATCAGCTAAAGCAATTTGATGGTAAGAAGGGTAGACTGGATCAAGAAAATGAGAAGTACTTGTTACTTAGAAAAGAATTAGAAGATAGAAAATCAGTTTTATTAAAAAATGTGGAACAAAAACAAGAGGACTTGCAAGCTCAAGCTCTAAAATATAAACAGTTGGAACTCAAATTAGAAAAACAACGGGATGAATATCACAAAAAAGAAACACAGCTTTACCAAGCCTATCAATATTTACAAAAATTCAGGTCAAGAAAAGAAATGCTTGAGGAAATGCAGGAAGAATATTCAGGCTTTTTCCAAGGTGTTAAAGAGGTCTTAAAAGCAAAGTTGCCTGGAATAGAAGGGGCTGTAGCCGAATTAATTCATGTTGAAAAACAATATGAAACCGCGATCGAAATAGCCCTTGGCAGTGCTATGCAGCATGTAGTTGTTGATCATGAAAATCATGCCCGTGAGGCAATTTCTTTCCTAAAGAAAAATCATCATGGTCGGGCAACTTTTTTACCATTAAGTGTTATTAAGGGTAAATCCATTCCATATACTCAAGCATCGATGCTTGAACAACATCCCGCATTTATCGGTGTTGCCTCTTCTTTAGTTACCTATGAAAGCAAATATAATGCTGTAATCGAAAATTTATTAGGAACTGTTATCGTTACTGTAGATTTAAAAGGTGCAAATGAAATAGCTCGATTAGTAAATCATCGTTATCGCATAGTAACTCTTGAAGGTGATGTAGTAAATCCAGGCGGTTCCATGACAGGTGGGTCCATTAAGCAAAAAACAACATCATTATTTACCCGTCAAAGAGAGTTAGAAGATTTAGTTAGTAAATTACCAGATATGGAGCGGAAGACAGAAGCCCTTGAACAACAGGTAAAAGCGTTAAAAGAAGAAATTCATGAGAATGAGCATCAGTTGGCACAATTAAAAGAAATTGGGGAAGGTCTTCGTATTGAAGAGCATCAAATTAAAGGTGATATTAGAGAGTTAGAGATCGAGGAGAAAAATATCAATGAACGCCTTAAACTTTATGACCTTGAAATAGAAGGCCTTAATAAAGAAAAGGAAAGTGCCAATAACAAGCTGAAAAAAGCAATTGAAAATCTTAGCAGTTTAGAAGAGAACATTACATCGATTGATGAACAAATGATCATTCTTGCTAGCCAAAAGAAAAGTCAACAATCGTCTAAAGAAGTATTACAGCAAAAAGTAACAGAACTAAAAGTGTTAGCGGCCGAAAAAGGACAATTAGTAAAAAATGAGAAAGAACAATTAAATCGTCTACATGATGAAAAAACAACTACGATGAATCAATTACAACTTGTGACCTCGGACCTTGAGTTTTTAAATGATGAAATGAGTACTAATGTGTCCGGTGAAGGAAAGCTTGATGAATACATTATTCAAAAGGCAAAGGAAAAAGAAAGAACCCTTACCCTTATTACGAGTCGCAGAGAAGAAAGACTTGAGAAGCAATTGAAATTCGAGGATTTATCACGTGAAAATAAAGAAATACGACGTCAACATAAGCAAATGCTTGATGCGACAAAGGAAGAAGAAGTCAAAATAAATAGACTTGATGTGGAGCTAGAGAATCGTCTAACCCATTTGCGTGAAGAATATATGCTTTCCTTTGATGCTGCCAAGGAAAAGTATCCATTAACATTGGATATTGACGAGGCAAAACGAAAAGTAAAATTAATCAAAATGGAAATAGAAGAATTAGGTACAGTTAATCTCGGTGCAATCGAAGAATTTGAACGAGTATCGGAACGCTATCAATTCTTAACAGAACAGAAAAACGATCTAATGGAGGCGAAAAATACTCTTCACCAAATTATTAAGGAAATGGATGAGGAGATGAAGAAGCGTTTTGAACACTCCTTCTTTAGTATCAAAGCTGAATTTGAGCAAGTGTTTAAAGAGCTTTTCGGTGGTGGACGGGCTGATCTCGTACTGACAGCACCGGAAGATCTCCTTAATACAGGTGTTGATATTGTTGCCCAGCCCCCTGGTAAAAAGCTTCAAAATTTAGGGCTATTATCCGGTGGAGAACGAGCGTTAACGGCGATCGCCCTTTTATTTGCCATTCTGAGGGTAAGGCCGGTTCCTTTTTGCGTTCTGGATGAGGTGGAAGCGGCTCTTGACGATGCCAATGTTTCCCGTTTCGCTGCTTATTTAAAGCAGTTCAGTAAAGAAACACAATTTATTGTTATTACTCATAGAAAAGGTACAATGGAAGAAGCAGATGTGCTATACGGAGTTACAATGCAAGAATCCGGAATATCAAAGCTAGTATCCGTACGTCTTGAAGAATCGAAGCAATTAATTGAAAGTTAAAAGGAGGTCATACCTTGAGTTTTTTTAAAAAATTAAAAGATAAAATATCACAAAAAACTGATGCTGTAACAGAAAAATTTAGAGATGGTCTTTCAAAAACAAGAAGTTCATTTTCTGAAAAAGTAAATGATCTTGTTTCACGCTATCGCAAAGTTGATGAGGAATTCTTCGAAGAATTAGAGGAAATTTTAATCAGTGCTGACGTCGGTGTCACGACAGTAATGGATTTAATAGACGTTCTTAAAACAGAAGTTAAAAAACGGAATATCCAAGACCCGAAGGAAGTCCAAGCTGTTATTTCTGAAAAACTAGTTGAATTATTTACCAGTGACGACGATAAGATAGAAGGACTGAATATCCAGTCTGACGGTTTAACGGTTATCCTGTTTGTTGGTGTGAACGGAGTCGGAAAAACAACGACAATTGGGAAATTAGCTCATAAACTTAAAAGTGAAGGGAAATCCGTTTTACTCGCAGCCGGTGATACGTTCCGTGCTGGTGCCATTGATCAATTAGAGGTATGGGGAGAGCGTGTTGGAGTTGAGGTCATTAAACAATCAGAAGGCTCTGATCCTGCTGCCGTTATGTTCGATGCTGTGCAGGCTGCTAAATCACGTAAAGTTGATGTCCTTATTTGTGATACAGCAGGACGCCTGCAGAATAAAGTAAATTTAATGAAGGAGCTTGAAAAAGTGAAGCGCGTGATTGAACGCGAAGTACCAGGAGCCCCTCACGAAGTATTACTTGTTCTAGATGCAACGACAGGACAAAATGCCATGAGTCAAGCTAAGCAATTTAGCGATGCAACGGACGTTACAGGTATTGTGCTGACAAAACTTGATGGAACAGCTAAGGGCGGTATTGTCCTTGCGATCCGTCACGAATTAAAAACGCCGGTTAAATTTGTAGGACTCGGCGAAAAAATGGAAGATTTACAAGAATTCGATCCAGAACAGTTTGTATATGGATTATTCGCAGAAATGGTGGAAAGCTCTGAAGTTGAAGAAGCATAAAGTATTTTTACTTGACAATTCAGTTTATACAGTGTAATATTTAAACCTGTAAAGGGAATTCACTTAACAAGGAGGGTACGATGTATGCTCGAAAAGACAACGAGGGTAAATTATCTTTTTGACTTTTACCAATCCTTGTTAACTAAGAAGCAACGGAATTATATGTCATTATATTATCTTGATGATTACTCCCTTGGAGAGATCGGTGAGGAGTATGATGTCTCAAGACAAGCTGTTTACGATAACATTAAGCGAACAGAGTCTATGCTTGAAGATTATGAGAGTAAGCTTCATCTTTTTGAGAAATTTCAAGAAAGACAAGAAATCATCCAAAAGCTAAAGCTTTGTATTAATGACCAAGAAAGAGATAGGGATACCATAAATGAATTGATGGAGGCCCTTGAGAAATTAGATTAGGAGGCGGCCGCTATGGCGTTTGAAGGATTAGCCGACCGACTGCAAAATACGATCCAGCGAATTCGTGGCAAAGGGAAAGTTACTGAGGACGATGTAAATGAAATGATGCGCGAAGTGCGTTTGGCACTTTTAGAAGCAGATGTTAATTTCAAAGTTGTCAAAGACTTTGTCAAGCGAGTGAAAGAACGGGCTATAGGCCAGGAAGTGATGAAAAGCTTAACACCGGGCCAGCAAGTAATCAAAGTCGTTCAAGAGGAACTAACCGAACTAATGGGAGGTTCTCAAAGCAAAATCGCTGTCAGCAACCGTCCACCAACTGTAGTTATGATGGTAGGTTTACAGGGTGCTGGTAAAACGACGACGACTGGAAAACTTTCAAATCTTTTAAGGAAAAAATATAACCGAAAACCTTTACTTGTAGCTGCTGATATTTATCGGCCTGCTGCTATTAAACAGCTTGAAACACTTGGTAAGCAGCTGAATCTGCCTGTTTTCTCACTTGGTGATCAGGTTAGCCCTGTTGAAATCGCAAAACAGGCTATAGAGAAGGCCAAGGAAGAACATCACGACTATGTATTAATTGATACAGCAGGGCGTCTTCATATCGATGAAACCTTAATGGATGAGTTAAAGCAAATCAAGGAACTTGCAAAACCGGATGAGATCTTCCTCGTTGTTGATGCAATGACAGGGCAGGATGCTGTTAATGTAGCGCAAAGCTTTAATGAACAGCTAGGCTTAACGGGAACAATTTTGACAAAACTTGATGGTGATACACGCGGTGGTGCTGCATTATCTATTAAAGCAGTAACAAATATTCCAATTAAGTTCGTTGGTATGGGTGAAAAGCTAGATCAATTAGAGGATTTTCATCCGGAACGGATGGCTTCGAGAATTCTTGGGATGGGTGATGTGCTCACTTTAATAGAAAAAGCACAAGCCAATGTCGACCAGGAAAAGGCAAAAGAATTAGAAGAAAAAATGAGAACAATGAGCTTTACGTTTGATGACTTCTTAGATCAGTTGGCTCAAGTTCGTAAAATGGGTCCTTTAGATGATTTAATCGGCATGCTGCCGGGTGCTAATAAAATAAAAGGTTTAAAAGATTTAAAGGTAGACGAAAAGCAAATCAAGCATGTTGAAGCGATCATACAGTCGATGACAAAGAAAGAAAAAGTAAATCCTGAGATCATTAATGCCAGTCGGAAGAAACGAATTGCGAAAGGCTCCGGCAGAACTGTTCAGGAAGTCAATCGCTTGCTTAAACAATTCGAAGATATGAAGAAAATGTTTAAGCAAATGAGTAGTATGAACATGAAAGGCAAGAAAAAAGGATTTAAATTTCCATTTATGTAATTTCTAATAGGTGTCAATAAATTTTACTTTACAAATGAATCAAAAATTGATAGTATTTAAAAATGTGTAAAACATATTGGAGGTAGATTTAGAAATGGCAGTAAAAATTCGTTTAAAGCGTATGGGTCAAAAAAAGGCTCCTTTTTATCGTGTAGTAGTAGCAGATTCTCGTTCACCACGTGATGGACGTTTCATTGAAGAAATTGGAGTATACAATCCAGTTGCTAACCCAGCTGAAGTAAAAATCAATGAAGAAGCAGCACTTAAATGGTTACAAAATGGTGCAAAACCTTCTGACACAGTACGTAACTTATTCTCTACTCAAGGCATCATGGAAAAATTCCACAACTTAAAGCAATCTAAGTAAGTTGTGTGATTACTATGATCGAATTAATTGAAACGATCGTTAAGTCACTTGTAGATTATCCTGACGATGTTCAAGTTAAAGAACTGGAAGATGATCGTAAAGTAACTTATAGCCTAACAGTTCATAAAGACGACGTAGGAAAAGTTATTGGAAAACAAGGGCGTATAGCCAAAGCCATTCGGACAGTAGTTTATGCTGCTGCAACGAATGAAAGTAAAAGAATTCACCTAGAAATTATGTAAGGGCGAGGATCAACCTCTCCCTTTTTTCATATTCTTTATTTTTAATGGCTTTTATCTCGGGAGTAGTGATATGAAAAATATAAGAAATATAATTGTCAAGCAAATATTAACTGAGAAAAGTAAGCATGAATTATTCCGAAAGTTTGAACAGAAAATCGAGCAGATGAACAATGAAATTGGGCAGCTTCAGTTTGAAAAGAAAAAATATGAGAAAACTAAAAAGGCTCAGGCATCCCCGGTGGATGTATCCAGATTTGACGAAGAAATTTCTAGTAGAACTGAAAAGTGTGAATTATTACAATTTCAACTCCAACAGTTAGAAATTCTACCCCTAGGTACTGAGTTAAAAGAAACCGAAGTTTCAGGCATATTGGAGATCAATATAGGGGATGATTGGAACGAGCTTACAAAAGAACGAACGATTGTTATAAAGGATGGAGTCATTGATGAGATTAGATAGACGGGAGGTTTTTCGGTGACAAAATATTTTAACGTCGGCAAAATAGTAAATACGCAAGGAATTAAGGGAGAAGTTCGAGTCATATCTTCAACGGATTTTCCGGAAGAGCGTTTTAGAAAAGGGAACATTCTATATATAGAAGTTGCGCCAAATGATTTGATCGAAGTAAAAGTATCATCACATCGGCTGCATAAAAATTTTCATCTATTGACTTTTGTAGGCTTAGATAATATCAATGATGTTGAAAAATATAAAGGAAAAATGCTGAAAATTAATGAAGATCAGCTTAATGATTTAGATGAAGGTGAATTTTATTACCATGAAATCATCGACTGTGAAGTATTTACAGAAGATGGAGAAAAACTTGGAGCGATTAAAGAAATTCTTTCCCCAGGTGCGAACGATGTCTGGGTTGTAAAAAGGCCGGGGGAAAAGGATTTACTTTTACCGTATATTGAAGATGTCGTTAAGGACGTTGACGTAGAAAATAAAAAAGTAATAGTTCATTTGATGGAAGGATTACTATAAATGAAAATCGACGTTTTAACTTTGTTTCCAGAAATGTTTCATGGCGTATTTGGTCATTCAATATTGAAAAAAGCGGAAGAGCGTAATCTTGCAACATATCATGTACATAATTTTCGCGAGTTTTCTACGAATAAACATCAAAAGGTCGATGATTATCCATATGGAGGCGGAGCTGGGATGGTTTTGACACCGCAGCCTATCTTCGATGCCGTTCAGCACTTAACAAAAGATATGGAAAAACGCCCCAGAGTTATTCTCATGTGTCCACAAGGAGAAAGGCATACTCAAAGGAAAGCACAAGAATTAGCCGGAGAGGACCATCTTATTTTTATTTGTGGACATTATGAAGGCTATGATGAGCGGATTCGTGAATTTCTAGTGACAGATGAGATATCAATTGGTGATTATGTGTTAACGGGTGGCGAGTTAGCTAGTATGGTCATTATCGATAGTGTAGTTCGCCTTCTCCCAGGTGTTTTAGGAAATGAAGAATCTGCTCCATGTGATTCTTATAGCAGCGGTCTATTAGAACATCCCCATTACACAAGACCGGCTGACTTTAACGGTATGAAAGTTCCTGATACATTATTATCGGGGGACCATAAAAGAATCGAAGAATGGAGACGTAAAGAATCCCTAAGAAGAACATTTGTAAGAAGACCGGATTTGTTAGAACACCGAGAGCTTTCGGAAGAAGAGAAAAAGTGGTTGGAAGAGTTCAAGAATTATTAATCAGCTATTGAAACAAGCGATTATTTATGATATATTAATCCTTGTGCTTGAACGTGTGTTCAAGTTTTGAAAACGATGTTCCGCTGTAATATAGGATATTTTTTGCATGAGCATCTGTGTGGAAGGAGTGAAGAACGATGCAACAATTAATTCATGACATCACAAAAGAACAATTAAGAGCAGACATTCCTGCGTTCCGTCCTGGAGATACATTACGTGTACACGTAAAGGTTATCGAGGGTACTCGTGAGCGTATCCAGGTGTTTGAAGGTGTTGTTATTAAGCGTCGTGGTGGTGGAATTAGCGAAACATTTACAGTTCGTAAGATCTCTTACGGAGTAGGTGTTGAACGTACATTCCCATTGCATACACCAAAAATTGCGAAGATTGAAGTTATGCGTCGCGGTAAAGTACGCCGTGCTAAACTTTATTACTTACGTAGTCTTCGTGGTAAAGCAGCTCGTATTAAAGAAATTCGATAATTTGATGAAGAAGGAGCTTGGTATTCAAGCTCCTTTTTTCCAACCAACTTTAACTTTATTTTGATTTTCTACATTTTTATCTATTTTGGAGGAACGGTATATGTCCCAAAGCAAGAATGAAGTATGGGAATGGATTAAAGCATTAATCATTGCAGTACTATTAGCTGGTGGAATTCGGTTTTTCCTGTTTGCTCCTATCGTTGTTGATGGTGAGTCAATGATGCCGACATTACATGATCATTATCGGATGATTGTTAATAAAATCGGCTACAAAATTGGAAAACCTGAAAGATTTGATATTGTTGTTTTCCACGCTACAGAGGAAAGAGATTATATTAAACGTGTAATAGGTTTACCTGGTGATCATGTCGAATACAAGGATGATGTTTTATATATTAATGGAGAACCTATTGAGGAACCATATTTAGACCAATATAAACAGGAAGTAAATGGACCTCTTACTAATGATTTTACACTTGAAGAGGTTACAGGCTTGGATAAGATACCAGAAGGCCACATATTTGTCCTAGGTGATAACCGCCGTTTTAGTAAAGATAGTCGAATTATTGGTACTGTAAAAATGGAAGAGGTATTAGGAAAAACAAACCTTGTATACTGGCCTCCAAGGGATTTTCAAATCATCAAGTAGTAGGTGAATTTCATGACAATTCAGTGGTTTCCTGGCCATATGGCAAAAGCGAAACGACAAGTAATTGAAAAACTAAAATTAATAGATGTTGTAATTGAACTAGTTGATGCACGAATTCCCTTTTCATCCAGAAATCCAATGATCGATGAAATTATATCTGGAAAGCCACGATTAGTTTTATTAAATAAAGCTGATTTAGCTGACCCTAAAAAAACGGATGAATGGATTGCATATTTCGAAAATAAAGGATTTAAATGCTTAGCTATTAATGCACAGACGAAAAACGATATGAAAAATATCATCTCTGCATGCAAGGCTTTGACCCAAGAAAAATTTGATAAAATGAGGGCTAAAGGTATAAAAAACCCTAGGGCGATACGGGCTTTAATTGTCGGTATTCCAAATGTCGGCAAATCAACATTGATCAACCGGCTTGCTAATAAGCCGATTGCCAAAACAGGGGATAGGCCTGGTGTTACTACAGGGCAGCAATGGATTAAGGTCGGTAAAGAATTTGAGTTGCTAGATACTCCTGGTATTTTATGGCCTAAGTTCGAGGACCAGGAAGTAGGGTATCGTCTGGCTGTAACGGGTGCCATTAAGGAAAATTTGCTCGACTTTCAAGATGTCGTCGTCTATGCATTGAAGTTTTTAACAAAGCATTATCCTGGGAATCTAAAGGAACGCTATCAATTAAATGAAATTTCAACAGAAATGGTGGAACTCTTTGATCAAATAGGTAAATTTAGGGGTTGTCTGATGGGCGGAGGAGTAATAGATTATGATAAAACCGCAGAGGTTATCATAAGAGATCTACGCTCTGGTAAACTTGGGCGCTTAACCTTTGATCATCCATCTGATATAGAAATATAAGGTGTCAGTCACTTCCTGAACTTCATTTAGTTGGGAAGAGTACTTGACGCCTTCTTTATTTTTTTCGAGGGATGCCGATATAAGTAATATCTTTATTCAGTAAAATAAGAAAGTGAGTTTTACTATGACTAAAACAATCAAAGAAATTGAAGAAATATTTAGGAACTCTGAAGAAGTTTTTGGTGAAGAATTTTTAGATGAAGTAAAAAGTGATAAGCGTAAGGGCGTCCAGCTGTTATATAGCAAGTGGTTAAGGCGTAAGGAAGAGGAAAAGAAGTTAAAGGACAAATTTGAACAAATGTCAGTTTTTGAAAACGAGCTCCGCTATCAAAATATACATAGGATTGCTGGTGTTGATGAGGTCGGACGTGGTCCCCTTGCAGGACCTGTAGTTTGTGCGGCTGTGATTTTAGGAGAGAACTTCTTCCTGCCGGGTATAAATGATTCTAAAGCTTTGTCAGAAAAAAGACGAGACCAATTTTACGAATATATTATGGAGCATGCCCAAAGTGTTGGCGTTGGAAGTGCATCCGCAAAGGAAATAGATGAAATAAATATATATCAAGCTACAAAACTTGCAATGACTCGAGCGATTAAGAAACTAGATGTCTCACCTGAATATTTACTAAGCGACGCAATGGAGCTACCACTTCCGATCCCGCAAAAATCAATTATTAAGGGTGATGCAAAAAGTATATCCATCGCTGCAAGTTCGATCGTAGCAAAAGTAACTAGAGATCGTTATATGAAAGAGTTGGGGGAGAAATATCCGCAATATGGTTTTGAAAGTCATATGGGATATGGTACAAGTCAACATTTACAGACTATAGAACGATATGGGGTAATAGACGAACATCGGCGTTCCTTTGCACCTGTGAAAGAGCTTTTTCAGATAGTATAAAGGTCACTACCAAAATTCAGTGAAAGGAGAGGGTAGCTTTGATTCAATTTAATAGCCTCCAATCATTTTTCCAAAATGCAAATCTTCTTAAAGGGCAAATGGTTTCTTCAAAAGTTGGGGATAATAATCTCGATGACCTAATGTTGTCGAAAACGGAAAGTGTAGATATCGAGGAGCAGCTTATTAGTCTACTTAAAAAGGTCGGACTAGGCTGTACGAAGGAGAATCAGCAAATACTGCGGCTATTTTTAAATGAAGGGCTACCAATCTCTAAGGAATCGCTAACAGCAGCATCACAGTGGTTAAAGGAAATTGCCAAAACCGATTTCCCTAAAGCGTTTGAAGCAATAAAAATTACAGTCCAGAAAGATCTGCCATTAACCGAACCTGTTCTTAAAAGTATATTGGCACTGCAGACGGAAGAAACGATAACGAATACTCTAGTAAAAGTCCTCGATGCAATCCAAGCGATCGGCCTAAAATCAAATTCGACCCAGCAATTAGAAACTGTATTAAGACAGCTTACAGGCCAATTATTGGAAACAACACCAAATGAAACCAGGGCTGAACCTAGTATGAATTGGGAAAATGGGAAAGAAATATCCCAGTTGCTGAAACAAACAGTGAAAGTATTAGGTTTACAATATGAGCATGATATTAGCCTTTTGGATAAAGAACAAACGCTTGAAGGTAAATTAATGGCATTGAAGCCATTATTAATGAAAGCCTTAGAGGAATCGTCGGACCAAAATGTGAAAGACAAAATGGATCAGTTACTAACGAGAATTACTGGGTCCCAGCTCATCAATAGCGAGCAGGAAGGACAATTTCAACAATTATTATTGCAACTGCCAATATTACTTGGAAATCATTCCACAGATGTTAGATTTAAGATGATGGGAAGAAAACAACAGAATGGCCAGATCGATCCGGACTATTGCCGCGTTTTATTTTATTTAGAATTGGAGTATTTACGCGAGATGTTAGTGGATGTTCATGTCCAAAATAGGATTGTAAATATCCAAATATTTAATGATAATCCGAGCTTAAATTTGGTTATTAAAAGTGTTCAACCGCTATTAAAAGAAAAACTTGAGAATCATCAATATCATTTGTCCAGCATAATGGTTTCAGAAAAAGAAACAAAAAACACTAAAAAAAATGCAGCAACAGAAAATTTTTCCTCATTTTCACCATCGATGAATGGAGTGGATATTAAAATATGAAGCAGGATCTCAGGATTAAAAGAAAAGAAGCAGTTGCACTTTCCTATGATGTTTCAAAAGATCTTGCTCCAAAGGTTGTTGCAAAAGGGAAGGGTGAAGTAGCAGATAATATTTTGGAAAAGGCAAAGGAATTTAACATTCCGATCCAAGAGGATCCAACTTTAGTTGAGCTTCTTGGTCAACTTGAAATTAATGAAAAGATACCGGAAGAATTGTATCAAGCCGTTGCGGAAATTTTCGCTTTTATATATAGAATTGACAAATCGATGAAAAATGTCGAATAATAAAATAGGCATTAATACTATATTGTCAAAATATATCCCTGGTTGACTTTTTTTGTAAATAAAAAAATATTAGAAGGAGTTTATAAAATTTTGTAGAAATATAGACACTGGGGATAAAACTACTATACAATAAGACAGGTAGTCCAAATTTGTCCATATTGTATACATAAGAGATTGGAGGATGGAGAATGAATATCCACGAGTATCAAGGTAAAGAAATCCTCAGACAATACGGGGTGGCAGTTCCAAATGGGAAAGTTGCTTTCACTGTTGAGGAAGCTGTAGAAGCAGCAAAGGGGTTAGATAGTAGTGTATGGGTTGTTAAAGCCCAAATCCATGCTGGCGGTAGGGGTAAAGCCGGTGGCGTAAAAGTTGCAAAAAGTTTAGATGAGGTTAAGCAATATGCTAGCGAAATTTTAGGCAAAACGCTTGTAACTCATCAAACTGGCCCTGAAGGAAAAGAAGTAAAACGTCTTTTAATTGAAGAGGGCTGTGACATTAAGAAAGAATATTATGTCGGCCTTGTATTAGACCGTGCAACTTCTCGTGTTGTTCTAATGGCATCTGAAGAAGGCGGAACGGAAATCGAAGAAGTAGCGGCAGCTACTCCAGAAAAGATTTTCAAAGAAGAAATTGATCCTGCTATTGGCTTACAAGCATTCCAAGCGCGTCGTCTAGCATACCAAATCAACATACCTACTGAATTGGTTAATAAGGCTGTTGCGTTTATGATGGGCTTGTATAATGCATATATCGATAAAGATTGTTCAATTGCTGAAATTAATCCGTTAGTAGTGACTGGTGACGGACAAGTTATGGCTCTTGATGCTAAATTAAACTTTGACTCAAATGCTCTTTACCGTCAAAAGGATGTACTAGCATACCGTGACTTAGAAGAAGAAGATGCAAAGGAAATTGAAGCATCAAAATACGATTTAAGCTATATTTCATTAGACGGAAATATTGGTTGTATGGTAAATGGTGCAGGTCTTGCAATGTCTACAATGGACATTATCAAGCATTACGGCGGTGATCCGGCTAACTTCCTTGATGTTGGGGGCGGTGCAACTGCAGAAAAGGTTACCGAGGCATTTAAAATTATCCTTTCTGATCCAAACGTTAAAGGTATTTTCGTTAATATCTTTGGTGGAATCATGAAGTGTGACGTTATTGCAGAAGGCGTAGTAGAAGCAGCGAAACAAGTTGGTTTATCGGTTCCTTTAGTTGTACGTTTAGAAGGAACAAATGTTGACTTAGGTAAGAAAATTCTTGCTGAGTCTGATATTGATATTGTTCCTGCAGAGTCTATGGCTGACGGCGCACAAAAAATCGTATCATTAGTCGGTTAACTTTATTCAGCTTGCTGAATAAAGTTAAGCCTCCGGCGGATGCCTCAGATTTTAAAAGGTAGTTTTTCGAGCAAGCTCGAAAAAATCTGGGCGCAAATACGCCAAGGCGTATTTGATTAGATAGAACTGGATTACGAAAGGAGAAAATGACGTGGGTGTATTTGTAAATAAAGATACAAAAGTTATTGTTCAGGGGATTACTGGTAAAACTGCCCGTTTCCATACTGCACAAATGTTAGAATATGGAACAAAGATCGTTGGAGGAACATCTCCAGGTAAAGGTGGTACAGAAGTAGAAGGTGTACCTGTATTTAATACTGTTCAAGAGGCAGTACAAGCGACAGGCGCTAATGCATCTGTAATCTACGTTGCAGCGCCATTTGCTGCTGACGCAATCATCGAAGCGGTGGATGCTGATCTTGATCTTGCCATTTGTATTACAGAGCATATTCCGGTATTAGACATGGTAAAGGTTAAGCGTTACATGGAAGGCAAGAAAACACGCTTAGTAGGACCTAACTGTCCTGGCGTTATTACAGCTGATGAGTGTAAAATTGGTATTATGCCAGGCTACATTCATAAAAAAGGCCATGTAGGCGTTGTTTCACGTTCTGGAACATTAACTTATGAAGCTGTACATCAGTTAACTCAAGCTGGTGTTGGTCAAACTTCAGCAGTTGGTATTGGTGGAGACCCTGTAAACGGCACAAACTTTATTGATGTTTTAAAAGCATTTAATGAGGATGAAGAAACATTAGCAGTAATCATGATTGGTGAAATCGGTGGTACTGCAGAAGAAGAAGCTGCAGAGTGGGTTAAAGCTAACATGACAAAACCTGTTGTTGGCTTTATCGGTGGCCGCACTGCACCTCCAGGAAAGCGCATGGGCCATGCTGGTGCGATTATTTCTGGCGGTAAAGGTACTGCTGATGAAAAGATCAGAGTTATGAACGAGTGCGGCATTAAAGTAGCTGAAACTCCATCTGTAATGGGTGAAACTTTAATCTCTGTCTTAAAAGAAAAAGGCTTATACGAAAAGTGTAAAAATCTATAGAAAAGCGGAAACGCCCGATAAGCGACGTATGGATTGGAGCACATCGACTGAGATAAAGAAAACACGACAAATATAGTTTGTCGATGTTGACTTATCGTAGGGAGGTGGGCGAAATCCACTAGTCGCTGGGCGTTGGAGCTAGACATTATGACAAACTAGGGGCTGACACAATTTTGTGGAGGCCCCTTTTTACATATAAGGAGGAAATAAATGGAAGAAATGAAGAAGCGTTTAGTTCATATTCACAGTACTAGCGGCATTGGGTGGAAAACAATCTACAAATTTATTCAGTTTGATTCTACTCTTCAATCGATCTTCACCTTAAAAGAACATCAATTTCCCGCCCTTTTTCAAATGACTGCAAAAAATACAAAGTTATTCTATACAGATTTACATTCCATCTCTACTGACGCACTGATTGATAAATATAATAAAGAACAAGTGCACCTCTTAACAATTTTCGATAACGAATATCCCGCCTATTTAAGCAAGATTTATGATCCCCCATGGGTTTTATATTTGAAAGGTAAGAAATCCCTATTAAAAAGCAATTGTATAAGCGTAGTGGGCACTAGAAACCCTTCACAGTATGGAAATGAGGTCATAAAAGCAATTTTACCACTTTTGATTAAAAATAATTGGACTATTGTCAGCGGACTTGCAATTGGTATCGATACTGAAGCACATAAAATTGCAATTAATGAGAAAGGTAATACAATAGCTGTTCTCGGATCTGGAGTTAATCGAATTTATCCCGTAAGTAATCAAAGTCTAGCCTCTGAAATGGCAACCACTCAATTATTATTATCCGAATTTCCTCCACATCGAAAAGCAGAAAAATGGCATTTCCCATTAAGAAATCGAATTATTAGCGGTTTATCCAAAGGTACATTGATTATTGAAGCAAAAGAACGAAGCGGATCACTAATCACTGCTGAACAAGCCCTTGAGCAAGGGAGGGATGTATTTGCAGTCCCAGGATCTATATTTGAAGCCAGAAGTCAAGGTACAAACCGCCTAATTCAGCAAGGTGCAAAATTAGTATTAAGTGCAATGGATATAATAGAAGAAATCTAAAAAATATGCATGAAAATGGATAAATTGAGAATTGATGTTTGACAAAAGTATGTAAAGTATTTAATAATAATGAAGATTTTATTTTTACCTCGCTAGGGGGGGAATAGGTACATGTCGGATTATTTAGTAATCGTAGAATCGCCAGCAAAGGCGAAGACAATTGAACGTTATCTAGGACGTAAGTACAAAGTAAAAGCTTCCATGGGCCATGTTCGCGATTTGCCCAAAAGTCAAACAGGCGTTGACATAGAAAATCATTATGAACCAAAGTATATTACTATACGTGGTAAAGGTCCGGTTTTAAAAGATTTAAAGACAGCTGCGAAAAAGGCAAAAAAAATCTATCTTGCAGCCGACCCCGATCGCGAAGGGGAAGCTATTGCATGGCACTTAGCTCATACGCTTAATATTGATGAGAACTCTGACTGTCGTGTTGTCTTTAATGAAATAACAAAGGATGCCATTAAAGAAGCCTTTAAACATCCAAGAGCGATTAATAAAGATTTAGTGAATTCGCAGCAGGCAAGAAGAATATTAGACCGCCTGGTTGGATATAACATTAGTCCAATCTTATGGAAAAAAGTAAAAAAAGGTCTAAGTGCCGGACGTGTGCAATCTGTTGCTGTGCGTTTAATCATTGACCGTGAAAATGAAATCGGGGAATTTATTCCGGAAGAGTATTGGTCGATTACTGGTATTTTTGAAGTAAATGGGGAGAATTTTGAAGCCAACTTCTATGGGGCGGATGGAAAAAAACTTGACCTAAGCAATGAAGAAGAAGTGAAAAATATTTTAAATCGAATTCAGGGCAAGGATTATAAAGTGGATTCTGTTAAAAAGAGGGAAAGAAAAAGAAATCCAGCTGCCCCATTTACGACGTCTTCATTACAGCAAGAAGCTGCACGGAAATTGAATTTTAGAGCAAAAAAGACGATGATGGTTGCCCAACAGCTTTATGAAGGTATTGATTTAGGTTCAGTAGAAGGAACAGTCGGTCTTATAACCTATATGAGAACGGACTCTACGAGGATTTCTGAAACAGCTCAAACCGAAGCCTATCAATATATTGAATCAGAATATGGAAAAGAATATACTTCACAAAACGAAAAAAAGAATGAAAAAAAATCAGCTAATGCTCAAGACGCCCATGAGGCAGTAAGGCCTACCTCAATCTTAAGGACGCCCAACAGCCTTAAAACGGTGCTTGGCAGGGATCAGTTAAGGTTATACCGCCTTATTTGGGAACGCTTTGTTGCGAGTCAAATGGCCCCGGCAGTTATGGATACGATGACCGTCGATCTTGTAAATGAAGGGGTTATATTCAGAGCAAATGGTTCAAAAGTAAAATTCCCTGGTTTCATGAAGGTTTACATCGAAGGTACTGATGATAACACAAAAGATGAGGATAAAATACTCCCAGATATTGAAGAAGGGATGTCTGTTTCCTCAAAAGAAATTGAACCAAAACAACATTTTACACAGCCACCTCCAAGATACACAGAAGCAAGACTTGTAAAGACGCTAGAGGAACTTGGAATTGGCAGACCATCAACCTTTGCTCCAACATTGGATACAATTCAAAAGCGTGGTTATGTTGCCTTAGATAATAAACGTTTTATTCCTACTGAGTTAGGGACCATTGTTCATGATTTAATAATTGAATTTTTTCCGGAAATATTAGACCTTGAATTTACGGCCAAAATGGAAAATAGTCTAGACCTGATCGAGGAAGGACAGACGAATTGGGTTGAAATTATCGACGAGTTTTACCAAGGCTTTGAGAAACGATTGAGAGTTGCGGAAAAGGAAATGCAGGAAGTTGAAATCAAGGATGAGCCTGCGGGAGAAGACTGTGAACACTGTGGAAGCCCGATGGTTTATAAAATGGGCCGTTTTGGTAAATTTATGGCTTGTTCTAATTTTCCGGACTGCCGCAATACCAAAGCTATTGTTAAAGAAATTGGTGTAAAATGCCCTACTTGTAAGGAAGGCAATATAATAGAAAGAAAAAGTAAAAAGAAACGGATTTTTTATGGCTGTGACACATATCCAAAATGCGAATTCCTATCATGGGATAAACCAATTGCACGCGCCTGTCCGAAATGTAATGGCTTGTTAGTGGAAAAGAAAAACAAGCAGGGCATACAGGTTCAATGTACAAATTGTGATTATAAAGAAGAACCACAACAATAAACAAAAACTTTATTCAGTAGAAAATCACTACTGAATAAAGTTGCAGCCTCCGGCGGATGCCTCAGATTTTCAAAGGTAGTTTTTCGAGAGGATCAAAGACTAAGAACGCCACATCCTGTGGCAACGTCT
>JAENZK010000468.1 GCA_016841285.1 Guptibacillus hwajinpoensis | reverse complement strand
AAAGAGGCCCCACCCATTTTATGCGATGACTTCGGAATTCCAACATTGCACGGGATTGTTAGGGCTGTTAATCATTTAAAAAAAAGAAATATGAAAGAACAAATTAGTTTAATCGTGTCAGGCGGGCTTTTAGTACCCGGACACTTTTTAAAAGTGCTTGCACTCGGTGCCGATGCAGTATATGTAGGCTCAGCCATGTTATTCACTGTTTCCCACACCCAATCTTTAAATGCTCTTCCATTTGAACCACCCACACAAGCCGTTTGGTATAACGGGAAATTTAAAGATCAATTTAAAATCGAAGATGGAGTAAAATCAGCAGAAAAGTTTCTAACTGCATCCATAGAAGAAATGAAAATGGCTTTAAGAGCAATGGGGAAACATTCTATAAAAGAATTGTCAAAAAAGGATTTAGTATCTTACGATGAGGTAACAGCTAGAATGATTGGAATTCCGTTCACATTTAGAACTGACAAGTAGGTGGGCCACAGTTCCCGACCCTGCGGCCCGCAGACCCTATGGCCCGAGAAACAAAAAACACGAGGAAAACTGGATCGAATCCAATTTTCGTTCGTGCTCTTTTTGGTCTTATTCAACAGTTACGCTCTTAGCCAAATTCCTTGGCTTATCTACATCACAGCCACGTTGTAATGAAGCATAGTAAGCAATTAGCTGTAATGGTATAACTGAAACTAATGGTGTCATTAATTCATGGACGGCTGGGATGACGAAGCGATCGCCTTCCTGTTCTAGTCCTTTCATGCTGATGATGCATGTGTTGGCGCCGCGTGCGTCTACTTCTTTGACATTACCGCGGATTCCAAGGTTTACTAATTCTTGAGTTGCCATCGCGATGACTGGTGTTCCTTGTTCAATTAAAGCGATAGTTCCATGCTTTAATTCACCGCCTGCAAATCCTTCTGCTTGGATGTAAGAAATCTCTTTTAATTTTAGGGCCCCTTCTAAGCCGACATAGAAGTCAATGCCACGTCCGATAAAGAAGCAATTTCGTGCTGTGGCTAAATATTCACGTGCAATACTATCCATTCCGTCTTTTTGGTCACAAAGAACTTCCATTGCATTCGCAACGATACTTAATTCTTGGATTGGGTCGAAGTCTAACTGCATTCCTTTTGTACGAGCTGTATCAACGGCTAAGATTGCGAGTACTGCCATTTGGGCTGTATACGCTTTTGTTGATGCAACAGCAATTTCTGGTCCTGCATGGAGGTGAAGAGTAAAGTCAGCTTCACGTGATAAAGTTGAACCAGGTACATTCGTAATCGTTAGAGTACGGTGGCCTAAAGCCTTAACTTTTACTAGTACAGCACGGCTATCTGCTGTTTCCCCGCTTTGGGAGATAAAAATGAATAATGGCTTTTCTGATAGAATCGGCATGTTATAGGAGAATTCACTTGCTACATGCACTTCTACAGGAATTTTTGCTAATGTTTCGATGAACTGTTTTCCTACTAGACCTGCATGATAACTTGTTCCACAGGCAACAATATAAATACGGTCTGCTTCCTGCATCGCTTTACGGATGTTATCATCAAGCTTTAGGGCATTATCTTCATCCTGATATCTTTGGATAATTTTACGAATGACAAATGGCTGCTCATCTATTTCTTTTAGCATAAAGTGTGGATATGTTCCTTTTTCTATATCACTTGCATCTAATTCGCATGTGAACGGGTTACGATGAATAATCTCTCCATTAAGGTTTTTAATGGTAATGGATTCCTTTGTTAATACAACCATTTCTTTATCCATTAGCTCGATATATTGATCCGTAACCTGTAGCATAGCCATCGCATCACTTGCCACAACATTAAAGTTTTCACCAACGCCTACTAGTAATGGGCTTTTATTTTTAGCAACATAAATTTTTTCACTGTCTTGATTATCTAAAAGCGCAATCGCATAAGATCCTTTAAGCTTTGTTAAAGTATGACGGAAGGCTTCTTCAACAGTAATTCCTGTATTTACGAAGACTTCAATCATTTGCACAATAACTTCTGTATCTGTATCACTATTTAACTCAATTCCACCAAGGTATTCACGTTTTAATAGCTCATAATTTTCAATGACTCCATTATGAACAAGCGTGAAACGACCAGATGCACTTTGGTGTGGATGGGCA
>JAENZK010000052.1 GCA_016841285.1 Guptibacillus hwajinpoensis | reverse complement strand
TTGATGCTGCAAATGTAAAGGTTGAACTGCCCAAGGATATTTCAGCGGATTCACCATATGCTGATGCTGCAAGAGTATTAAAAGACAAAAAAATAGTTGTCGGCTTTGGTGATGGCACTTTTAAACCAAACCAAACGATTACTCCTGCAGAAGCAAGCAGCATCGTTTCCCGTCTTCTAGTAATTAAAGGAGATGCAAAAGCTGCATTAGAATCTACATACGGAATTACCTTTGAAAATACGAATACATTTACTTCAGAAAAAGCGGAGGAAATCGTTTCAAAAGCATTAACCAGCGATAAAACCGCGTTAGAGCTTTTAGATAAAACAACAATTGCCCAAAATGAGCAAAATTCTTTCAAGGCTAATGCTACTATGTCAATGGAATTTAAGCTTAAGGAAGGAACACCTGAAATTCCAGGTATGACAAACGGCATGAAGATGGATAGCGATATTGTCATGAACTTTAATAAAGAAAAGGGTTTAGTTCAAACTTTAACAACAAAAATGCCTAATCCGGAAACGAATAAAGATGTAGAATTGGTTATTGACCAGTATTTTGTTCCTGAAGGCATTTTTATGAGAATGTCTGATCCAATCACAGGCGAGGACCAATGGTTGGATATGAGTGCCACTATGCCGCTTCCATTTAATGAACTCATGAGTATGAACGAAGATAATATGAACTTAATGAATGATTTAAACCGCAAATACTTTTTCTATAAAGATTTAGGTATGGAGCAGGTAAATGGTCAAAATCAGTTCAAGCTTGGATTTAGCGGTAAAATTAACTCATTAGAAGAAATCATGGGTATGATGTCAAGCGTCTTTAAAGATCAATCCAATGCTTTACTTTCAGGTTTAGAAGGAATGCCGAATATTGAACTGGCAATGACTGGAACGATGCTGGTGGATGAAAAAACGTTACTTCCAACAGGGCAAACGATTCAATTTGATATTAAATATGGCGCAGCAAAGGACCCTGCGATGGAATTGCCAATCGAAAGCATTCATTATGTGATGGACCTTACTTATTCAGATTTTAACAACGTGAATGATATTGAATTGCCGGAAGCAGCAAAAAATGCGGAAAAGCTACCAGGTTTTGAGGACATCCCCGATGGGATGAAGCAATTGCCTCAGCCAACTGAAAAACAGTAGAACCATAGTTCAAATAGTGCAGAAAAGTTCTAAATTTTGACGTAAATAATTAGACTTTTTATCCCGCTCATGATGTAAAATATATTGTAGAAAATGGAAATGGAGTGAGAGAAATGTTAACCTTTTATTCTAGAATTCTCGTAGCCTATGATGGGTCTGATTTAAGTAAAAAAGCATTAGATATGGCAATGGCATTAGCAAAGCAAGATGAAAAAATCGAATTAACAGTTGTAGCCGTTTCAAATCCTCCAACTGCTACTTCAATGGGAAGTTATGGTATTTACAACCAAGAATTAATAAATGAAATAAGAGAAAATGCAGAAAAGCTTATTAATGAAGTTAAAGAAAAAATTACCGAACTGCCGAATAAAACAACTACTGTTTTATTAGAAGGTAACCCTGGTAGATTGATCGTTGATCATGCGAACCAAACAAGCTGTGATTTAATTGTGATGGGAAGTAGAGGTTTAAGCGGCATAAAAGAAATGTTCTTAGGAAGCACAAGCCACTTTGTTGTTCAAAAAGCGAATTGCCCTGTATTTATTGTGAAGTAATGAGAAAAGCGGAAGCGCCCGTTCAGCGAAGTTTACGAGTCGCTGGGCCCTGGAGCTGGACAAATAAGAGGCTGATCCTTAAAATAAGGCAGCCTCTTTTCTAATTTTAGTCGTCACCATCAAATATATTAGCAATACCACCAAGAATACTGCCTTCACCACGGCTTTGTCCACCAGCGCTTGGGGCTGAGGCAAAAATTCGATCAGCCAGACGGCTAAATGGAAGTGATTGGACCCAAACCGTCCCTGGTCCTCGAACAGTAGCAAAGAATAATCCCTCACCGCCAAAGAAAGCCGTTTTTATTTTACCAACATATTCAATGTTATAATCTACATCCTTGGTCATCGCAACTAAACAGCCAGTGTCTATTTTTAAACCTTCACCGGGCTGTAGCTCTCTCTTATAAATTGTTCCACCTGCATGGAGGAAAGCTAGACCATCACCTTCAAGCTTTTGCATAATAAATCCCTCTCCGCCGAAAAAGCCAGTACCTAGTTTGCGTTGAAATTCAATTCCAACTGCAACCCCTTTTGCGGCACATAAAAAGGCATCCTTTTGACAAATTACTTTACCACCAAGGTCACTTAAATCCATTGGAATAATTTTACCGGGATATGGGGCAGCAAAAGAGACATGCTTAATAGCAGAGCTTTGGTTTGTGAACACAGTCATGAATAAGCTTTCGCCTGTCAGAATCCGTTTACCTGCGCCCAGTAATTTGCCGAATAATCCTCTGTCTGAAGAGGCCCCATCACCAAAAATAGTTTCCATTTCGATGCCATCCTCTTGCATCATCATCGCTCCAGCTTCAGCAATCGTACTTTCACCCGGATCTAATTCGATTTCTACAAATTGCATATCATCGCCATAAAGCTTATATTCGATTTCATGTGAATTCATGCCCATTCCTCCTTTTATATGTATCAAAATCATTATATCATGTGTTTCATACAAAATTTCCCACACGTTATAAAATATTCTCTGAAAAAAGACTGTTTCAAATATAAAAGCAATTCACGCCTTCCTTTGCGTTATTTGCTTCATATATTTTGAAACAGTCCGACTTCACTATAAATATTCATTCGTCATTATCAAAAGGTTCCAATTCAGCCCCACCGAGATTGCCGGTAACTGACATAACATTCTCTTCATCAAGTCGTTCTTCATATAATTGATGAGTAGCATTTGGATACACTTGTATATTATTCCCTGTAATGTCAGTAGCTACAAAGCTTTCAATGTCCTCGACATAACCGACGTTTTCATCCGATTCTATATACATGTCATTATAATCTAACATAGTTGGATCAAAAAAGTCGGAGGGCGTTTCAGAAGTTCCATATCTCCCGACATCTTGCCATGAATCTTCGGCATCATAAAAGGTTGCATCCTTTTCATCATATTCAAATTTGCCGTAGGGGGGAGTTAATATTTCTTCTTCAACAGGACGATCGTGTGATACTACATTATCTGGGGTGTGTTCAATACAGTGGGTTGCAGTAGGCAATGCCTGTAGCCTTTCAACCGGTATGTCTTTCCCACATTGTTCACATTTCCCGTACGTTCCCTTTTCAATATTTGCTAAAGCATGGTCTATATCTTTTATTTCTTTTTCAGCGTGCTCAACAAGGGCAATATCCTTCTCACGTTCATAAAGGTCAGTAGCGGTATCAGCGGGATGATTATCATAACGGGAAAGCTCACCAACCGAATCAGTTTCAAAAGCCCGTTCTATGTCAAAATAATCAGTTGCTTCTAAATCCCTTGTTATTACTTCTTTTCGTTGTATTAATTCAGCTTTAATGGATGAAAGTTTATTAGGAGTAAGCATAAAAGTACGCTCCTTTTGACCAAATTTTCTACCTCAAAATTAGTATGAACAAAACAGGCTAAATCATCCACGAAAAAAAGCATACGATTTAAAAAATCGTATGCTTATACATTGTCTAGCTCCGGCTCCTAGCGACTCGTAAACTTCGCCCATCTCCCTACGATAAGTCAACAATGGAGGATCGTTATCCCTCATCGCCGGATATCCTTTATCTCAGTCGATGGGCTCCAGTTTATACGTCGCTGATCAGTCGCCTCCACTTTTCCTATACCCAATAACTTAATAATAATCCAGCTGCGACAAGGAACCCAAAGATTGTATTTGTTTGAGCTGTCGCTTTCATGGCCGGCATCATCTGGATCGGAAGAGTTTTCCCTTTAAATCCTTGTACTGCTTTCATTGCTTTTGGCAGGCTACCAAAAACAATTAATAACCATGGAGAAACAATTCCCATCAACATTAAAATAATGACCCAAGCATAAGAAACGGCAAACATTCCAGCAAGAAGCTTAATGGCATTTTCTCGGCCTAGAAGTATTGCAAGTGTTCTTCGTCCGCTTTCTTTGTCTCCATCGAGATCACGAATATTATTAGAAAGCATAATCGCACCAATTAAAATAGAAATTGGAATAGAAATTAGAAAACTTTCTAATGAAATAGAATCTGTCTGGATAAAATATGAAATGAGGATAATCACAACCCCCATCATGAAGCCGGAAACAATTTCTCCAAATGGAGAATAGGCGATCGGATATGGGCCACCTGTATAAAAATAGGCTGTAAACATACAAATTATACCGATTGCCGCAATCCACCAACTTGAATTAGCACAGATATATACACCAAGGAGAATCGCTATTGCAAAAAAGCTTAAAGCAACATTTAAAATCGTCTTTGGTTTAATGCCATCCCGGACAATCCCGCCACCGATTCCTATCGATTCCTCTGTATCTAGACCCCGTTTGTAATCATAATACTCATTAAACAAATTAGTGGCCGCTTGAATCAGAATACTTGCAATAAGCATGGCCAAAAATAACAATACATTTGCATACCCATCCAATAGGGCTAAGGCACTGCCAATAGACACTGGAACAAAGGCCGCTGTTAATGTGTGAGGTCTTAATTGGCGATACCAAATTTTCCACACACTTTTATTTTCTTTTATCTTTAGTTGTTTTTCTGGAATATTTATTTCCATCTTTAAGTTGTCCCCCTTTCGATTCCCCAATCGACAAACTTAAAACAACCTATATCTATTTTATAAAACACATCAAAATTCTACACTTTCATTATTTGTCATACTTATTTAGTTTAGGAAAATAGACCACTTGTGTCAATGGTTTTCAGCGAATATGCACAAATTGACAGGGACATACTATTTAAAATTGTTCTACGAATTTCTACAAGTTTTGCACCTATTAATAGGTAAAACATTTGAAGTATGATAAAATAAGTTGACGTACGGTTTTTTTTAAGGGGGAGAAGTAGTGGTAACGATTCAACAAAGTACATTACACAAAAAAATCGCTTATGGAGTTGAACAAGCAAAATCTCTTTCTCACTCTATATTGGTTAGTGCTAGTACAAAAGTTGATTTAACTATAGACCCAGTTACCTTCTATGAAAAAGGAAAAACCCACACTGGAGAAAGGATATTCTGGTCAGCTCCTAGTGGGGATTTTGTCATGGTTGGGATTGGAAATGTATACACCTTTCAAAGTAATGATGGCAATAATTTCGGACAAGTAGAGAAGGAATGGTTAGAACTAAATGAGCATAGTGTGATTGAACCAAAGGAAAGGGTGCCAGGAGTTGGACCTGTTATAATGGGGGCATTTTCCTTTGATCCTAGAAAAGAGAAGACAAAGCTTTGGGGTTCCTTCCCCGTTTCCAAAATGATGCTTCCAAAGCATTTATTAACGATAACTAAGAATGAGTTTTGGTTATCAGTAAATGTTCTTGTTCAAGGTGATACAAATGTAGATGAAATGGCAGAATTGTTATTAAAAGAGCAAAAAAACTTATGCAAGGATGCCCATAGTCCATATAAAGGATCTGTTGGAAGAGAGTTCATTATAGAAGAAGTTACAAAAGATGAATGGATTGCATCTGTTGATACAGTTGCCGGTCAAATTCGAGATAAGAAAATCGAAAAAGTAGTACTTGCACGGGAAATTCGAGTGAAAAGTGATTTTTCGTTTATTACGGAAGATATCTTGAATCGTCTTAGAAAAGAACAACCGTCAAGCTATATATTTGCACTTGAAAGTGGTCAAGATTGCTTTATCGGTGCCTCCCCTGAGCGCTTAATTAAGAAAGAAGGGGCAGAGGCCTTTACTACTTGTTTAGCTGGTTCGATTGCAAGAGGAACTTCAGCAGAAGAGGATGACCGTTTTGGTGATGAACTTTTACATGATCAAAAAAATCTACATGAGCATGAAGTAGTTGTTCGTGCAATTCGGTCTGCTTTTGAACAGGGTTGTGATCGTGTTGAAGTACCTGAAAAACCGATTTTATATAAAGTTCGTGATATCCAACATCTCTATACGCCAATTGTAGGTAAAGTGAAGGATACAGTTTCTTTATTAACACTTGTTGAGAAACTTCATCCAACTCCTGCTTTAGGAGGCTATCCACGAGAAGAAGCTCTTCTTAAAATTAGAGAAATTGAACATTTAGATAGAGGTCTTTACGCTGGTCCAATCGGTTGGCTTGATAGTAATGGTGATGGTGAATTTGCAGTGGGCATTCGTTCAGGATTATTACAGGGCAAGGAAGCCTCATTGTTTGCTGGTTGTGGAATTGTTGGGAACTCTGACCCAATTAGTGAATATAAGGAAACACAGATGAAGCTAAGACCAATGCTTTCTGCATTAGGGGGAACATTTTAATGACATCAGCGAATAGAGCACTATCAGTTTATGTTGCTTCTTTTTTGGATGAATTAGTACGGGCGAATGTGAAGCATATTGTTGTTAGTCCAGGTTCTAGATCAACACCTATTGCAATGGTTGCTGCTGAGCATCCCGACTTACATGTATGGTTAAATGTTGATGAGCGTTCAGCTGCTTTTTTTGCATTAGGAATGGCGAAAGCAAGAAGGGAGCCGGTTGCGATTGTATGTACATCCGGAACAGCAGTTGCTAACTATATGCCGGCAGTTGTCGAGGCTAAAGAATCGCAGGTTCCGTTAATTGTGTTGACAGCGGACCGCCCACATGAATTGAGAGACATTGGTGCGCCTCAGGCCATTGATCAGCTCAATTTCTTTGGGAAACAGGTAAAATGGTTTGTTGAAATGGCTATTCCAGAGGAAAGTTCGGAAATACTGCGTTATGTAAGAACAGTTGCGGCAAGAGCAGTATCAACGTCGCTAAAGGGCCCAAGCGGACCTGTTCATTTGAACTTTCCATTCCGTGAGCCCCTTGTTCCGATTATAGAGGATGAACATATTTGGGAAAGCGGCTTGGATCATCGAACTCAATTTGTTAGAGCTGCCGAGTCAAAGTTGATGATGAAAGAAGAGGAATTGGAGCTTTTAGCTGGCAGGCTCTCTCAGGTAAAACGGGGTCTGATTATTTGCGGCCCATTAGACCGACCTGGCTTTGCTGAAGAAATTGTTGCACTTGGTGAAACTTTAAGCTTTCCAGTTATTGCAGATCCATTATCACAATTGCGGAGTGGCACACATAATAAAATTCTAGTTATTGATAGTTATGACGCATTTTTGCGTGACGAATACATATCAAAAGAGCTTGTTCCTGAAGTAGTGATCCGATTTGGGGCCATGCCGGTCTCAAAGGCAGTGTTATTATTTTTGAAAAAAAATCCCCAGATTAAGCAAATTATCATTGATGGAGAAGGGCTATGGCGTGATCCTACACTCTTGGCATCAGAGGTTATTCATGCTGATCCAGTTTTATTTAGCGCATCACTAAATAAGATTCTTTTGGACAATAAAGGGCAGAATGTTGAAACACCAATCAGTAATTGGCTTGCAAGTTGGGTAACAGCAGATCGTATCGCAGGGGAAACGTTAGAGCATTTAGGAAATGAAGAAGAGGATTTCGAAGGCCAGGTCGTGCTCCGTATCGCGGAAGATTTACCGGAAAACGCCACGCTTTTTGTTGGTAATAGCATGCCGATTCGTGATGTTGACAGTTTTTTCCTAAATACTGAGCGGAATATTCGGATCATGGCTAACCGAGGGGCAAACGGGATTGATGGTACAATTTCAGCAGCGCTTGGAGCAAGTACAGTGGCAGAACCGCTTGTTCTTCTTGTAGGCGATTTGACCTTTTATCATGATTTGAATGGTCTCTTGGCAGCCAAGCTTCATAAATTAAATGCGACAATTGTGATTGTAAATAACGAAGGTGGGGGGATTTTTTCATTCCTACCACAAAGCGAACACCCGAAAAATTTCGAGCTATTATTTGGAACACCAATCGGTCTTGATTATAGTCATGTAGTTAAGATGTATGGCGGTCAGTTTAAGCGAATCGACGACTGGGATGAGTTGTCAGCAGCTATTAAAAATAGCAACGAAGTTAAGGGACTAAACGTCATTGAGGTTAGAACGGACCGTTCATTGAATGCTGAAAAACATCGTAAGATTTGGCGAATTGCAAATGAAACCATTAAAGAAAACTTGGGGATAGGTGAAAGGGATGCAGATTAAGGTAAATGGCATCAACTATCACGTGAAGACAATCGGTGAGGGCGAACCACTCCTGCTTTTACATGGATTTACCGGTTCGTTACAAACCTGGTCCCCGTTTATTAATGATTGGAGCCAATTCTTTAAGCTTATTTTAGTAGATATAATCGGTCATGGAGAAACAGATCATCCTGAAGAGGTTGATCGTTATTCAATGGAACATGTAGTACATGACTTGAAGCAGATTTTACATACACTAAATATTAATAAGGTCCATCTCTTAGGATATTCGATGGGCGGCAGAGTTGCATTGTCCTTTTCAATTCTATATCCTGAATATGTACTTTCACTAATATTGGAAAGTAGTTCGCCAGGTTTGGAGCTAGAAAAGGAACGCCTCGCAAGGATTGATAGCGACATTGTATTGGCTGAGAGAATAGAGCGGGCCGGTATTCATGAATTTGTTGACTATTGGGAGAAAATCCCGCTATTTTCTACTCAACAACAAAGATTGTCTGTTGAAAGGAAACAAGCCATTCGTCAGGAAAGACTGGGAAATAGTAGTTCGGGCCTGGCTAATAGCCTGCGTGGCATGGGCACAGGTGTTCAACCTTCATGGTGGGACCGGCTTGATCGTTTTCAAAAGCCGGTTTTATTATTGGCAGGCGAAGATGATCAAAAGTTTTGTGTGATAGGACAGAAAATGCACAAGCTTTTTCCAAACTCTAAAATTTTAATCATAAAAGACGCTGGTCATGCAATTCATGTGGAACAACCAGAATTTTTTGGTAAAATAATAAAGAACTATCTAATAAATGGACAAGTAGGAGGTATTTAAATGGCAGTTGAATGGGTAGCAAAATATCCAGGCAAGTATGAAGAAATTCTTTATGAAAAATATAATGGTATTGCAAAAATTACAATTAATCGTCCGCATGTACATAATGCGTTCACACCACTGACAGTGGGGGAAATGATTGATGCATTTGCTGATGCCCGTGATGATTCAGAGGTCGGTGTTATTGTCTTAACAGGTGCTGGAGAGAAAGCATTTTGTTCAGGCGGCGACCAATCAGTACGCGGACATGGTGGATATGTCGGCAAGGATAATATCCCACGCTTGAATGTTCTTGATTTACAACGTTTAATCCGCGTTATTCCAAAGCCGGTTATTGCGATGGTAGCAGGTTATGCGATTGGTGGCGGTCATGTTCTACATATCGTTTGTGACTTAACAATT
Source organism: Guptibacillus hwajinpoensis (assembly GCA_016841285.1). Classification (GTDB taxonomy): domain Bacteria; phylum Bacillota; class Bacilli; order Bacillales; family Bacillaceae_J; genus Schinkia. The sequence continues at coordinate 9,150 of JAENZK010000052.1, read as the reverse complement.
GCTGCAGAAAATGCTATCTTTGGCCAAACTGGTCCTAAGGTTGGTAGCTTTGATGCTGGTTATGGATCTGGCTACTTAGCACGCATTATTGGACATAAAAAGGCTCGTGAAATTTGGTATTTATGCCGTCAATATAATGCACAGCAAGCCCTTGATATGGGATTAGTAAACACTGTAGTACCATTAGAAAAACTGGAAGAAGAAACGATCCAATGGTGTAATGAAATGCTTGAAAAATCACCAACAGCACTTCGTTTCTTAAAAGCTGCATTTAATGCTGATACAGACGGTTTAGCAGGAATCCAGCAATTCGCAGGGGATGCTACGCTGTTATACTATACAACTGATGAAGCAAAGGAAGGCCGTGACGCCTTTAAAGAAAAGCGCACACCAGACTTTAATCAGTTCCCACGTTTCCCTTAATAGGCAAGGATTTTTGAGAGAAGAACAGTTTAGCAATTTCTTATGCTAAGCTGTTTTTTCAATTAAGTGGGCCGGAGAGTGGGACACAGGGTCGGGTTCTTTGTCCCACCCGGGGGATCTTTGATTTTATCCTCACCAAATCGAGTGACGCTAACGTTTAATGGTAGATAATTTGATTAATAAAAATACACAGAAGGTGGTGATAATGTTGGAAAATGAGATAATGCCCAATTGGCTTGTTAAGAGAGCGGATCTTTCACCAGAAAGAGTCGCACTACTCACTGAGGACGTAACATGGACTTTTAGCGAACTACATAATCTCTCTGTTTCTGCTGCCAACAAACTATCGTCATTAGGTGTGAAGCAGAGTGACCACGTTGCTGTTTTAATCGGAAATCGAAAAGAATTTCTGTTTCTTCTGCATGGGCTAGAATATATCGGAGCAGTCGCAGTCTTATTGAATACAAAATTGACATCCCATGAAATCGGCTGGCAACTTGAAAATTCAGAGAGCAAGCTAGTACTATTTGATAACGAATTCCTTGAAAAACTAGAAGTCGCTCCTAAAACAGTACAACGGCTTTCAGTTACTGACTTCATAAATGTCGAGGAAGGAAAGGCCGAAATCCGCTCTGAATATGATTTGAACGAAGTACATACGATTATTTATACTTCAGGAACGACCGGAAATCCTAAGGGTGTTATGCTTACCTATGGGAATCACTGGTGGAGCGCCGTTAGTTCTTCTTTGAATCTTGGCTTGCATACTGATGACTGTTGGCTTTGTGCAACACCATTATTTCACGTTAGTGGTTTATCAATTTTAATGAAAAGTGTGTTCTATGGTATGCCTGTCTTTTTAGTGGAAAAATTTGATCCAGCTAAGGTAAATGAAGCGATTGAAAATGATCATGTCACGCATATTTCAGTTGTAAGCCAAATGCTCATTAGACTGGTAGCAGATCTTGGGGATAGAGTGTATCCAGAATCTTTTAGGTGTGCCCTATTAGGGGGAGGTCCAGCACCAAAGCCACTTTTAGAAGTATGTAAAGAAAAAGGTATTCCTGTTTATCAATCCTATGGGATGACTGAAACAGCGTCGCAAATAGTAACATTGAGTACAGAATATATGCTATCTAAGCTTGGCTCTGCCGGAAAACCTCTCTTCTCAGCGCAGTTAAGAATTGAAAAGGATGGCCATGAGCAGTCTGCAAATGAAGCCGGTGAAATAGTGGTCAAGGGTCCTGCTGTTACAAAGGGTTATTGGCAAAATGAAGAAGCAACGGAAAAAAGTATTGTTGATGGGTGGCTATACACCGGAGATATCGGCTATTTAGATGAAGATGGTTTCCTGTATGTACTTGACCGTCGTAATGATTTAATCATTTCTGGTGGTGAAAATATTTATCCAGCGGAAATTGAAGCTGTTATTTTATCACATCAAGCGATTGAAGAGTCCGGGGTTGTTGGTAAAAGTGATGAGAAGTGGGGACAAGTGCCGATTGCATTTGTGAAAACATGGGAAGGCGAGACCGTTAGCAAAAAAGAGATTCTTAGTCTTTGCAAGGAGCGGTTAGCGAAATATAAAGTACCAGTTGATGTTATCTTCGTGGAGGAAGGCCTTCCGCGAAACGCATCCAACAAACTTTTACGCAAGGAATTAAGGAAGTTACTTGATTGATTGGGACAGAGTTCCCGACCCTGTGGCTCAAAGCCGACCCTGTGGCCCAACGGATAACGAAAAAGGACAAAGGTTGTGAAAACCTTTGTCCTTTCTATATGTCTACCCCACTGCCCACCCCTGGGCGAATAAAATCGATAGTTTTCGTTACTGTAAACTATATAAGAAGTTTGGTAACCAAATGCTGATTTGCGGAACAAACGTTACTAATGCAAGGGCAACGAAGGTTGCAAGTAACCATGGTCCAGTTGCTTTTGTAACATTGATAAGTGGCATTTTTGTAATACCGCTGGCAACGTATAGGTTAAGACCAACTGGTGGTGTAATCATACCGATTTCCATGTTTACAATCATAATGATACCAAAGTGAATTGGGTCTATTCCTAATGTCATGGCAACAGGGAATAGGATTGGAGCTAGAATTGTAATGATTGCTGTTGGCTCCATAAATTGTCCTGCGATAAATAAAATTAAGTTAACGATTAATAAGAATGCAATTGGCCCCATATTCATCTGTTCAATATAAGCAACAAGTTCATGCGGAATGCGCTCTAACGTCAAAATGTGGGCAAATACCATCGCCATTGTGATGATAAAGAATAACATCGCTGTTGTTTTAGTAGATTCTACTAAAATTCCAGGTAAATCTTTAAGCTTTAAGTCTTTATGGATGAATAGTCCTACTGCTAATCCGATGAAAACAGCAACGGCTGCTGATTCTGTTGGTGTGAAAAGACCTGAATAAATACCACCAATTACGATGATTGGTAATGATAAACTCCAAATGGACTCACGGAAAGCCGTGAATTTTTCAGAGGCTGTTGCCTTTGGAGCTAGTGGATATTTGTTTTTCTTTGCAACTATGAAACTTACAAAAGCAAGCAACGCTGCTAACAAAAGTCCTGGTACAATCCCTGCTAAGAACATTTTCCCTACTGATTGTTCAACGGTAACACAGTATACGATCATCGGTACACTTGGTGGAATCAGGATTCCTAAAGAACCTGCTGTTGCAATCGAGCCAACTCCATATTCTTTTGGGAAACCCATTTTTGTCATGGCTGGAATCATAATACTTCCAATTGCCACTACTGTTGCTGGAGATGAGCCAGAAATGGCTGCAAATAGGGCACAGGCTAAAATCGCGGCAATTGAAATACCGCCCGGTAAATGACCGATAAAAGCATTTGCTAGGTTAATTAACCGCTTTGCCACACCGCCAGTTGTAAAAATATTACCTGCTAATACGAAAAACGGAATTGCCATTAACGGGAAGTTATCGATACCCGAAAAGACTTTCCCTGCTAAATCTGGAAGCGGATCTGTTGTAAAAAAGTAAATGACACCAAATGAAGCAACACCTAGTGAAATTGCAATTGGTAAACCAATAAATAAACACAGGAATAATAATGAAAATACTGCTAAAGCTGCACTGCCAATTATAAATGAATAAATAACGCCGACCAATGCTACCAAAATAAAGAATAGGGAAGATATTTTTTTCAATGGTGTGCCTGATTTTGGAATCATTGGCTGATCTATTGTTTGTTTAGGAACTGCATTCATATTAATGTACACCGCCTTCCTGTTCTGCTAATAATTCTTCAGTTGGAGTTTTGATTGCTTTAATTAATTCTTGAAGATAACGGAATGTCATTAATGTAAAGGCTACCGCAACGATACCTTTTGGAACATACATTGGGATTTCCATCTCTGGGGAAACTAAACCAAATTGGGATAAAATTGCAACATGCTGATATCCTAGAATGGCAACGACAAGGCAGAATACAATATTCAAGCTATACACAAAAAGGATCATCCCTTTTTGTAAATTAGGAGAAAACTGCTTTACTAGTAAATCTACACCAAGATGAACTTTTTCACGTACACCAATTGAAGCGCCAATCAAACCAACGAATATCAATAAATAGTTAACAGCCTCTTGTGTGAAACCTAAACTTGAACCAAAACCTCTGCGTAAAATAACTTCTATAAATGCAAAGCTTGTTGCAAGCGATAAGGCAAGGCCGCATAACAATTCCTCGGCTCTGGAGATAATTTTATTTAAGAAATTCAATGTTTTCACATCCCTTATCATCGTACTTGTGTCTGTCGAAATTTGTCTGACAATAGTTTTAAAAATAAGGGGCATTTCAGCCCCTTATTTTGTTCATGACGTCTAGCTCCAGCGTCCAGCGACTAGCAAACTTCACACTCCTCCACTACGATAAGTCAACATCAGCTCGTACCTCGCTGTGTTTCCTTTATCTCATTGCAGAGTGCTCCAGTTTGTTTGTCGCTAAACGGACGCTTCCGCTTTTGGTTTTACCAAAGTGCTTTGGCAGCATCGATTAGGTCTTTACCAATTTCGCCTTCGAATTCAGAGTAGATAGTTGACATTGCATCAACCCATGCTTGTCTTTCTTCTTCAGATAATTCAACGATTTCTGTTTTTCCAGTTGCTTTAATTTCTTCTAATTGCTCATCATTTACACGCTTACTGTTTTCACGAACCCAAGTAGTTGTTTCATCTAAAGCTTTTTGTAATTGAGTACGTACATCTTCAGGAAGACCATTCCAGAATTCAGCGTTAGTGATTACAGCATAACCAAGGTAACCATGGTTACTCATAGTGATATATTTTTGAACTTCATGCATTTTTTGAGAGTAAATGTTAGAAATAGTATTTTCTCCACCATCGATAACGCCTTGCTCTAATGCACTATAAACTTCACCAAAAGCCATTGGAGTTGGGTTTGCACCAACTGCTTTAAATTGAGCTTCAAGTACTTTACTTGACATTACACGTAATTTTTGACCTTTGAAGTCAGCTGGAGATACGATTTTTTTGTTTGAATGCGTTTGTTTGAAGCCGTTATCCCACATTGCTAAACCAAGTAGGTTTTGATCTTTAAGCATTGTAAAGAGCTTGCCGCCAATTTCAGGGCTTTCCATTGCTGTTTGAACGCCTGCTTCATCTTTGAAAATGAATGGTAAATCAAAAAGAGTCCATTGTGGGTAAAGCTTTGTAACAACTGATGTTGAAGGTGCAGCTAATTGAACGTTGTTTTGCTGTACTGCTGCTAATACATCCTCATCTTTATAAAGCTGTGAGTTCGGGAATACTTGTACTTCAACTTTACCATTTGTATATTCTTCAGCTAATTTTTTAAACATTTCAGCTGCTTGACCTTTTGGAGTATTTTCAGCAACTACGTGTGAGAATTTAATAATAATCTTTTCATCACTAGCACCACTGCCAGCTTCTCCACCTTCTTTAGAAGTGCTTTGTTGTGATCTAGCGCCACAGCCAGCTAGGATCCCTACCATAAGTACTGCTGCGAGCATCATCATAAGCCACTTTTTCATTAAAAAACCCCCTAAATTTGTTTTAAATTCATAAAAACTATTAAAATAATTAAAATTTTTTCGCCTTTTTTGTTTATTATGAATTTACTATTATAGTACAGGTAATGTCGATTTTTGTTAACAATTTGGTCATATTGTACCTTTTGGTCTTTTTGGTCTGAAAACGTTATCAATGTTGGTAAGAAAAGAAAAAGAGGCTATTTAGCCCCTTTCAAAAGTTTGTCGAAAATATGAATTGTAAGTAATCTATAAAATTATTTACCTTTTGTTATATAACGGTTTATCGGCCTTCCAATCCCGCCGTATTGGACATCAATAAGGATATGTCCACTCTTGGAAAGATAGTCTAAATAGCGCCTTGCTGTAACTCTTGCGAGACCAACTTTTTCAGCTACTTCTTCTGCTGAAAGAGGCTGTTTTTGTTCATTTAGGTAGTTCATAATCTTTTTGAATGTTACTTCATTCAAGCCTTTTGGTAAGTCTAAACTTGCTGGTTCATAGTCTCCCTTTTCAAAGCGAATTTGATCTAAATCCTTTTGAGTAAGGGTTGTCTTGCTATGAAGTTGATTTCGGAATGTACGATAGTTTTCTAGAGACTTTTTTATCCGTTCAAATTTAAAAGGTTTCATAATGTAATCAAATGCGCCGTTTTGGAGCACATTTTTAATCGTTTCCATATCTGCAGCTGCTGTTATAGTAATGATATCAACAGCAATGCCTTCTTTTCTAATTTGGTGAATCGTTTCAAGGCCGTCCTGAGCAGGCATAAATATATCGATAAAAATGAGGTCGGGCTTTAATTTCTTGAGCATTTTAATTCCTTCATGGCCATTCCCGGCAATTCCAACAATCTTAAAACCCTCTATTCTCTCAATGAATTGACGGTTAACCTCTTGGACCATCGGATCATCTTCAATCAGTAATACTCTAATCATTTGATTCGTCATTTTCAAAACCTCCTGTAGGAGAATTTTCGTAAAAAGTAATAATAAAGGTTGTACCATGCCCTTTTTCGGATTCGACGACAATCTCCCCATTTGCTTTAGAGACCATTTCCTTCACTAAATGGAGGCCGATGCCATGGCCCTCTTCTCCTTTTGTTGAAAACCCATGAGTAAATATTTTTTCTTTTACTTCTTCGTCCATACCGTCACCGTTATCTTCTACCAAAATCGAAGTTACATTAGGATCTTGTTCAATACTAATAAATATTTGTTTATTGGGCTGGTCAACTTTATGAAAGGCTTCAAACGCATTTTCGATCAAGTTCCCAATGATTACGACAAAATCATGATGGTCAAGCGGGGGTGGAAACCACTGCAAATTGCTATTGCGATCAATGACAACTTGGATTCCAAGCTCTTTCCCCCTGCTGACCTTACTTAATAACAAACCGGATATACTTTCGTCACGAAAGCTCTTCCCGAGAAATTGCGTTAATTCCTGTTGTTCCTCGGTTATTTGGAAAACATAATCAAGAGCCTTTTCTTGATGATTCATTTGAATAAGCCCTGCAATCGTATGAAGTTTATTCATATGTTCATGGTTTTGCACGCGGAGAGCGTTTACAAAGGCTTTTACTCCTGTAAGTTCTTCAGCTAATTTCTTAACTTCTGTTTGGTCTTGAAAGACAGCAACAGCCCCGACGGTTTGATTATTGACTTTAATCGGGATTCGGTTGGAATGAAGAATTTGATTACGTACATTTAATTCCTTGTTATAGATAGGATGATTTAAAGTAAGGATTTCCGGTAAATAAGTATCGGGGACCACATCATAAATTTTTTTACCGATCACATCACCTGAAACCCCTAATAATTGTTTTGCTTTATCATTAAAAATTGTTATGACTTCATTGTTATCAATCGCAACAATGCCTTCGTGCATGGCATTAAATGTTTCAGTTCGCTCAACAAGTAAAGCGGCAATCTCATAGGGTTCCAAATGAAAGATTTGCCGTTTGATATGATTAGACAAAATCCAAGATCCCCATCCACCAAAGAGGATCGATACGAGTAATGTAGTCAGGATTTCGTATTTAAGACTTGAAATAATTTCGAGTACTGTCGGGAGCAAATACCCAACTAAGACAACTCCAATTTGTTCGTGCTCATCATTCATCACTGGAACAAAGGCGCGGACAGCCGTACCAGATTCTCCTTTTGCTTTCATCGTATACGTATGTTCTGCAAAAGCAGGGCCTTCATCAACCCCTTCTGAAACCTTTCCAATTTGCGATTCAATGGGGTGTGACAGCCTGACTCGATTCATATCAAGTACAACAATATAACTGGCACCATTGATGATCCTAACTCGTTCGACAAACGGGTTAATTGTGAGGCGCTCTTCAGGTGAACCGTTAACAGTAGCTCGAACGCTGGGAAATTCCGCAACGGTTCTTGCTGTTATTAAAGCTCGATCCTTTAATTCATCTTCTTTTACATTGATAAAATTACCGATAAGCCCGATTCCAATCATAAAAATCGAAAAACCTATGATCATAAAAATGAGGCCCATGATTTTCCAACGAATTGGTATATTATGATACATTATAAAATTACCTCTATAGTTCTAAATAAAGTTATATGGTAATTGTACCATGTTCGGACATGTGTGATAAAATTATCTTAAAAATATTTTCATTATGGTGAATGTTATGAAAACCTTTCTTAGTACATTTATTTTTATTTTACTATTTTTTATGTTTGTTTTTTTTATTGGCATTGGGCATCACAATGACTCAAAACCGATACCTTTTGATTACGAGCAGGAAGGGTTGAATAAACAAATCGTCATTAACTTTAGTCATGTTGTCGCTGAAAATACTCCTAAAGGACAAGCTGCCGAACGGTTCGCAAAATTAGTAGCAGAAAAGACTAAAGGAAGGGTAAAAGTAGAGGTTTTTCCGAATGGGATTCTGTACGCTGAGGGTGAGGAGGTGAATGCATTAATACGCGGTGAAATCCAAATGATTGCACCAGCCTATTCTAATATGTCTGAGCTTTTGCCAGAATGGCTCATACTGGATCTGCCTTATCTTTTTAAGGATGATGACCATGTTGAAGCCGTTTTTAATGGAGAAATAGGAGAGGCTTTGCTTGATGAATTGAAAAAACATAATATCAAAGGAATTGCCTTTTGGAGTAATGGATTTAAACAGATGACAAGTAATCGCGGGCCTTTAAAGGCACCCTCAGATTTTCTAGGACAACGATTTCGAATTATGCCAAGTAAAGCCCTTGAGGATCAGTTTCATGAGTTGGGGGTAAATGCAAATGCTCTTGCCTTTAACCAAGTATACCGCAATCTTGAGAGCGGTTACTTAGATGGTGAGGAAAACACGATTTCAAATATCTATTCCAAGCGTTTTTATAAAGTCCAAAAATATATGACAATCAGCAACCACGGTTATTTAGGGTATTCGGTCATGATGAATCAAGAGTTTTGGGACTCCTTGCCGAAAGATATTCAAAAGCAAATTTCTGAGGCTATGGATGAAACGACCGATTGGCTTTATAATCAATCAAAAAAAATCAATGAACAACAGTTAAATTTGATCAAAAAAACGTCCGATATTCAAATTCACGTATTAAGTAATGAGGAACGTGAAAATTGGATTGACTTTTTCCAACCTTTATATCAAGAATATGGTGAGAGATACGGAAGAAAATGGATCA
>JAENZK010000467.1 GCA_016841285.1 Guptibacillus hwajinpoensis | reverse complement strand
GCTCTACGGCCGTTTGGGCGTTGGCGTATTCGTATAGCGACCCGTAATCTAACGTTTTGACCGGTTCGTTTTTGGCGGGCGTATCGCAATCTTTTTGTAATTGTGTGACAGTTGGCTTCCTGGCAAGCTGCCACAAGCTTTGACATAGCCACTTTTTTTGGGATAGTCTCAATGGATCACTAAAAAGAATCGACGGGATATACAAATTGATGGTTCTTGGTTGAAATTAAAGTGACTTCGACGAAAGGGCGCTATGATCATGCCAAATCGAAATAATAACAATCGCCATGACCAGGACAAATTAAGAAAGATGATTCGGGAAGGAAAGACGGCCAGGGAAATCACGGCCGAATTTCATATCACGCCCTATGGGCTCCTGGAACAGCTGATCATGCTGCAGGAGATCGACCAGAAGGTATACATTATCAGAGGACTCTTCAATCGTCCTGAAAAGGAAACGCATAAATTCAGGAAAGAAGGAATCGTATTCCACGAAGAGGTACTTGAAAAAATCGGGTTCAAACCCGGTGATACCTTCGAGATGAGGGCAATAGGCAATCGTATCATTCTTGAAAAGATCAAGGGGGGCTGAGTCAAAACCTGTTCTGATTAAGGGTAGAAATCGCAAGTGGCAATCAATCTCGATATTGCTGAATATCTCCGACTCGATGAGGATCAGCACCATTACAGACAGTGGCACGCAATTAAAAGCTTTGAGCATGACGATTCATGGGGGATTATCTCAATAAATCTGCATTTGGCTGATATGTTATATTCTGGTAGGCCAGTATTTTACCCACCTAATAATTGGGGAGGATGTTATGCAATTGTATTGGGTGCCAGAGTTTGAAATCGGAAACGAATATGTCGATTTACAACATCGCTATTTCTTAGACCTTATAACTCGAATAGAAAAAAACTTAAGAGAAACAAGTGATGCTGATTATAAAAGAAAGCTAATCATTGAATTACACAAGTATGCAGAATTTCATTTTGCTTCAGAAGAGAATATAGCCCTCTCTATTGGTCTTTCAGACGTCAAGGACCACCACCAGCTTCACTTGGAACTCCTTGAGGACTTGAATCTTTATGCAAAGAATTTAGATAGCGGATTGAAAACAATCGATGAATTTATTGAATTTATAACGGATTGGTTTTTGGTCCATACACAGCATGAAGATCGAAAATTTTTTAAAGCAAAGAAATAAATAAAACATTCTATTCACCTGTAAATTTCTCCAACTGATCTCCATCCTGTTTCATCGTTTCGCTTTTAAGATAGAGGAACTAAAAGCGTGTTTACGAAACATTCTCTCGGGATAGTGATTTACACTTTTTGCCTGATCCTAATGTTGGGATGTACGATGCGGGTCGGCAAGAGAATGGCAGACGGAACATATCTAACGTTAAATGGAGAAGCGGTCAGCTATTATATCGAGCCTTACGATTTAACGCTCCAGTCTGGTTTACAGGTCATATCCTCCATGAAGATGCCGATTCAGGAAATACGCAAGCTGCGCGACGGAACTGTGATCATGTCTGAAACGCCTGACAATTCACCATTGAGGCTTCAATTCATCAAGGAGGGGCGTGGCATTACAATGGTCAAAATTCGCACCGGAAGGGTTGGTTTTGGAGACAATGAATTCTCTTTTCAATTGCATGCAATGATGAAGGCACAATTAAAGCGCTTGAACCATCAGAGAGCACAAGTAAAGCGTATGACCCAACAGAAACCTTTGCCGGAATCATCCATAGGTAAAAATCAGGCAGTCGCCTCGCCCGGCACCAGTAACGTTGCTTCAGCAAGAAAGCCTTCAGCCCCTGCTCAATCTCCCAAGCTGAAGTATGAAGCAGCCAGATTGCCAAATGAGGAGAGTGGCAAACCGCAGACGACTAAGACAGTGGATTCTGCCTCAGGAGAATCCTTGCCGATTGTGGAAAAATTTTCGAAGTCACAGCCTACGAAACCAGACATTTCGATATTTTTTGAGGCGGATTCGAACTTGCCTGCTGAGGGAGAGTTGACCAAACTGGATCGCATTGTCATTCAAGCGCATTCAAATTTGAATTCGAAAATTACACTTACCGGATATGTTGGTGAATTCGATAATATGGATCAAGCAGAGTTGCTTTCCAACAACCGTGTTATGGCAGTC
>JAENZK010000466.1 GCA_016841285.1 Guptibacillus hwajinpoensis | reverse complement strand
GGGGATTAATCCCAATGCCCTTTTCATCGGGCAGGTCATTTGTGTTCCAGCCGTTGCTCCGCCGCCAACTACATGCCCCACCGGATTCACAACGTATACCATTAAGTCTGGTGATACCCTGTACTCTCTCGCTATAAGATATAATACTACTGTTGCTGTACTGTTACAGGCCAACCCAGGCATTGATCCCAATGCCCTGAGGATCGGGCAGGTCATTTGTGTTCCAGCCGTTACACCGCCGCCGACCACGTGTCCCACCGGGTTTACAACCTATACCATCAGGTCCGGTGATACCTGTACTCGCTCGCCATAAGATATAATACTACCGTCAATGCACTCTTAATAGCTAACCCAGGAATTGACCCCAATAATCTAAGGGTCGGGCAGGTTATTTGTGTACCAGGCTCTATTTAAAAAAGTGTTTTTGATTAATTCAAAAGCCAACCACACATAGTTTTGTGGTTGGCTTTTGCTCATTGCGTCTTATTTTTGGTTACCTACATCAAAATTTTCTTTTTGATACAGCCTGTACGTTTGCCCTTTATATTTCACAATTTCGTTATCAATGTCTACTACCATTTTTCCGTTAACTATTTCATCCATGAAATTCCACCAGAATATAGGGGAATGCCTCTCATGCATTGTATCCAGAACTTCCTTTGAAAACATACATACTAAATTATGTACATTCCCCAATACTGCTTTATCTGCTTCCTTTAGTAAGGCTATATATTTTGCTTTCAGGTTCTCGTCTTCCAGCAATCTTTTCTCTGCTTTTTTCCTGGAAGATCTATCATTGGTAAATTCGATTACCCACCCAACATTATCGCCTATAAATTGTTTTTTTGATAATCCTCCCCAATTTTCCCAAGTGAAAATTTCTTTTTTAATATCCATTATTAGCCTCCATTAATTTAATAATTTGTAACTGTATTCGTGACTAATAAAGTAGTTTATTCCTTCGTCAGGTTTAAGTATTGTATATATTTCTCCGTTCTTTTTATATAAAATACACGAACCATCGTTATAATTAAAGATTCCGTAATGAAAATCAGTTTGAGCTTGGAACACTGCTTTTTTATTTGAAAAGAGTATTTTATTTGTTAATTGCATATACTGGTCAAAGGTCATATCTGGCAAATCTTTTTTGTATTTTACATGCTTCCAATAATGGTATCTTTCGGTTGTTACCATATCCCCCGGCTTATATTCAACGCCGTCAAGTATTTGAGTTCCCCAGGATTTCTCCCAATATTTCTGAACATCTTTATTCCAGATATTCTTTGAAGCATTCAAAATGTCCTTCCCAACCCCTTCACCGAATGCTTCGCCAAATCTTAATGATATCTTTGCTACGTCATGTAAGTGAATATTGATTTGATTATGGGTAAAGCGGTCCAGAACATACTTATATTTGGACAAGTACCGTATCTTCAGTAGTTCATTTACTCCTGTGCTGACTACATACAGCATAACATCTTTAATTTTCTGTGAACCTTTTCCATTAACCTAAGGTTCGGCAAGACCTAGATAATGTTTATACATGCATAAATATTAAGAAGTGTTGTTAGGTTAATTCAAAAACCAAACACACATAGTTTTGTGGTTGGCTTTTGCTAATTACCGAATCCTATTTTTTCTCTCCTATACGATATTTTTGAAGCAGTATTGTTAAAGTGAAATGCCCTTCCGTTCGTGGAAGGGCATTTTCATTGACACCAACAAGCTGCCAACCACAGCTCCTGTGTCTGGCCTTTTCTCATTACATTATTTGTTTACTGCTAACAATCTGAAACTGGGGTCTTTAATACCAATTATCGTACCTTTATCAACTTTACTAAAACTGACATTGGCTTTCCATTCAAATTCATCTGTATCTACATAAAGCATTCCATCCCTTGTTTTAATCTTACCCATTACTCTTTGCTTCTTATCATCATAAACAGGCTCTTCCCAAATTTTGCCTGGTATTGATACAAGGTCTACAAACTCGCCAATGATATTATAATCTTGAGGGGATAATGGATTAGTTTCGGCTGCCTCCATCAGTTCCACAGAGATTAATAAATCCATTGTTTGTCCTATTTTGTTTCTTAGATCAAATGGTTTAAAATCAAATATTGTAATCACTTCACCACTTGTTAAAACTGCGTCTATCCAAT
>JAENZK010000051.1 GCA_016841285.1 Guptibacillus hwajinpoensis | reverse complement strand
AAATAATTTTGGTGCCTATTTCTACATTTTTACACGTGGTTAGGGAAAGATACATCGCCTTAGGTTCTCATTTTCGCGATTATACCCTTCATTCAGGAATCATACAACGCCTTTGATTCCCAATTATGCATTTCTACCCTTGGTTTGGGAATCATACCACGCCTTTGATTCCCATTTTCGTGTTTCTACCCCTGTTTTGGGAATCATACACTGCCTTTGATTCCCACTTCCGCGATTCCACCCTTGTTTTTGGAATCGTACAACGTCTTTGATTCCCACTATCGCGGTTCTACCCTTGGTTCGGGAATCATACACGATCTTTGATTCCCACTTCTGCTGCTCTCCCCTCGCATCAGGAATCATTCACGACCTTTGATTCCCACTTTCACAGTTCTCCTTAAGCTTCGGGAATCATCCTTTCTCCATCGACCGCTACTTGTCATAGACCATGCCTATAAGAGAATATCCTTTGATAATAAGACTAAGATAAAGGAATGATCCAGATGCAAATCAGAGGGTATTACATCGTTCAGCCTGGTGATTCTTTTTCATCAATCGCAAACAACTTCGGTATAACAACAGCAGAACTACTACAAATGAATAGATTGACATCCTCCCTTCCAACAATTGGCCAGCAACTAGCGATCCCCTATCCAACTATGGCAAGACAAATGGCCTATCGACCAGTAACCGCCTATACTGTTACCGAACCCATTCTTGTAAATGGAGTTAATATTAATACAGGCCTATACCCTGTCTTAAATTTCAAGCCTGAAAATGCTCAATATCCCTATGTTTACGTACCAATAGCTGAATTTCGACGTGTAGGAGCTACGGTCACATGGAACGATCAAAAACAACTCCTAACAGTAACAACCGACTATTACGATTTACAAAATCAAATAAAACAATTGCAAACGGAAAACCAACGCTTAAGAGACCAGTTAGCTGCCTATCAGCCGTTGGTTCGGGGAAATTCAGCTGGAAATATAGCCAATTGGGGCATTGCCGCAACTCAGGGAGACTGGGTTTATTTTAGTAATATTAGTCAAGACAATAAGCTATACAGAATGAGGTTAGACGGTACTGGAAAACAGCTGTTATCAAATGATCGGGCTTTATATATTAATGTGGTCGGTGATTGGATTTATTATATTAATCAAACAGATCAGTCGAAAATGTATAAAATCCGTCTTGATGGCTCAGGAAAAACAAAAATCGATGACCAACACTCTGCCACAGTTATCTCAGTTGTCGGTGACTGGATCTATTACATCACTCAAAGTGAGCAGTATAAATTGTTTAAAATTAAAACAGATGGAACAGGCAAAATGCAACTCGGCACTGATTTCCTTGTTGAAGAAATGTATGCGACTGAAGATTGGATTTTTTATACTATACAAAATCAAAACCTACAGATTTTTAAGATTAGACCAGATGGCAGCCAGCGGACAAAGGTAACTGAATATGGTGCAAGACAATTGAATATCGAGGGGGATTGGCTTTACTTTGTTAACCAAACCATGCCTGGCATATGGAGGGTGAAATGGGATGGATCCAATCCAACATCATTTGGGGCTGAATATAGCAGTCCAACCTCCCTTAATGTTAAAGGGAATATGATCTATTATGGCTATAGTGACTTATATAAGACACCCTTAGATTCACCAGACCAAATTAAGTTAACGCCAGTATATGGTTTCGCCGGCCTAATTAATATTGTTGGTGATTGGTTGTATTTTAGAATTCAGTATAACGGTGAGAAGCTATATCGTATGAAAGTCGATGGGACACAAGGAGAAATCGTTTATTAACAGACATGCTGAAGTGGGACACGGATCAGAAGTGTCCCTTTACCTATTTTCATCCAACCTTTTTATTAGCTCATACGGCCGCACTTTAAAAGCCTCATAGGGAATGCAATTCCCTGTCATTGCATCTAATACTCTAGGAATCAACTTTCTCCGACGAATATAATGATGAATATTTGTTTTATTTATTTTTACAAAACGAACATCCTTTGTTTCATTCGATACCCTTAATTCACCGCCAGCATACCTCCAGTACGTTTGAATTAAAAGGACCTCATTTTTTTCATTTGTAATATAGCCGCTCACGGTCACAGATTGCTTTGGTAAATTATAGATGCCTGTTGATTTTAAAAAATCCTGGGAAAAGTCTTCATATAACGGTCCTATATTCCGAAGTTTCTCTTCTGCCAGCCTATACATTTCATCTTTTAAAACCCGCTCCTCTATCTTGAAGTACTCTTCAAAACTTGGATACTCCCACATTACAGTGACTTCATTATTTCCCTCCGTAACCCAGCGTCCGATAAGCCTTGCACCATTTTTCACTTGATTAGGTAGTACAAATTCATGAAAATATTCATTCAACAGTTTCAATTTTTCCGGATGAACACGGAATGTTTCTCTTCTATAAAACATGCTGATCCCCGTTCCTTTTTCCCTATTTTACGCTTAGTCATTAAATAACGTTCTGTCCCCCTCTTTTCTTATTAAAAGTAATTTGATACAATAAACACAAACAAATGTTCTGTTATTCGAGGTGATCACAGTGATTGAGATGAAGGATAAAGATTTAGTGTGTCAGTTTATTGTTTTAGATAATACTTTAAAGCTTTTAACAAAAGAGCTTGAGGCAGTTGAAAAATCAAAAATTAAAATCAAGAATCCTCATATTAACTTTATCCTTTTGAAAATAGACAATGCCCATAAAGAATTGCAGAATTTGCACAAACAATTAAAGAGTAGGGGTATTCATATTCAAGAGATGAGAAGAGACGATTTTAACGTAGAATATCCTTTTACTTGTCGGGGTTACTTTGATATTCAAATCATGCAGAAGGATGCGCTGAAGAATAACGTTATTACCAAAATAGTTGAATTATACAAATTAGGATACTAACCTTGACCGTTATCATAAATAAAAACAACACTTGGATATTGCCCTAACCCAAGTGTTGTTCTTTCACATTCACAGCTTGATTGTTTTCCTTTTTTCTAAAAATTAAATAGTAGACTCCAATAACCACTAACATCCATGCGCCAACAGTAAAATACAACTGCCTAAATGATAAATAAGCAACCAGAATCCCATTAATATAAGGCCCTATCCCATTAGCTAAGTCGAGTGATATGAAAAAGGTCGATGTTGCTAATCCCTTTCGATGGGGAGGTGATGATTGAATAGCTATCGCTAAGAAGTTTGATAAAATTGTACCAAAACCAATACCAATAAATACAGCAGAAAGTAAAAATGATAAATCACTTTTGGCGTTACTTAATAAAAAGAAGCCAATCGCCAATAGTAACAGCAAAGGAAAATTCAACCGATTGGCACCAAATCGATCAAACCAAACACCGGTAAAAGGGCGCGTTACAATAAGTGCTACCGCAAAAACAACGAAAAAATAAGTAGAAGCACTAACGAGATCGATTTCTATTGCGTACTGAGCAAGAAAGACTAACAAACTTGAGTATGGTATTGATAAAATAAATAGTACGAAAGAAATGGGTAGTGCTTTGGGTTCGATAAAATCTTTAAAATGGAAGCCCTGCTTTGCTCTATGTGCACCTTTCGGCTGAGGAACTTTTAAGAAAATCGTGATGATTAAATCCAGTACAGCAAAAATAATTCCTAAAATAAAAATAGCTGTAAAAGAAAAGTTCGCATAAAAAAACATTGCCAAAAACGGCCCGATCGCCATTGCGATGTTCATAAACGTTGCATAATATCCGGTCCCTTCCCCTCTTCTAGAATCAGGTATTAATTCAGCTGAAATGGCACCAGCAGTAGTAGTAATGGAGCCATGCATGATTCCGTGAATAAAACGAATCGCAAGAAAGAGAATAAAAGTATTGGCAAATAAGTGCGAAATCATCGCCAATACAAATAAAATAAGTGAGCCTACAAGAATTCGCTTGGGGCCGATGCGGTCTAAATATTTCCCCGCAAAAACCCTACCAACGAGTGAAGCCAATACAAATATTCCCGTTGCTAAACCGGCCATACTTTGGCTTGCATTAAATTCTGTCACTACATATATTGCTGTGATTACAATCAGTGTATAAAAGACTAGATGGGTAAAAAAGTTGATCAGAGAAATTATAATAAAATCCTTTGTCCATAGTTTAGAAGATTGTGCTTGTTTCATCTTGTATCCCTTCTTGTTGAAATCATCATAATCTCCCATTATAAACCCTCCCTCTGGTGGAGGGTCAATTAATTTAACTCAATATTCTAATTAATTTCGCAACAAAAAACCCGCTTTTGCGGGTTTAATTTTATATTATTAATCGTTGAATTTCTTGCTCACTAAAACCAGTTATTTCTGCAATCGTTGAAATATCATAACCCTTTTCAAGCATTTTTGTAGCAACTTCTTTTTTTCCTCTTTCTTCTCCTAATCTTTGCGCTCCTTCAAGATTACTAAGTAAGTCCATCAATTCCTTTTTTCTAGCTTCATATAATTTTCGGTTTTCTTTATTCGTACTTAGTGTTTCCCATTCGATGAGCGCTTCCCGAACTTGTTCTTTATTTAAAGCCCATTCCTCCAATTCCGACATTATTTCTTCGTCCCATTTTTTCTCTTGATAATCCGCTGCTGATAACATCATTAGCCAAGGTAGTTCCTCACATTTCTCTAAAGCCTTCATTTTCCGTCGATATTTTTTCCATTGTACCATGAATGTACTTAAATCCTTTACCAGCACTCGTTAAACCTTTTAATTACAAATAAATGTCGGAGCACTAGCTCCGACATTTTAGCAATAGTCTTTTTAATACCTTTAAGGGAAAGTTCTCCTATTTATCTTCCCTCAGTATATAATCATTACCATCCTGATCATAGAAAGTGAACATAGTGCCAAATGGCATTCTTTGCATTTCCTCCACTTTTACCCCATTCCCTTTCATTTTCTCATAGGCCGATTCAATATCGGTTGTACTGAATAGAATGGATGGGTGTGCAACTTTAGATGGTTTATGCTGCTCCATTGCTGCCTTTGAATACAACACTAAAGTAGTAAACTCATCTTCACTAGGACCGACCTCAATCCAAGCCATGTTTGGTCCCATCTGTTGTTCAAACTTTAAAACAAACCCCATTTTATTTAGCCAAAAGTCTTTTGCCTGCTGTTGGTCTTGCACATATAGAGTAATTTTCCCAATCTTATTAATCATTTTATAACCCCTTTTTACATAATGATGTTATTTTGCATTCTTATCTGGTTGATGGACGCCAAAAATATTCCCTTCGGTATCAATATAATATCCTTGCCATGCCATTCCAGGTAGAGCATGTTTCGGCAATGCAACCTTGCCTCCGTTATTAATAATTTTAGCCTCAATAGAATCATAATCTTCCACTCCCATTGTACAGGCAAAGCCATTTAAAGGCTGGTTTTTTGCCGGAGGAGGCCCCTGACGTTGCATTAGAGCACCATTGATTCCCATTTCTCTTTCATCGCCAGTCACAGCGCCAAAATAAGGCATTCCAGCATAATCACTCCAATCTTGAAACGACCATCCAAATACTTCACCATAAAATTTCTTAGCCCGCTCCATATCATCTACATGAATCTCGAAATGAATTAATCTACCCATGTATAACCACCAACCTGTTATGTATTTACTACTTCTACATTATTGTATTAAAAATAGAAGTTTATTCAACTTTTAACGTTGGGAATTGTCTTGCCTGAACAACATTCATAAAGTTAGTCGGGGAAGCATTAACTAAAATATCAACTATAAGTTAATTAAAAGAGGTGGGTTAAAATGCATATTCAAGCATCCCCAAATAACTGGAAAGGAAGAATCGACTCAGAAAGTGACATCTTCAGTTTCCGATATCATCAGAAAGTCAAATTAGCAAACTCATTCACGATTAGTAACGTGAATTCATCCTCCAAAACCTTTGGGATTATTGGATTTAAATGTGACGAAGGAGTAAGACGAAATAAAGGAAGGACAGGTGCTGCGGAAGGTCCCGATTATATAAGACAGGCACTAGCCAAACTACCTTGGCATTTATCTCCCCAAACAGAGTTAATTGATACAGGTGATATTCAATGTAAAGGAAATCAAATGGAACGGGCCCAAGAAAAATTAGCGACGGAAGTTTCCAATCTACTAAATAAAAATATTTTCCCTTTGATTCTTGGCGGAGGACATGAAACCCTTTATGGACATTATCTTGGAGTTAGACATCATATTGGTCCAGAAGCAAAGTTAGGAATTATTAATATCGATGCACATTTTGATATGAGACCATATGATATGGAAACCTCATCAGGCACTATGTTTAAACAAATATTAGATAAAGACTCAAAGAGCAGTTATCTGGTTGCGGGAATTCAAAAACAAGGAAATACACAAGCCCTCTTTAAAACGGCCGAGAAATATAAAGTAAACTATATTTTAGAAGAAGACATTACTTTTGACAAAATTGAAGAAGTTAAGAGGAAGATAAATAATTTTATCGAAAAAAATGAATTTATTATTCTAACTTTATGTACAGATGTTATTGGTTCCACTTATGCACCTGGCGTAAGTGCACCATCTCCATTTGGTCTTGAACCTAAAATCATTCGTGCACTCATGCGGCATATTGTATCGAACTCCAAAATAACATCCTTTGATATCTGTGAAGTGAATCCTTCCTTAGATGAAGGCGGAAAAACTGTTTCACTTGCTGCATCATTGCTTAATGATGCTCTCACAATAATTGACAAAGATCTGGATAAAACTTAAACTTCTACTAAATCAAAAGATAAAAAAAGGATGATTGAGATGAGCAAAGAGAAAGCAGTGTCGTTTTTACAACTCGTAGCCTCCGGAAAAGTTCGAGAAGCATACCAGCGTTATATAAGTCCCGACTTTCGCCACCATAACCCGTATTTTCGTGGTGATGCGGAATCTCTCATGGTCGCAATGGAAGAAAATGCAGACCAAAATCCTAACAAGATCTTTGAAGTAAAACAATCTATTCAAGAGGGCAATACCGTAGCCGTTTATTCCCATGTAAGGCAAAATCCAAATGATCTTGGAGGAGCTGTTGTACATATCTTCCGTTTTGATGAAAACCTAATCGTTGAAATGTGGGATGTTGGCCAACCCATTCCAGAGGATTCACCTAATGAGAACGGGATATTCTAATTTATAATTGGGGTTTCTTTAAAGATGCAAAACAGCAAATAATAAACGGTAAAATTCCGGTTAATTTGGAAAATTCTCATATTTCCTTAAAAATAAGGGGAGCTTTTCCGTTTATATGATCCAAATCATTGGATTTTAGCCTATTTGAGGAAGTTAATCGGAATATCTCCGTTTATATCTGCCTTTTTAGCCTTCCTTTTTACATTAGCAGGAAATTCTCCGCCTAAATTCACATCACATCTAAAAAAGGCAATGTCCCAAATAAAATGAGCATTGCCTTTTAAATTCCACTTGCACCTTAAACCGATTTAACAAAATCAACAAACACTTCTACCTTACTATCCAAGAATTCAAGTGTTCCTTCGTCAACCAATTGTCCTGTTGGTTCTTCAAACTTCTGATTGGCAAAGTTAATCAGAACCTCATTTCCTCCTGGCGGAAGGATCTTAGCCTGAATACCGGAAGACGCAAGAATTTCACGCAAATGTGCTTGTGCACGAATTGTTCCTAGCATTCCAAGCGTAACCCCAAGAGGCATAACTGGTTTACCAATGAATACCTTGTCCACGCGTGATGCCCAATCTAAAGCATTCTTTAGTACGCCTGGAACTGACCAGTTATATTCTGGTGTAATAATGATGATCCCATCAGCCTTTGACACTGCTTCTTTAAAATCCTTAACAGCTTGTGTCGGGTTGTTTTCCTCATCTTGGTCATAATGAGGCAAAGAACGGATATCGGCAATTTGCATATTAAACTTGTCCTTATATCGTTCTTCCATAGTTTTAGCCAGACGAATATTATAGGAATCTTTTCTTAAACTACCAACGATTGTAACGATATTCATCCACTTACCTCCAAAAATTGAAATTAAATACATTCATCCACCTCAACGTTATATTAATGTTAATTCCCCTGTCAATTTTTCTGCTTCCTGTCATTTTTTTGGATAAAATTCTCTATAAAAATCATACTCATTTTGTTGCAAATGAAGAGTATAATTTAGTATGCTTTGTAGATACGAAAGATTTTTTTATTATATTTATTAAAAATCATTGAAACCTTGCATATACTAGACTCGTATTAAAAATAAAAGCTAAACAAAAGGATGGAGTGTTTTCCTTTGTTTGAAATAGTAGAATTTCTTGATATTATTAGCGCTTATCCCCTGTATGCCGGTATATTGGTCGGATTGTTTCTTGTACGTTTATCCTACTCCGACAATAAACAAAAGTTTAACAAGGATCATACACTTTTCAGTAATAGAGTAAGATTACAAAGTGAACTTTCACCTACAAAAATTGAAATAAAAATAAATCCCGTAATCACCTGGTTATTTAAAGCAATCAAAAAATATCAACGTGACGGAGATGATGATAGTACTATTTCTTCCTTTATTTATATCTAAATAAAATATTAGGAGGAAATAGTATTGTTCCAAACTCTACTTGTTAACCCATTTTTACAGGCCATCCATGGGATTGCCGTCATGTTTAATGATAACTACGGTATTTCAATTATCGTCATAACACTTATAATCAGGCTTATATTAATGCCATTTATGCTAAAACAATATAAAAACCAACAGCAGATGAAATCAAAGATGGAAAGTTTAAAGCCAGAAATGGATAAGATTCAAGAAAAAATAAAGAAATCAAAAGATAAAGAAGAACAGCAGGTACTTCAACAGGAAATGATGGCACTTTACCGAAAGCATGGGGTTAACCCGCTAAACATGGGATGTCTCCCCCTTCTGATTCAAATGCCAATCCTAATGGGATTGTATTATGCGATCCGTGGTTCTGAGGAAATTGCTACCCATTCTTTCTTGTGGTTCAGTCTTGGACAACCAAATATAGGTATTACTTTAATTGCAGGTATTGTTTACTATATTCAAATTAAAGTAACACAGCATTCTTTACCGGAGCAGCAGCAGAAACAGATGAAGATTATGGGGTTGCTTTCTCCAATCATGATTATTGTTTTTTCTATCAACTCTCCGGCTGCTCTACCTCTGTACTGGGCAGTTGGCGGAATATTTTTAATCTTCCAGTCATTCCTAAGCAGAAAAATTTATAATCCAGATAGAGCTATGAAAAACTTAGGTAATGAAATTAGCTAAAAAAGAACCCATTAACAACATTAAAGCCGATCTCACTAGTGAGGTCGGCTTTAAATGTATGTAAGTTACTGCCCTTGCATTAACTGTGATTTAAGCTGTTGAATGACTTGATCAGAAGCAGGTGCAGCAGGCTGGTAATAGCCCTTTTGCATTGCATAGCTATATATAGTTCTTTGCCGCGATTCATCCTGATTTCTCATTTGAATTAATGTTTGTCTTAATTCCGAATTATTGGCTTGACTAATCATATTGGCATACCCTGTTAAGCTTGCATTTAAACCCGCTAAGTAATCACTCACCATTTCTTTATCCTGAAACATATTGATCCCCTCCTACCCTAAAAATGTCATTAATTGTTGTTGTGATTGTTGGGCCGCTTGCGCATCCCTTTGTAAAATGGCTTTCAATTCTGGGTCAGCACAATTTTGAGCATACGTTTCAAGTTTTTTAACAACCAGACCATGACCACCAATAAGATGACGCAAATTCTCGACTTCTAGTTCTGTCAAATTGTTGTTCATAAATACAAGCCTCCTTAAGAAATTCAAATCTATTTTTCCCCATAATCCAAAAATTATTTTTCCATAATCAAGAAATCATAATTAAAGGGCAAAGGCAAAATCCTAATAGTAAATACTTAACGAGGATGATGAAATGGAGCTATATAACGATAACCACTCTTATCAGGCAGGAGATATTGTCTATGTCATGTATCGAAATCCCCATACACAAGATGTAGCCAATATTCAAGCTGCTGCAGTTGTCAATAACCCAGAAAATCCAAATGGTCTAGCTATATTTTTATATGAAAATTATTATCCATTATCTGATGAAATAGCGGTTTACTCCTCAGAAGAGGAAGCAAGAAGCGCTTATAATTATTATTTTGGCCATGTTTCAGAGGGGATTATAGAATGATGGATCCCTTTATACCTAAGCTTGTATACTTCGAACCTCAGGCCTTGGATTATCCTTTAGGACAGGAGCTTCTTGAAAAATTTAAAGGTATGGATATTGAAATTCGATATACGACTTCCCATAATCAAGTAAGAAATCTTCCTGGTGACAATGATTTTCAAAGATACCGTGTTGCCAAATCAACCTTAGTTGTTGGGATTAGAAAAACTCTGAAATTTGATACATCAAAACCTTCAGCTGAATATGCAATTCCCTTTGCAACAGGTTGTATGGGGCATTGTCATTATTGCTATTTACAAACAACAATGGGAAGTAAACCCTATATTCGCACCTATGTTAATGTTGAGGAAATTTTGGGAGCAGCGGACAAATATATGGTGGAACGCACCCCTGAGATCACCAGGTTTGAAGCATCTTGTACTTCTGATATAGTTGGAATCGATCATTTGACCCATACTCTTAAAAGGGCGATTGAACATTTCGGAAACTCTGAGCATGGAAAACTAAGATTTGTAACGAAATTCCACCATATCGATCACTTGCTGGACGCCAAACATAACGGCAAAACAAGGTTTCGTTTTAGTGTTAACGCGGATTATGTTATTAATAATTTCGAGCATGGGACCTCCCCTTTGGAAAAAAGAATCGAAGCAGCAGGGAAAGTCGCTCGAGCTGGGTATCCACTAGGCTTTATTGTAGCCCCTATCTATCTTCATGAAGGATGGGAAGAAGGCTATTATAATATGTTCGAACGTCTAGACGCAGAATTACCAATAGAAGCGAAAAAAGACCTGACATTCGAGTTTATCCAGCATCGTTTTACAAAACCAGCAAAAAGAGTTATTGAAAAGAACTATCCGATGACAAAATTAGAATTGGATGAGGAAAAAAGAAGATATAAGTGGGGAAAATACGGAATAGGGAAATATGTTTATCAAAAAGAACAAGAAGAGGATATAAAAACTCACCTCCATTCTTATATGGAGAAATTTTTCCCAGAGGCAAAATTAGAATATTTCACATAAGGAGTTGTAAGTAATGTCAAAACAAAATGCCAAAACAAATACGAAGCAAACAAAAAACTATTCTAAGGATTCAGGGTCTCAATACCATAAAGAACATGCAAGTCATGTCCCAGATTACGATGATAACACTCTTGGATCAAAATGAAAATTCGTTTTGGCTATGTGGCTAATGCCGTGGGATTATGGGATGCCAGTCCTTCAAAGACGTTAACTTTTGCACGGTATTCTGCACTTGCAAAAGAAGAGCGAATAGAAAAGCTTCATTCCATTACCGCCCAAAATTTGCAGCATACAAAAAGGATTTTACACTATAACATTGCACATGAAATAGAATTATATCGATTTTCAAGCTCACTCGTCCCTCTCGCAACCCATCCGGAAGTGATGTGGGACTTTCTTACTCCATTCAAAAACGAATGGGCGGAAATCGGACAACTCATAAAAGATTTTAAACTTAGGGTAAGTTTCCACCCTAATCAATTTACGCTTTTCACAAGTCCAAAAGAAGAAGTGACAAACAATGCAGTAAAAGATATGGACTATCACTACAAAATGCTTCAGGCGATGAATGCTCTTGATACGGCAATCATTAATATTCACATTGGTGGAGCCTATGGGGATAAAAGCAAGTCCTTAATGCAATTCCATCAAAACTTAAAAAAATTACCAGTTGAAATCAAAAAGTATATGACTCTTGAAAATGATGATAAAACGTACAACGTTGAGGAAACACTGATCACATGTGAAAAAGAAAACATTCCCATGATCCTTGATTATCATCACTTTATGGCAAATAAGGGGGAGGTTGACCTCCCTCTTTATTTACAACGTATATTTGATACATGGAAGGAAAGAAATTTAATACCTAAAGTTCACATTTCCTCACCAAAGTCAGAGGAAAGTTACCGCTCACATGCTGATTTTGTCTCAATGGATTTTGTACGTCCTTTCTTAGAAATGGCAAAGACCCTGAACCAAGACTTTGACATTATGATAGAGGCTAAACAAAAGAACTTAGCAATGCACAAACTGATTGAAGATATAGCGACAATAAGGGGAGTCAAACGTATTACAAGTTCAGCGGTGGAATGGAAATAGTAGGAACGTTCAAATTGCTATCGTTGCATTAATTTTGGATGAGGTGGAATAAATGACAATTGTGCGCCTTGGTTATGTTGCAATGAGTACAGAACTTAAAAACGCTTCTCCGTCCCAAACGATGACTTTTGCCCAATTCCAGAAAATTAATGATCGGGAAGCCGCCATACGCAAGTTGGAGCGTATAGCTCTTTCTAATTTACATAACACTCTCCGACTGTTAAAACATAGCGTGGCTTCTGAGATTCATTTTTATCGATTAACCTCTCGTCTTATTCCCTTAGCTAACCATGATGAGCTTGAAGACTGGAATTACATTAAACCCTTAAAGGCAGCGCTTCGGGAGATTGGCGATTTCGTTACTAAATTTAAAATGAGAGTTGATTTTCATCCAGATCACTTTGTTCTGATAAATTCCGCCAAAAGGCATATCTTGAAAAATTCAATCCGTACCTTAAAGCTGCACTATTCATTATTAAAGGCAATGGGGATTGATGCGACCCATCGATGTGTTATGCATGTAGGCGGCAATTACAAAGAAACAGAACTTTCTCTTGAACGTTTTATCGAAAATTGGATGGTCGTCCCAAGCTCAATTCAAAAAATGATCATGTTAGAAAATGACGATACATCTTTTACTTTAGAAGATGTGCTCTATTTATGTGAGAAACTAGAAATACCACTTGTTTTCGATTACCATCATCATCTTGCCCATCATCAGAACGCAAATTGGGAAGTCTGCTGGGATCGAGTTGTGCAAACATGGAGGCATTCCCCGCTCCCCATTAAAATGCACATTTCAAGTCCAAAGAGTGATAAAGCTTTTCGCCATCATTCAGATTATGTAGATTGTGATATGTTTTTTACCTTTCTAAAAGAAATCAAGGGAAGTATTCCACAAATTGACTGTATGATAGAGGCAAAGGAAAAGGATGGGGCACTCTTTAGATTAATGGAGGAAATCAAAACAAGAAAAGATGTAGAAATAGTGGATGGCTCTTCTTTTTACTTAAAGTAAAAGAAGAGCCATCTATTTTTACAACTATTAAAAACACCTTGAAAAAATTGCTTTTTTATAAGAAATATTCAATTAGATATTTCAATAGCGCACCCTTATAATATGATTATTCGGAATTTTTACTCAATTAATCACTTAAGGATTCTTCCTATTCAAAATACGAAAAGGGGTTTTGAAATGAAAAATATCACAGTACTTGGGGCAGGTATTATGGGCCATGGGGTTGCACAATTATTCGCACAAGCAGGATATAAAGTACGCATTCAAGCTAGACGTGAGATATCATTGAAAAAAGCAAAGGATTTGATTACAGAGAGCTTGAAAATTATGGTAGAGAAAGAAATGCTGACTGAAGACAAAATGGATCAGACTATGGCTAATATCCATTACACAACAGATTTACACGAAGCCATTCAAGATACTGACTTTATTCTCGAATCCATCCCAGAGGTTCTCGAGACAAAATTAGATACTTATGACATAATCGAAAGCGTTGTCTCTGAAAATACCATTATTGCATCCAATACATCTACCTTTCCATTAAAAGAATTAACACAAAGAGCAAAACATCCGGAAAGATTTATCATTACACACTACTTTAATCCACCACAACTTGTACCAATTGTGGAAATTGCTAAATTTGAAAAGACAGATGAAAATGTCGTAAAAGTAACTTATGACCTAATGAAAGAAATCGGAAAATCTTCAGTAGTTCTAAAGAAAGAGATTACAGGCTTCATCGTTAACCGCGTTCAAGTAGCGATGCTTCGTGAAGCATTTCATTTAATCGAACAAGGCGTATGTACTGCTGAAGATATTGATATTGCTATAAAAGGTAGCATGGGCTTTAAATGGGCTTTTTGTGGGCCATTGGAAAGTCAGGATTTAGCAGGTCTGCAAACCACACAAGCAATGGTACACAACATTGAACAAGATTTATCCAACACAAGAGAAGTTCCTGCATTTTTAAAAGAAATGGTAGAAAGAGGGGAACATGGGATTCGTTCAAATAAAGGGTTCTATAAATACAATGATAACGGAGCACAAGTAATTTACACACGTGATGACAATTTCCTAAATCTATTAAAGTTAATTCAAGACAGTGAAGCCAAAAAGGAAGAAACTGCGGCAACAACTAAATAAGCTTGAGAAGCCGTTTGGGATTGCCTCCCTACGGCTTTTTTAGAAGTAAGTTCTTTTCAAAGATATTATTGCTTTTTGCTACCTTTTTTAAGGTTCGTTCAAATAAATAGATGGAGAAATTTCGCTTAATGAGTTAATTGGATGTAAATTAGCCGAAATAGCCGGAGACATTCCGACTACTAGGTTTTAAACAGCAAAAATGAGCGACTTTTCTTTGAATAACCGGAATCCCTCCGTTTATTTAGGCCAAAATGAACTCCATTTTGCAAATACCCGGAAATCTTCCGCTTATTTTTACCCTTTCCAGCGGGCTATCCTATCAGCCCGCTTTTACGTTTATAGGGTTAGATATCCTCCAATATATTCTCACCAACACGATCTTCTTCGAATGTTAAAACCTCATCAACCGGTTGATACGATTTCCCATAAAATTGCATATCTTTATATGTATGTATCAATTCATACGTCTTTCGCATCCCATTAAAAATCATTTCTTCACTTTCGTTATGTGGAGCCCAATATAATATTTCCATTTGATTGATTTCATTAGTAGCAAGGGAACGTCTTCTATATCCGATTGATTGCGCATGTTCGAATCCCTCTCGCTTATAAAAATGGAGCCTTTTTTCCGTATCGCTATCTTCATAGTTTACTGGCTCAACTTCAAGGATAATCGGCTTTCCTTTTTGTTTTAGCTTTTCAATCAGTTTATGACCAAGCCCCTGACCACGGGCATCTTTTGAAACAAACAAATAATCGATGAAAATAAAATAATCGAACTCAACATACATCATAACATGAAGAGGGCTTTCATCCTTGTAATAAATATCAGGGCGTTCTCTTAAAAGCGTCTCCATATGTTCCTTTGATTTCATCTCTTCGACCGGAAAATATTGATTGAGTTTTTCAAACCAATGCATGAAAGGTACGTCTCCTTTAAAATTTACTTCTTAACGTAAGTTTTTGTTTCACTCTCTTTTTTCATGCATATCGGCGACTAAAAAAACACGCTAAAATTATTAGCGTGTTTAGGTAAAATATTAGTGTTCAGCAACTTTTTCAAGTCCACCGGGCTTGTTATGAACCGCAATCCGGTCAATAAGTTTATTGCTTTCTGTATTTAATCCTTTTAGATTTACTTTTACACCATTTTGGTGATACTTGATAACGACTTTATCAATAGCACCTACAGCAGAATC
Source organism: Guptibacillus hwajinpoensis (assembly GCA_016841285.1). GTDB lineage: Bacteria > Bacillota > Bacilli > Bacillales > Bacillaceae_J > Schinkia. Next base: position 3,131 of record JAENZK010000051.1, on the reverse strand, counting down.
ATCCCATAGGTGGGCGTTCGATAAATCTAAATCAATTTCATTTACGTTTTCTTTATAATCGAAACTATTTACAAAATCTGTTACTGAAGCAAAGAAAAGCTGGCCAGAAACATGATAAACCTTTTTGTGAGCACCTTCAGCTGAAAGGCTTGTTACTTTCACTTTAGAAATCTTTGAAGCGAAGAAAATGGCACTTAAAATAATTCCAATTAAAACACCTTTTGATAAATCGTGAGTTTTAATAACTGTCATAACAGTCACAATCATAACAAGTGTGTCTGTAACGGGAACTTTTCTAAATGATTTTAAACAAGACCAATCAAAAGTTCCAATTGAGACCATAATCATCACGCCAACGAGGGCAGCCATAGGAATTTGGACTAGGAAACCCTTTAATGAAACGATAAGTGTCATTAAAAAGAGACCAGCAACTAATGTCGATAGACGTCCTCTACCACCGGACTTAACATTAATGACAGATTGTCCAATCATAGCACAACCAGCCATACCACCAAACAAACCTGAAACGATATTAGCGATCCCTTGTCCACGTGCTTCCTTATTTTTGTCACTCTCCGTATCTGTCATATCATCCACAATAGAAGCAGTAAGAAGCGATTCAACTAACCCAACAATAGCTATAGATAAGGAATAAGGAAAAATAATTTGCAACGTTTCAAAGTTAAATGGAATGTCAGGAATTAAGAAAATCGGTAACGTAGAGGTTAATTCACCCATATCCCCTACTGTCCGAACATCACTTCCGGTAAAAATAGATATAGCGGTAATGACGATTATTGCAGCTAATGGTGACGGAATAACCTTAGTAAAACGAGGTAAAATATATATAATAGCAAGTGCCCCTGCTACCATTGCATACATTTGCCATGATTCACCAACAAAATGAGGCAATTGAGCGGTGAAAATTAAAATGGCTAGCGCATTAACGAATCCAGTCATAACAGAACGAGGAACGAATTTCATGAGTCGCCCTAGCTTTAAAGCTCCCATGATGATTTGTATTACTCCTGTTAAAATGGTCGCTGCTAATAAATATTGCAAACCATGGTCTTTAACTAATGTCACCATTAATAACGCAGTGGCACCAGTTGCTGCCGATATCATTCCCGGTCTTCCACCAACAAAAGCAATCGTTACAGCAATACAAAATGAAGCGTATAATCCTATCATAGGATCCACACCTGCAATTAATGAGAAAGCAATTGCTTCTGGGATTAAAGCAAGAGCAACAACAATTCCTGCTAAAACATCTCCCTTGATATTTCCAAACCATTGATATTTTATTGTATTTAAATTCAAACTTATATCTCTCCCTTTGTTTTGTTTTTTGAAGTGACTTTCAACTCTCATGAAAGTCGGTCCGTTGTTAACAAAACAAAGTATATAGGATTGTGACAAATATGTGAAATCTAATGAAAACGAACACAATGATGGTTTTCTTTAAAATACTCTTTTATTCTCTAGATTCTGCGCCAACTATACTAAACTAGTAAAAAATTGGTGGTAAATATAGGGGCAAGTAATATAGTTAAACCATGCTTAAGTTACTTTACAATTAGTACAGGACAGTTTGCCCGTTTGGCAACTTTATGACTAACACTTCCCAACACAAATTCTTGAAGTGCATTTAGCCCCCTGCTTCCAATGATTACGATATCAAAGTTATTTTTATTTACATAATCGACTATGACAGGACCTGGATCCCCATGAAGAATTTTTATTTCATACGTTACTCCAGATTCTTGAGCAATTTTTTCGACTTCTTTTAATCTGCTTTTTCTGTTATCTCCAATATCTGCCGAATTCCAATTACTTAGGACTTCCGATTTAACCTTATCATAATCGATAACATAAAGTACTTCGACTTTTGAATTACCATTGCTTTTAGCGATTTTAAATGCATTTTCTGCTGCCCTTTTTGAGTGCTCAGAGCCATCAGTTGCTAAGGCTATTTTTTTATACATTCTACTAACCTCTCTCCCTGTACACATTACCCTAACTTAGATTTTAACATTACCACTAGGTATTATTCAGTATGGAATGCAGAAATTTCTTTTTTGCGCAAATAAAAATGCCCACTAACGTCGTTTAACAACATTTGTGAGCATATGAAATCTAATAAGATATCTATATTTAAACTTTTTCTGGTACAGAAATAAATCCACGTTTTACTTCACTATGAACAAAATTAAGTTTTCGATCTAATTTAATAATAGCTACATACGGTTCATCTATTTTAGATTGATAGCGCAGATCATACCAATGTACCTCATAACCGTCCTTTTTTTCGATAACATTGGCATGTAAGTAATCGGTATGCTTTTTTAAAAAGTGAACAAAGGTATTTTCTTTCGATGCACGGATAACTTTGTTTTTTTCATCTGCTTTCATTAAGACTTTTGACCAAATGACACGGCTATTTTCATATTTTCCGAGCTTATATTGATCGTTAAAACTGGCAATAATACCCCAGCTATTTAAATGAAAGGTGGGGATTAAAGTATAGATTACTCCAGAATCACTTTCTGAGAGCAGCTGTCTTTTTATCTTTTGTTGTTTGACAAATCGTAGCAAAATATAGATCAACATCAGTAAAAATAAACTTGAGAAGACCACCTCAGGTGAAAAGCCGAAAACCCAGAAAGTAGTACCAAGTACGTATAAGAACATAATAACGGGATCAAAAATTGGCAGGATATTCAACGCAATCCACTTCTTGTTCCACGGTCGTAATGCTTGTGTTCCATATATATTACAAATATCGAATAACACATGAAAAAGTACTGCTAGAAAGGTCCAAAATAAAAAGGTGGTAAAGTATAATCCTCCATGGACCATCGTGGCAGCACTTGCAATACAAATGATTAAAAATCCTTGGGAAGGAACGGAATGACTAAAGCCTCGATGCTTTTGAACATACACGTCATTCCCTTTATATTTATGGATCACATCAATATCTGGAGCATTGGAGCCTACAATTGTACAAAATAGCATTGATGAGAGTAATTCAGGGTGATTAGCCATGATTGGGTCAAGAAAAGACAAACCCGCCAAGCCCACACCAGTCATAACATGTGTCGCAGTATCCAATCTATACTCCTCCCTTATGC
>JAENZK010000050.1 GCA_016841285.1 Guptibacillus hwajinpoensis | reverse complement strand
ATTTCATAGACGCCTTTTCCAACTGTACCATATCCCAACAGGGCAATATTAATCGTTGACATTGTCCCACCTCCTTTGTGCAGACGTTTCAAATAATTTTATTCTTTTAAAGTTCACACGCAAAAGTAACGATACTTCCTCTTAAACGCTGTGCTTCTTTATAAGTACAACGATTATGGATAACCTCTAATCCGCCTTCTTTCGCAATTTCAACTGCTTTTGGTGAAATAACTCCTTCCTGCAGCCAGAAAATTTTTGGGTTTATTTCAAGTGCTTCTTTAGCCACTTCTATAGCAGCTTCTGGGCTTCTAAATACTTGAACTACATCAACTTTAAATGGAATTGATTTTAAATCAGGATAGACTTTTTCTCCTAGGATTTCGGTTTCTTTTGGATTCACCGGTACAATTTGATATCCTAAGCGCTGCATTTTTCTTGTTAAACGATAGCTTGGGCGCCCAGGTTTGCCACTTAAGCCTACAACTGCCAATCTTTTCGGACGTTGGACAACCTTCCCGTCAATTTCCTCTTGAACGAATGGTGATTGTAATAACCAACGAATCACACCTTCATCGTTAACAGCAACCTCGCCTTTTCCATTTCCGTTAATTGAGACTCCTGTAGCTTCAAAAAATGCCCGATCAAGGTCTGCAGTTAAATCTCTAATCGATTCGATACCAACCGATAAGCGAATAAGATCTTCAGTTACACCCGTTTTGATAAGCTCTTCAGCTGAAAGCTGCTGATGTGTAGTTGATGCCGGATGTATAATAAGTGATTTTGCATCTCCCACGTTTGCTACATGCGACCATAGTGAAATATTATCAATTACCTTTTTACCAGCGTCACGGCCACCTTTTATTCCAAAGTTGACCATAGAGCCGGCGCCGTTTGGCAAATATTTCTTAGCTAATTCATGTGCAGGGTGTTCCTCTAGACCAGGGTAAGAGACCCATTCAACTGCTGGATGGTTTTTAAGGAATTGTGCCAGTTCAATCGCATTTTTCACATGTTTTTCCATTCTTAAATGCAAGGTTTCTAGTCCAATAATTAATTGAAAAGCATTTTGTGGACTTAAGCATGAACCGAAGTCACGTAGTAATTGAACTCTAAGCTTTGTACTAAATGCTAATGTTCCAAATTCATCAGCATATACGATCCCATTGTAGCTTGGATCCGGTTCTGTAAAACCAGGGAATTTCGGATTATTCCAATTAAAGCGTCCACCATCGACCACAATGCCGCCAATAGAAGTACCGTGACCTCCCATCCACTTCGTTACCGAATGGACAACAATGTCGGCTCCCCATTTAATTGGTTTACATAGGTATGGTGTGGCAAACGTGCTGTCAACAATTAACGGAATACCCGCTTCATGAGCAATATCTGCGACTGCTTCCACGTCAAGAACATGGAGGCTAGGATTTCCAATAATTTCACCATAAACTGCTTTCGTTTTTTCTGTTATCGCATTTCGGAAATTTTCAGGATCTGTTGGATCAACAAACACTACTTTAATTCCGTACTTAGGTAATGTATTGGCAAATAAATTGTATGTTCCACCATATAAATTGGTAGCAGCAACAATTTCATCTCCTGCATGAGCAATATTCATAACGGCTAAGGCAATCGCTGACATTCCAGACGACGTTGCTACAGCTGCCACTCCATCTTCCAATAAAGCAATTCTTTTTTCTAGTACATCAACCGTTGGATTTCCAATTCTTGTGTAAATATTACCTGCTTCATCCAACGAAAATAAGCTTTGCGCATGATCTGTATTATGGAAAACATATGAAGTAGTTTGATAGATAGGAACTGCACGAGAGCCTGTTGTTGGATCTGGTGATTGTCCCCCGTGTAATAATACTGTTTCTAAATCGTAAGTGCTAAATTTTTCTGCCATTTCAATTCCTCCTAGTCCCATTCGAAAACTCGATTTAAAAATAAACAACATTAAAAAACCCTTCTTCCAATAAGGAAGAAGGGTTTGTTCGCCAATCAACCTTATCTTTCAGGTAAAACCTGCAGGATTTAGCACCTTTCAAGCACGCTTGATGGTTGCTGGACTTCAAAGGGCCTGTTCCCTCCGTCACTCTCGATAAGTATTTTTCTATTTAATTAGTAATTAGGATTATATATAAATAAATCTGAATAGTCAATAATAAAAAAACAAAAATGGGCTGCCCAAAATAATGCAACCCGTTTTCATAATAATTATAAGTACCTTAATTAGTTCTTTTGTGAAGCGTTCACATCTGCAAGGCTGAACAATATAAACATAATACCAACTGCTACAAAAGTAATATTCATTACAACTGACCATTCTGCCATTTAAGACACCCCCATTATAATCTATATCACCTAATTTTATTTTATCAGCTCATACCACTGGCATAGCGAATATTTTTTGACAATTTTTCAACATTATTAAAATTTTCCACAAATAAGTATAGAAAGTGATATGCCGTTTTAAAATAAGGAAGAAAAATTTGAATGGAGATGATAAATTTTGGCAAAACGATCAAAGAAAAATGATGCAGATCAGAAAAACAAACGAGGGCAATTCCAAAAACAACATGATACTGAATTTAGCAATGAGTTTGGCAGCACCCAAGCCAACAAGTATAACGAAGGTGGCGCACAATCTGGCACGAAAGAATAAGAAAAGCGGAAGCGCCCGTTTAGCGACGAATAAACTGGAGCACGTCGACTGAGATAAAGGATATCCGGCGATGAGCTTGCGAAACCCTTTACTGTTGACTTATCGTAGGGAGACGGGTGAAGTTTACTAGTCGCTGGGCGCTGTAGCTAGATAATAGAAAAGGGGCTATTAAGCCCCGTTATTCCCCTACTTTGATTTTCAGGTCACCAACACCCATCTTTATCTTTAAATTAGCTTTTACTTTTGCTTTTTCATAACTTTCATTAACATAAATATCTTTTTCCAAGGATTTAAGCCCTTCCGTTTCCACTTTTCCAATTCCGTTTTCGATAAATATTTTTACCCCTACCTTTTTCGGAATAATAATTTCAGTATTACCTATCCCTGACTCAATACTCGCATCGAAATCCTTTTTATAGTTACCTGCAAAATTAATTGTAGTTTGTCCAACACCAGTATATATTTCAGCGTTTTGTAATTGTACTACCCTTAAATCTAGTAAATTCTCTCCTGCTCCTGTTTTCACATAGAGGGTTACAGGTAAATTATTATTTAGCACAACATTGCCATTATATTCAAGGCCTTCCAAATTTCCCATTGGTTTATTCATATTACTTTGAGTAATAGAGAGCTGTCCTTTCCCTTCTACTATTTTGTAGTCAATAACCGGTTTAAGCTCTTCTACATTGTATGAAAAATCGACTTCAGCTGCTTTTGCAGTATTTCCACTAAGATTTAGGTCGCCTGCTCCAAGTCGAACAGAAACATCTAATGCTTTTTCGTTTTGAACATTTATACTAGATTTTTCAGATTGAAGATTTCCTATCTTAGCGCCTCCGCACGAGGCTAATAGCAGTATCGAAATAATGATTACAATCGCAAATATTAACTTCTTCATTTAAAATCCCCCTACCAATTCTCTGGTTATTATGTACATCACTTATTATAGCAAATAGCATTAATATGAAAACATGACATATATTCAACAAATATTCATAAAGATTCATGAAACTTTTAAAATATCTTGTAAAAAGTTACTTAAATTTATTATATAATGTGACTAATGTCATAGTGTAATTGTTATAAATACATAAGACCTTGTCGATCATCTATGAAAGGTTGTGATGTAATGCCAAAGACAAGGAATAAAACTTATTTAAGAAATGGATTAAAATTCGCCATTCTTTTCACATCTGTCTACTTTATTATTGGAATAGTTGGCATCTCTGTCGTAGATATATTTGTTACAACATATAAAGAGTGGGTTTTCTTACTAATTACAACGGCCATCATGTTTTATATATCCTTGCGATTTATATACCGCGATAGGGAACAAATTAGAACATTGGTAGACCAACAATTAGAGCTAACCATTTATAAATCAATTTTTGATCAAATGCATGAGGGCCTTGTTATTACTAACAATAAAGAAGAGATTATTACAATTAATCCTTCTTTTACAGAAATGACAGGCTACATGGAAAATGAAGTAATCGGGAAAACCCCGTCCATTTTAAGTTCTGGATTACATTCTCGCGAATTTTATGCGAATTTAAAAAAGGAATTAAAGAAAACCGGACGTTGGCATGGAGAAATAATAAATCAAAGAAAAAATGGACAAATTTACCCTGAACAACTCAGTATTTCCGAGATCAGAAATATGAATGGGTCGATTACAAACTATATTGGTGTTTTTACAGATATCTCATCCCAACGAAATGCAGAGGGAAAAATAGAATTTCTAACACATTATGATTCTTATACAAGACTACCGAAATTCAGCTTATTTATGAAACATCTTAGTAATTTCTTGAATGACCAAGAAATAATAAATAAGAAATTTTCTTTATTTATAGTTGATACAGCAAAACTAAAAACTCTGAATGCAACGTATGGACATAAGGTCGGTGATGAATTATTGCAGACTCTAGCTATCCGAATCCAATCCAGATACAGAGGCCTATTCATCGGTAGAATAAATTCTAAAGAATTTGCTATCATTAACCCTACTTTATACGAAATAGGGGCAATCAAAAAAGAAGCAGAAAACCTCTTGCATGAAATAGAACAGCCCTTCTATTATGACGGTGATGAGTTTTTCCTATCGGCCACAATTGGCATTGGTATCTATCCAGATCACGGAACAACAGCAGATGAGTTATACAAAAATGCTACACTAGCAAAAACAGCAGCTAAAGAGGTCGGCTACCAATTCCAGCTATTTGGGGATGAACTTCTTTCAAAAGTTAGGAGAAAGGTCCTGCTTGAAAAGCATTTAATGAAAGCCATTGAGATGAATGAATTACAACTATATTACCAACCCCAAATTCATATTAAAAGCAGAAAACTTATTGGTTTGGAAGCATTAATTCGCTGGAATCACTCGACACTTGGTATGATTACCCCTTCTGAATTTATTCCAATAGCGGAGGATTCGGGATTAATTATAGAAATCGGGGAGTGGGTCCTCGAAACCGCCTGTTTACAATTACAGGAATGGCATAAAGCCGGTATTAAAATTCCAAAGATCGCTGTAAATTTGTCTCCTAAACAATTTATGAATGCAAATTTGTTAAAAATGACAAAGCATATTATTGATAAAACTAACGTAGATCCATCATTAATTGGGCTTGAAATCACTGAAAATATTAGTCTAATTCAAAAAAAATCAGTGATTCAAATTATTGATAGTTTGAAAAAGCAAGGATTCAAAATATTAATTGATGACTTTGGTAAGGGGCATTCAAATTTAAGCTACCTACAGCAGCTACCAATTGACTCTATTAAAATTGATCGATCTTTTATTTCAGATATTCCGCAAAACAAAAATAATATTGCATTAACGAAGGCCATCATTGCAATGGCACATGAATTACAATTAACCGTAGTGGCTGAAGGTGTTGAAACAAAAGAACAAATGGATTTTTTGGATGATCACCACTGCGAATATGCGCAAGGATTTTTCTTAAGTGAACCTTTACCAAGTAACGAAATAGTAAAGCTGCTCTTAAAGGTTGAAGATGAATATCAACTCGCACTATAGGTTGGAGATAATTTACGGTGTAACGGAGGAATTTCGATGAAGTTAAAAGCAAAATTAATTACTGGTGTAGCAGGCTTATCCTCTATTATTATCCTAATTTGTTCATTATTTACTTATATTTCAATTAAAAATTTCTCTAATAATGTAGATAATCTAACAAATGGACTTTCAGAAGTCGTTGAAAGAGATGTAAGCGGATTTTCAGGCCATTACGCGGGCACCCTCACCTATCTTGAAGGGAAAAATGTCGTTGAAAAATTAGATAATATCATCCAGTCGGTTGAATATCCCTTAAACGCTAGTAAAAGTACTACTAATCCAGCTATTCTTGAAGGACTGTTTAAAGGATTTGTAAACAAAAATGATTATATTTCATCCATGTATGTAGCAACGAATAATAGGGTTTTAGCGTCTTATTCAAAAGATAAAATGGAACCAAAACAAATAAACGAAGAGTGGTACCAAAAAGCAAAAGCATTAAAGAATGATCAAGTTTATATCTCAAATATGCAAAAAGATAAAAGCGGCAAACCTTTCATTACCATAAGCACGCCTATATACAACAATAATCAATTTTCTGGTGTAATCTCGGCTGACCTAAATGTCAGCCTATTAAGTCAATATATTTCACAAATTAAAGTCGGTGAAACTGGTTTTATAGCATTAATAGGTGCTGACCAATCTATTATCGGACATAAAGACTTGGCACTAGTAAAGGAATCTAAGAAGGTAAACGACTTACCGTTTTTCAAAGAATTTAGTGACGGTAGAATTTTATTAGATATTGATCAGGTAACCTATCTTCCACTTGTCCATGAAAAAACGGGATGGACCGTTTTATCTGTAATCCCACAAGAGGAAGTATCATCGTTCACCAAAACAATCGGGACAAATATGAGCAATAAAATAACGGAAGCGAATACAATGACGGAGAGTAGCCTGTCAAAATTAATTTCAATCCAAGCAATTGTTATCATTCTGTTAATTGCCGTTTCCATAGTTATAAGCTGGCTCATAGCTAGATATTTTGTTCAACCCATAAACAGCGTATCTACTTTAATGGAGTCCGTTAGTAATGGAGACCTTTCTAGTAAACTGCAGGTGAAGTCAAAGGACGAAATTGGAATACTCCTTCATTCAGTAAATAAAACGATAGACAGCTTACGAGACATGGTTAAAAAGATAAACAATCTAGCCCATGAAGTAGATCGAAGTTCTAATGTTTTGAATGAACAAGCCGAATTATCAAGCTCAGTTGCTAAAATAATTAATGATGCAATGGGAGAGGTTTCAGTAGGTGCTGACAGGCTTAGCACGGATATGTTTAGTGTTGCGAATAATGTTGAGCACAATGCCAATTCTATCCAATCGATGTCAGATCATATATCCACCATAGCCGGTCAAGCGCGAAAAACAAAGGAAGTTTCTTCTGATGGTAAAATGGCCATGGAAAAAATGAAATCGAATATGGATGTTATTGTTAAACAATCAGTGGAGTCTAGTAATATTATGAAAACACTCGATATGAGATTACAGCAAATCAGCGATATTACAAAGCTAATTCACGATATTTCAGAACAGACAAATTTACTTTCCTTAAATGCATCAATTGAAGCGGCAAGAGCAGGTGAACATGGTAAAGGCTTTGCCGTAGTAGCTCAGGAGGTAAAAAAATTAGCAGAGCAGTCAAGTAAATCCGTTGAAAAAGTATCAACATTAATTCATGAAATACAAAATGATTCAACAAAGGCCTTACTTAATATCGACCAAAGTAAAAAATCAGTAGAAGAAGGTTCTCAAGTTGTGAATGATAGTGAAAGGAATTTCCATCAGATCGTAACCTTTATTGATGACCTGTCCAATAATATTGAAAACATTGCCCAAACGGCCGATGAAATTTCAAAGCGTAGTAATGACATTTTTGTTTCCATTGAACGGGTAACCAATGTTAGTCAAACAACAACAGCCGGTGTAGAAGAGGTAACAGGTACAACCGATGAACAAATGGATTCAGTTGAAAAAGTAAAGGAAATCTCCTCACGGCTACATGAATTAACACAAGAATTAAAACACTCTGTTGGACGATTTAGATTATAATCAGCGAACCGGAATTTTCCGGTTCTTTTTGATTTAAATTCGGCAAATTGTGATAAAATAGGAAAATTAGGTAATAAAAGGAGTTTAGTACATGAATATTATTTGCTCTACATTAAATGCTAAGTTTATCCATACGAGCCTTGCATTACGATATTTAAAGGCTTATGCAGAACCAGAATTTCATATTCAGCTTGCAGAATATACGATTAATGATCCAGTCATGAATATTGTATCTGACCTATATTCAAAAGATCCAGATGTTTTAGGCTTTAGCTGTTACATTTGGAATATTGAAGAAACAATAAAAGTAATTAAAATGCTAAAAAAAATAAAACCAGAGCTCATCATCGTTTTAGGCGGCCCAGAGGTAACCTATGACACGCTCCAATGGATGGAAAAGATTAATGAAGTTGATTTTATTGCGATCGGTGAAAGCGAAAGTACGTTTAAGCTATTGCTTACTGAAATTTCTTCAACACAGAATTATAGCAATGTCTCTGGTATTGCTTTCCGAAGAAATGAAGAGATAGTCCTTAACCCACAACGTGAAAAACTTGATTTAGCAACAATTCCCTCTCCTTATCGTTTTCCGGAGGACTTTCCTAATTTATCAAAGCGCGTTGTGTACATTGAGACAAGCCGTGGCTGCCCTTTTACATGTCAATTTTGCTTATCCTCCATCGAAGTTGGTGTCCGCTATTTCAATCGCGAAAAAATTAAAGAGGACATTTTATTTTTAATGGAGCATGGGGCTAAAACGTTGAAATTTGTAGATAGAACCTTTAATATTAGCCGCAGTTATGCAATGGAAATGTTTCAATTTCTAATCGATCATCACTATCCAGGTACGGTCTTTCAATTTGAAATAACGGCTGACATTATGCGACCGGAAGTACTACAATTTCTAAATGATCATGCCCCGGAAGGTTTATTCCGATTTGAAATTGGGATTCAATCAACCAATGATTATACAAATGCACTAGTCAAAAGAAAACAAAACTTCGAAAAGCTGACAAGGACTGTGCAAATGGTAAAAGAAGGCGGTAAAATTGCCCAGCATCTAGATTTAATTGCCGGACTACCTGAAGAGGATTATGATTCATTCAGAAAAACCTTTAATGATGTTTTTGCGTTTGAACCGGAGGAATTACAGCTTGGATTTCTAAAAATGCTGCGAGGAACAGGCTTAAGAAGAGAAGCTCAAAAGTATGGATATATATTTGAAGATCATTCCCCTTACGAAATATTGGGAAACAATGTTTTGCCGTTTACCGATATCATAAGAATAAAACAGGTTGAAGATGTACTTGAAAAATATTGGAATGCCCATCGTATGGATACAACTTTACTATACTTGGTATGGAGCATTTTCGATTCACCATTCGATTTCTTTCAGGAATTTGGTGCGTATTGGGATGAAAAAGGCTGGAGTCGGATCGGGCATCAGCTTGAAGATTTGTTTGAAAGATTGTTTATGTTTTTAAATACGAAGGAACAACTGCCCTTAGCAGTGATTGAAGCGATGATGAAATATGATTATTTAATTGGAAAAAGTCATAAACCGCGTAAGCCATGGTGGCAAGATAAATTTGATAAAGATTTGCGCTCTGATTATTTAAAAACACTTAGTGATACACCTTCGATATTAGGGGAAGAATTTGCGCAAATTTCATTATCTGAAAAGGATTTACACAAGCATACAATAATGGAAGTAATCCCATTTGATATCGCCCACTATCTAGAGACTGGCACTCTCAATAATGAATCGACTTTAATGCTTATTTTTTATAATCCCACACTAAAAAAGAGTAAACTTTTTACGGCTCCATTAAAAAATGTGAAAGGCTGATGTGAATCAGCCTTTTTACTTTTCTGAATTACGGCGGGCCCCTTCAGTCTTTTCCTTTTCTGCTTTTGCATATTTTTTAGCAGCCGCTATTTCAAATTGCTTACTGGCATTTACATCACTGAATTCCAAACCAAACTCTTCTTTACTAGTCCCTCTCGGAGTTTGTTGACTTTTAACCTCAGGGTTATTGTGACGGGGATTTTTTTTACCCATTCCATGATTCCTCCTTTTATCGCTTACCTTCATCTTCAATTCTGTTAGATATCCGAGCATTTTCTGCTGTTTTAAAAGCTTTCAGATCAGTAAATTCATTATCAAATTCTACCTGTGGCATACTTTCAACAGGTGTCTTGTTATTTGTTTTTGCTGCATCATGCTTTACTTTTCTTTTCATAATAAAATCTCTCCTTTTTCTAAAATAACGTACTGTATATAGAATGCTGCAAATGAAGGTTACTCATTCACCAATTCATTATAAATTGAATACAATACCCTATCTTAAAAAGTGGAGTTGGTGCCAAATGGCATTAGTTATATATATATTTATAGGGCTTATTATAAGTTTGATTCTTTTTCTTACCCCAAATATAGGAATGAAATCATTTAGACATTTTACCTTTCTCGTCTTCAGTTGGCTCCCACTATTAATACTCGGACTTGCATATATTTCAATTTACGACCGAAATAAGATTTCGATTTAAACTACCTTTCCTTGTGGAAGGTAGTAGTAGTTTTTGTATATCTACTACTTATCCAAGCCATACTAAAAACAACAGTGCAAAAGAGGTGATACATATGAATAAAAATGAGAAAAAAGAAAAATTAAAATCACCATTAATTGATGGAACGATGCCCCATCAAATTTCATCCCCTGACTTTAAAAATAGCGGGATTAAAATTGAACCACCTTTTGTGAACGAACATGGGGTTATAATAGGTGACAGCTTTTATGATTCTCCGAACTCGCCATTAAACCAATGGTCGAAAGAAACGGACCCTTCCGTTATGGCTGGTGACGAATGGGTTCACCCCACCAATGATATTGGATGGAATACAGATGAAAATATCGATCTTGTTGAAGAGAAAAAGCCACCACAAGCCGCCCCATTTATGCATCCAACTAAAGATGTTAGTAAAGGTACAGATTAATATAGTAAGCGGCAAAAAAACCGGGTTTCCCCGGTTTTTTATTTGCTCCTTAAAAAGATGTCCTCTGTATACTTTTTTATATTAGTTAGGTGAGCACCAGACTGTATCTTATCTCTATTACCAAGCGCACTCTTTAAATAATTTAGTTCTTCTCCGATTGCTGTCATTTCCTTTTTAGCTGTTTGTTCAAATCGCCAATTGTTTTGGGCATAGTAAATTTTAAAAGATTCCGTTTGCGTTACAGCCTGATCCCAGTGATCATGACTTACTGACCTTTCAATAGCACTTGCAAGTTGATAATATGTATTGTTTTTTAAATTACTCTGGGAGCAGGCTGTTAAAAATATAGATAGCATTATTATTGTAAAAGACCATGTAATTCTTTTTCTCATTTTACAAATTCCTTTCTTTTTATTTTTTATTTTATCCAATTTTGCCCTTTTTTATTTGTAGAGGACATGCAACCATACATTATAAGAAACAGCGACATAAATTAAAGTAAATCGAACAGGGAGGTGATAACCAAATGAGCGGCGGATACGGATTTGGCAATAGTTTTGCGTTAATTGTTGTGTTATTTATCTTGTTAATAATCGTAGGTGCTGGTGGCTACTACTATTAGGTTTACCCTTTTTCACAATTATCTTCTACCTCCTTTTTTTATAAACTCGCTTGGACGACCAGGGCGAGTTTTTTTTTGAAAAAAAAAGGTGGCCACTCATAAGAGGGGCTCACCTCGTTTTCGATCCGCAACTTAACATCTCCAAGCAGCGCCAACTATTATTAGAAGAATAAATAAAACTACAATTAATGCAAAACCGTTTCCGCCATAACAATAGCCACCATATCCATAACCACAGCCACATCCATATCCACCGTATCCGTATCCATATGCCATATTAATTCTCCCCCTTTAACTATAACAAACTACACTATTAACCTATGATAGATATTCACGATTGCTATAGGCATATCCCCTATAATAGAAAGAAACTTTTAAAAAATATAAGGGCCCAATTTCTAACAAACAGGGCTAATAACTATACGGATTAATTTTATATTCCATATGTTATTAATGTACAGATTGTTTAAGAGACATTCTGTAGAGCAACACTGATGGTTTACATTTTCAGAAAGGAGTTGAAATATATGTACGGATTCGGTGGATATGGCGGCGGATGCTGCGGCGGTTATGGTTACGGTTATGGAGGCGGCTTTGGCTACGGACGTGGATTTGCGTTAATCGTTGTACTATTTATCCTTTTAATTATCGTTGGAGCTTCTTGGGGATATTAATCATTAGAAAAACACGGAATTTGCCCATGATGGCAAATTCCGATGTCTTTTCTTATACTATAATCCATTAAATATTATCTTTCCTATAGTACAAGTAAAGAAAACCCTTGCTTAAAGCAAGGGTTTTGCATTTCTTTGGGAGCTTCATTAAAGGTTGCTTTTGATTTCATTCACCATTTTAATAAACTCCTCCGGATCATAGAAGTCCTTTATGGTCCAGTTTTCTTCGATCCATTCGACTAGTTGCTGTGGGGTGTTAAAAAATTCACCGCTTCTATCCGCTTTTCTAAGCATATAACGGCCATTATCTTGATCAAAAGTAACCTCACAAGGTTCCGCACTGCCCTTACAACTCAAAATAAATTCCATTTTAACACCCTCTCGCAAAAAATTCGGGAAATAAAACCCTAAAATTATTATATTTTATCTTTTTTTCAAGCACAACATATTTTCTGACTTTTCTAAAAATTATTAAACATTTCTTCTATATTAGGATCTGAGGTTACTAATCCAGAATCTTTTAACCAGTTCGTTACTTCCTGCCATGACTCTTTTGTCTGGCTGCCGAATTTTTCTTGGTTTGTTTCCATCATTGACAATAAAATGTTTAAGCTTTCTTTCTCCACCTCTGGATCTAATGGAAAGTTTGCTTCATCCTGGTTTGTTAATAAAATTTGTAAAGCTTCCTCAGGGTTTACCTTTGTAAATTCATACCCTTTAACTGCTGCTCTCCAAAATGCTTCAATTTCATCTTTTTGATTTTTCAATGTTTCATCACTTGTTACTAAAACAACTTCACTATAAGGAGGCACACCATAGTCAACAGGATTAAAATTACGTGTGTCATAGCCTTTTTGCTTTAATACGGGAACCTCATGATTAATAAAAGCACCGATAACAGCGTCCACTTTCTCTGCCACAATGGATGCCCCTAAATCAAAACCAACATCAACCAATTCAACTTTACTCGGGTCACCACCATCATTCTCAACCATTGTTTTTAGCAAGGATTCATTCAAAGCAATTCCTGGATAACCAACTGTTTTTCCTTCTAAATCCTTCGGAGTCTTAATTGGGCTATTTTCCATAAAAACGATATGATTTAATGGAGCCCGTACGATCGATGCAACAGATTTAACGGGAATATTTTCATTAGCACGTGCAATAATCACATCTGGTTGATAATATAAACCTAAAGTTACTTTTCCGGCAGCCGCTAAATTTAATGGATCCGTTGGATTAGCCGGATATTGAATTTCAAGATTTACTCCTTCTTCAGCAAAATAACCTTTTTCCTTTGCTACATAAAGAAAAGTATGTAAAGCATTTGGATACCAGTCCAACATAATGCTGACATCTTTCAATTGTTTTTCCTTTGATTCGGTATTTTCTTGTGTTGATGTACCATTCCCTGAACTACATGCAGCTACAGTAAAAAGTATTACTGCAACTAACATTAAAGACAACCATTTTTTCACTTTGTTTTCCTCCACTTAAAAGATATTTTTTCTAAAAATGTTACTATTAAAAATAAAATGATACCGACAAATGATAATAAAATAATTGGTGCAAATACACCCGCCCCATCAAATTGAGTCATCATTCTACGACTAAAATATCCTAACCCAGCTTGGGCTCCTAACCATTCACCAATGGCTGCCCCAATTACACTTAAGGTAACAGCTACCTTTAATCCCGAATAAAAGAATGGTAACGCAGTCGGAATACTTAGTTTAAAGAACATCTCTTTTTTCGAGGCCCCCATCGTCATGAATAATTCCGCTAGCTCTTTTTTAATGGATTGTAAACCATCAAAAGTGCTCACAGTTATCGGGAAAAAGGTAATCAACACTGTGACCACAACCTTACTCCATATTGAATAACCAAACCAAAGGACGAAAATCGGTGCCAACGCTATAATGGGAATGGTTTGTGATGCAATTAAAAGTGGGTAAAACGCTTTTTCAACCGACTTATTCATATTCATCCATACCGCTAAACCAATACCAATAATGATAGAAATCAATAATCCCAATATAATAATTAACATCGTTGCTGGTAAATGTTTCAAAAACAGAACAGCTTTTAGTTCCCATAGTTTAATAAGTATTTGTGTTGGAGATGGTAATATAAACTTCTTATTAACCACAGCTGCTCCTATTTCCCAGAAAATAAAAATAAATAAAACTATCGTTATAGATGAAAAATAGTATTTAATCTTATCCATGGTGCACCTTCATGCGAAGCTGGTCTATTAGTTGTTCCTTGATATTTATAATCTCTTGATTTGCAAGGTCCCTTATTTTTCTTGGACGTGATAAGGGAACTGTAACCTCAGTAAATTCTTGTATTGGTTTATCTCTAACTACGAATATTCGATCGGATAAGAACAGTGCTTCATCTACATCATGTGTAATAAATAAAATTGTTTTTTGAAATTTATCCCATTTCTCTAGAAGCCACTCCTGCATTGTTAGCCTTGTAATGGCATCTAACGCACTAAATGGTTCGTCCAATAACAAAATGTTAGAGCCTGTAATGATTGTTCTTAAGAACGAAACACGTTGCTTCATTCCACCAGACAATTGTGAAGGAAAGGAGGATTCAAATCCTTTCAAACCAAATTCCTGAAGTAAATCAAACACTTCCTCCTGTGAGATTGATTGTTTAGCAGCCTTCAATTCCAACGGTAAAGTTACATTATCATAAACAGTCCGCCAAGGTAAAAGCAGGTCTTGTTGGGGCATATAGCCTACACTACCTAAACGATGGCTTGAAGCTGAACCATCGATGTTAACACTCCCAGAGCTGGGATTTTCAAGTCCTGTAATTAGTCGAAATAGGGTTGTTTTCCCAGATCCGCTTGGTCCAATAATACTAACAAATTCCCCCTCTTTTATGGTGAAATTTAGGTTTTCTACAATGGAAGATCCAGTTCCATTATATTTAAAATCTACGTTTGCAAATTGTAAAGCAGTCTGCTCTTTTATAAGTACCCCTCCTTTTACCAAAATCAAAAAAAACCACCTCTAATAAATAGAAGTGGTTGTATTCAAACATGAATGATACCAATAATAAAACTATTGGACACAAGCACCACTTCCCTACGCTAGAATTATCTAGATCAGGTTTAAGGGTTAAGACGATCGTCTTTCTCAGCCTTTTCAGCACCCCTAGTAGTAACGCTAAAATATTAAATTTTCATCTATAATAGGTTTAACACAATACTGTATTACCTGCAATATATTTCTTATTTTTCTATCTGAAATTTTATTGATACAGAATCATTTAAAGGCACTCCACCTACTGATTTTATTTTATTTTTTACATATAAATAGTAGGTTTCTCCTGGATTATAGCTGTATTTGTTCGCGATTAAGAGATGATTTGTATCTTTTAATGAAAGATCTATTGAATCCAGCTTTTTTCCTTTAGAATCGATAATATAAATATTGTCTTTTGAAAATGTTAATGGACTTACTTCTTCATCAAACTGAATTGTCCATACCTTATTATTAACAACATTGGCGAAGGATCCCATTGACTTATAACCTGGGGTCGGATATTTAATCCCCACATCACTCCGATCCATTGGTGGAGCATTTTGATAAACAATATCCGAAACGACAACCAGTTGATCAAAAGGAGTTGTCCCCCTTATATAAGGTATTGTTAAAAAGCTCCATGATTTCACGTTATTTTTAACAGCATTATCATATATAATTTTCCTAAGGTTTTGGCTCAAGTCACCGTTTTGATCGATGTAACGAAGGCTAAATTCTTTTTTATAATTAGAAAATTGGTTGCCAATCATTTCGCTTAGTACAATTAAACGGCTTGAAGTAAATTCCGGTAGTAAATATTGTAAACCGATTGATTCCATTAATTCTTGATAACGTTCTGCTTCATTTGTTGTAGAAATCTTTCCCTGTAAAAGGTCTGAATAAGATGTTGTTGAAGCAGGATATGGCTTTTCTTCCCCGTTGATTCCTCCCTGTTTCCAGCTATGATTTTTTGAAATTTCTTTATCCGATAATAAGTAGTAATCATAAAAAACTCGACCTGCTTCATCAGGAACAGGGTCATCCCATGTTACATCAAGATGATACCATTTGCCGTCCAACTTCACTAAATTCCAAGCATGGTTTTGTGGGTTATACGTTTGACTGCTGGCAACTCCACTAATCAATCGAACTTCAAAGTCTAATTCTTTCAGCATTTTATAGGCAAGCATTGCATACCCATTACATGCTGTTATTCCTTCGGCTAAAGCTGTATAGGGAGAATTACTTATCAAGTTAGTATCATAACCTAGATTCAACACAAGATAATCATGAATAGCTTTAACTTGTTCGTGGTTATTCATCTCAGGCTTAATAATCCTAGACAAGATTGCTTTAACTTGTTCATCAACATATTTCATCTCAGCTGCTGTTTCATAATATGTAAATTTGAGTGTTATCGTAATATCAGTGCCATATGCTTTATATGCCATATTTACACTTCGATAGGAATAGTTCAAATATTCATCGTTTTCAATGGTCTTTGAAATATATCCACTAATAACATCTAACAGTTGGTCAGTAGATCCCTTATATTGGATGACAACCATATTTTGGCGTTTTTCCATTACTTCCTGAATAATTTTTTCAATGTCTGTTAAAAAATAAGCTTTGTATGTATTAGATGAAGCGTTAGAATACAAAACAGCAGAAGCACCAGCATAGATGGGTGTCGTACTAGAAAGCACTAAACCAAAAACCATAAGCGGAATCATGAACCATATCATCAAATGCGCCTTGGCGTATTTGCGCCCAGATTTTTTCGAGCTTACTCGAAAAACAGCCTCTGAAAATCTGAGGAATCCGCCGGAGGCTTTAACTTTATTCAGTAGGGGTTTAGACCCACACTGAATTAAATACTGTATTACATTCATCACACCACTTATGGAAGCGGGTAACTTCTGCTGAATAAAGTTAAAAAATCTCATGGTACTCTTACTCTCCCTTTCTACCTTTCTTACTTTAACTTTACTAGATTTCCACTTTTATACCAAGAGATTTTTGAAAGGAAACTATTTACACGCAAGAACAGTGGCTGTTAGAAAACAAAAAACACGGTAAGCTTTTATTTGCTACCGTGTTTTCCTTCTTTTATTAACACTTCTATCTCCAGCGAATGGCCATATCTAATTTACAGCATTCTGTTCCTTGTGCTTGAGTCCAAAACCTTAAATGGATTCCATCAGGATTATAGGTTACTTCGAAATTTGATTTAATTCCAAGTGATTTAATAAGACGGTCCACTTCCTTTTGATTAGAAACTTCAGCAGCGCCCATCACTTGTGCTGCAAATGACTTAGAATCCGCTAAATGATTTAAAACATTACTGGCATCTTTTAGTAATTGTTTATAAGCGCTTAATGACTCACTAAAAATCGTAACATCGACATCATTTTTATTACGCACTTGGTATGGATATTGGTAATAGGGGTATTGCCAATAGTTGTACGTTACATAAGGCGAATGACAATAGACCGAATTTCGTTGAAAATAATCCAACATGCACCCCCCTTAAACTTCTGCTGAAAAATTTATACTTTATTTATATATGCCTTTATTCATTAACGTGTGTATAAACAACCCCGCCTCCTTTTTTGGCTTCACCGCGAATTTGTTCCCTATCTTTTTGCCTTATTAAAATCTCTCGGAATTCCAGAAACTCTTCTTTTGTTACTTCATATTGCTCTATTTCACCACTTCTTAATTTTTCGAAAATTGCTTCAATTTCATCTTTATTCAATGCAACCACTCCTATTTTTATAATAATCATATTTTAAGCTTTTATAATTTTGGGCACAAATCTTTATTAATGGATAGCTTTTCTTGTCATAAATGTCGTATTTTTTTACAAACTATTTTTTAAGGAGGTGTCATATATGGCAAACCGTAATTCATTATTAGTACCAGGTGTACAACAAATGTTGGATCAATATAAAGAAGAAATTGCACAGGAATTTGGTGTGAAGCTTTCTGCTGATTCGGTTTCACGTGCTAACGGATCTGTTGGCGGGGAAATTACGAAGCGTTTAGTCAAGCAGGCACAAGCTGAACTATCCGGTAATCAATAAAACTTTTTAACAACATAAAATATGGCTTAAGGACCATTACGTTTTCCGTAAATGGTCCTTATGATTAGTATTAAGAGAAAAACATACCCACGCCTGCTGCCATGAATAATCCTGCTACAATTGTAGCCCCCATAATTAATACCTCTACAAACGTTAATTTTTCCTTTTTCAAATCCATCTCCTCCTAATTGGAATAGTAAAAAAATAAAAAGGAGCCTGTACTTAGACAGACCCCTCCCCTAATTGCAGACAAAAAGGAGCCCTTGTCGAACCAACGGCATAATACACCCTTGGTGACAGACTCCTCCTAGTCGTTCATATATTAATTTATTTAAATTATAACATAGTTACAATTTACAATCAATAAATAACAGATAGATATTAATAACAAAAAAATGTAAAATAATTATAAATTTTTGTTGATTTTATGAGCTGGTCATATTATACTTAGATAAACAGTTGATAGTAGCAAATTCTCACTATCAGCCCCCTGTCCCCACCCCCTTAGGAGCTTATCTACCCCGATAAGCTCCTATTTTTATTTACAAAAAGCGAATTAGACAAACCGGACCCCACGTATATATGTATTACTACTTTAATAGGGGGCCAGCATATGTGGGATCAAATCGATTGGCAAATGGTTTCCTTTGTCGCTTTAAGAATTACCCAAGAGCAGTGGTTCCATTCCATTTATATCCCTAAAGTTTATTATTTTGATGTTAAATAAGAAAAGCGGAGGCACCCGTTAAGCGACGTATAAACTGGAGCACATCGACTGAGATAAAGGATATCCGGCGACGAGTATTACGAGTCGATGTTGACTTATCGTAGG
>JAENZK010000049.1 GCA_016841285.1 Guptibacillus hwajinpoensis | reverse complement strand
CAAGGCTTATCCTATATTAAAAATCATCCGTTTTTGGTTAAGCTTTTTTCGTTTTTTACCATTTATTTTGTTCTAATTGCACCAGCCGCATTTCTAACACCTCTCCAAGTAACGCGGAGCTTTGGTGATGATTTTTGGCGTTTAACGGCAGTGGAAATTGCATTTTCGGCAGGAATGATCATCGGAGGAGGTCTCATGGCCGCATGGGGAGGCTTTCAAAATAAAATTCATACGATGACATTTGCAAGCTCAGTCATTGGTGTAAGTACAATTGCCCTCGGAATCGTCCCGAATTTTTGGGTTTATTTAGGATTCATGGTGTTAACCGGTGTAGCGATGCCATTTTTTAATACTCCTTTGACCGTGCTTTTACAGGAGAAAATTGAAGAAGATCTGCAAGGTAGAGTTTTTGGTATCTATGGAATGATCTCCACATCCATGATGCCGCTGGGGATGCTTGTTTTCGGACCGATAGCGGACATGATCTTAATTGAATGGCTGCTCATTGGAACCGGTATCCTATTATTTATTCAAGGATTTTTCCTCATAGGTACGAAGGCATTGGTTGAGGCGGGAAAACCATTAATGAGAAGAGCGAATTAACAAACTTGTGAAATCTATAGGAGGAGAGATAATGTTAAAAATACGAAACGTAAATAAGGACGATATACAGGAAGTAGTAGATATCGAAAATCTTTGCTTTATCGAAACAGAGGCTGCAACTAAAGAAGCCTTTATTAAACGTATCCAATATACTCCTGATAGCTTTTTTGTAGCGGAAGAGGATGGGGAAATTGTTGGGATTGTCAACGGCCCGGTTATTGAAAAAGAATTCATAACGGATGACCTTTTTAGGGAAAGTAAAGAAAATCCCAAGTCGGGAGGACACCAAAGTGTGCTAGGCCTAGCCGTAAATCCGCAATATCAGAAGAGGGGGATCGCAGCGGCGCTAC
Source organism: Guptibacillus hwajinpoensis (assembly GCA_016841285.1). Classification (GTDB taxonomy): domain Bacteria; phylum Bacillota; class Bacilli; order Bacillales; family Bacillaceae_J; genus Schinkia. Next base: position 18,289 of record JAENZK010000049.1, on the reverse strand, counting down.
TTACCCATTTAGAAAAGGTAGCAAAGGCGAAAAAACGCAAGACTGTTACACTCACCTGTAAAGAGAAGTATGTACCTTTTTATGAAAAGCTTGGCTATGTCAATCGAGGGCTTTCAGAATCTGAGCATGGCGGCGTTACATGGTTTAACATGACAAAAAAATTGTAGGTGGAAAAATGGATACAATCACCCACACATTATTTGGTCTTTCCCTATATGGTGCCTTCAAAAATGATAAGGAAACGAAGCGTTATAACCGAGCCTTGTTAGTATTAACCATTGGTGCCAGTCAAATTCCCGACATTGATATCGTGTCTAGGGTTTGGGACACCGAAGGCTTATATCAAATGTGGCACCGTGGAATAACCCATTCGGTTTACTTAACACCTTTTTGGGCGCTCACTTTTTTCTTCCTCATGTGGATCTTTTTTCGTATAAAAGATAAACGACTATTTTATATTGCCTGGCTGGCTGTTTTTATCCACGATACAAGTGATTTATTTAATGCATGGGGAGCCGGCTATTTCGAACCTTTTTCTAAAACTAGGATCACATTTGGAACGATTCCTATTGTGGATTTTGTATTTTGGATTATCATGTTGACGGCATTTATTATAGCAAAACGTTCGACCTTGCCGTCTCAAAAAATATACCGACTGGCATGGCTAGTGATGGGCCTCCATGTTATTATCCAATCCGTCTATGGGTTCGATATTTATAATCAGTATGAAGGAAAGTATGAGGAGGTCGTTCTTTCAGCTGGTTTTGTCCCTTTTAACTTCACAGTTATAGGTAAGAGTGAAGAAATCGTAGATATCATTGATGCTAGTATTATTGATGATGATCAAATTGTTTATCATTTAAAATCTAGTGAACAAGCTGACTTAGATTTGCTGTTTGAAAAACGTCCAGAAGCAAAAACGCTTTATGAGTGGGCCCCATTCGTCGTCATTGTTGATGATGAAAACTATTTAGGCTTGTACGACCCAAGATTTTATCGAAAAGGGCAGTCGTTTTTATTTGAATATATTGAAAAGAGGGAGCTGTAACTATGAGTCAGCTCCCTTTATTTCGTTTAATTTTGTAGATGGCTAAAAAAAATTCTTCCTTTTGTCGTCGGTTTCCACTACAATGATAGTGTTAATGTAATTTCAAAGGGGTGAAAGCTCGTTTTGTTTTCAGAAACGTTTATTTTTTATCTTATCCTTTTTATTTGTATTTTTGTTATCGTTGGTTTGTTAGCTTCAAGGACTATAATTAATAGTAAATTGGCGGTTAGTGACTCTAAATTAAGTGATATGAAATTTGCTTTAGATGCATCCTCTATTGTTGCTTTTACGGATGCAAAGGGAATCATTACGTATGTGAATGATAAGTTTGTTGAAGTCTCGAAATATGAAAAAGATGAATTAATGGGTCAAAATCATTCTATTTTAAACTCGGGAATACACTCTATCGAATTTTTCAAAGAACTTTGGAAAACAATTGGACAAGGTCAAGTATGGAAAGGTGAAATTTGTAATAAAGCAAAAGACGGAAGCCTTTATTGGGTAGATACGACTATTATTCCTTTTATGAATAAGAAGGGTAAACCCTATCAGTATGTAGCTATCCGTAATGATATTACTGATAGAAAAAAGACAGAGGAACAATTAAAGGATTCTTTAAAGGATGTTCGTGATATTACATTTGCTTTGGATCAGTCTTCTATTGTGGCAATTACAGATGCGCAGGGAATCATTACAAAAGTGAATGATAAGTTTTGTGAAATCTCAGGGTATGACCGAAGTGAGCTTATTGGTCAAGATCATAAGCTGTTAAACTCAAATTTCCATTCTAAACAATATTTCAAAAATTTATGGAAAACAATTGGAACTGGTGAAGTGTGGAAAGGGGAAATTCGTAACAAAGCGAAGGATGGCAGTTATTACTGGGTTGCTACGACGATTGTGCCGTTTATAGCTGATAATGGGAAACCGTACCAATACCTTTCGATCCGCAATGATATTACGGAACGTAAAAAGACGGAGGATATGCTACACAGACAAGATAAATTGGCCGCTGTTGGTCAGCTTGCAGCCGGAGTTGCTCATGAAATCCGTAACCCATTAACGTCAATCAAAGGTTATACAGAATTTCTTCAATTAGATGAAACCAATGAACAAAGGAATGAACTTTTTGATATTATCCTTGATGAAATTGAAAGGGTCAATTTAATTGTTGAAGAGTTTATGCTTTTGGCGAAACCAAAAGTAGTAAAACTTGAGGATAAAAATATTATTCCTATCATTAAAAACACCATATCACTACTTGAATTTGAAGCACGGAAGAAGCATATACGTCTGCATTTTAATGCGAATGTTGATCGTGTTTTGATCTCCTGTGATGAAAATAGTTTAAAGCAAGTATTTTTAAATTTTATAAAAAACGCAATAGAAGCTATGCCGAATGGGGGAGACCTCACTGTTAAAGTAATCGTTCAAGATGAACATGTCCAAATTTCTTTTGAAGATACGGGAGTTGGTATACCTCAAGATAAACTAAATAAAATAGGGGAACCGTTTTTTACAACAAAAGAAGAGGGAAATGGGCTAGGGTTGATGGTAAGCTTTAAAATCATAGAACACCATAATGGACAAATCTTCATCGAAAGTGAACTTGGGAAGGGTACTACATTTAATATTCAATTACCCTATAGGATTGCATAAGGAGGCAGGATATCTTTTCATATCCTGCCTTTTCTCTAACCATTCTGTTTTAGTTTCTTTTCTTTATCTAAGTCGTCTAATAGATAGTTAATATACGACAGCACTTCTTTTGAAGCTTGTTCAAGATTTACTAGATGCTTTTCGGCTGTTTCTATATCATTTGCAGTATAAGCCTCTGCTGCTTTTCTAGCATAATCATGGACACGGCGGTGTGGCTCATCTAACAATTGATAGTTGGAGTATTGTCCGCACCTTTCGATTGTACTTTTATTGAAATACCATTTGCCTAAACGACAGTTGGTGTGGGCTGTGACGTCTTTTGGATTGATTGTTTCTAATCCTAGGAACATATTATAGATGCGCCATTTCCATAGTATATGGTCGGTTTTTGATAAGCTTAATAATGCCTTCGTAGATAATACTATATTGTTATTACTAATAATATTTTGTCTGAATGAATCTATTGTCTGACTTAATGTATAAACAGCGGAACCCGTGTTTCTTCCAAGATCACGTACATCTTCTGATAAGTTGGAAATAGATGCCATGCGATTTGATATTTCATCAGTAGCAGCCGCCTGTTGCTCAGATACGGCAGCTATACTGTTGGTGTTATCATTAATTTCTTCGATGATCTCAACAATCTCAGCCAATAACGGTAATGCTTCCTGTGCTTCCGTAGTGGCTTTATCAATAACAAATGTAGTAGAATTAATTGAGTCTGAAACTTCAGTAGAGAAAGTCAGTAAGTTTTGAACATTATCATTTACTTGTTTAACGGAAGAAACAGTATTTTCAGCCAGCTTTCTTACTTCGTTAGCTACGACAGCAAAACCTTTCCCATGTTCACCGGCTCGTGCAGCTTCAATAGAAGCATTAAGGGCAAGTAGATTTGTGTGAACTGCAATCCCATTAAGTAACCCGACAATGTCTTCAATGGTGGAAACATACACTTTTAATTGCGAGAAATGTTTTACAATATTATCAAATGTATCACGTGTATGTACAATTTCATCCAAAGCACTACTGATCACAGTTCTTCCATTTTCAGCCTTCCCAACCGCAATCGCAGTTTTTTCAGATACATAAGTAGCAGATTTTGCAACATCGCTAATTGAGGCGGAGATTTCTTCGGTTGCTGCTGACGCATTTTGAATTTCATGGTTTTGATCCTCTAAGCTTTGGATCAAGCCCTTAATAAACATGATTTCTGCATTTTTATCCATTAAATTGGCAATGCCTTCTGAAACCTGCTCAACTACTTTTTCTGTGAAAACTTCAATTAGGATTTGCTGCTCTATATTAATTGCTCGTTGTAGAACTTCCAATAAATATAAACATTTATGAGGGTTTTGCCCTTTTTTAGATAATAGTTTAGTAATTAAATAAAAATTAACCTGGTTAAATACAACAACAAGCTTGCCAATATTATAATGGTGCTTTCGAAGTTCTTCGAAAAAGGAAATAATCTTATCAACGTATTCCAAGTTGCGTTCTTCGTAGAAAAAATTGTTAATGTAGCGAGTAATAGACTCTGTTGAAATAGCTTCAATCCCTTCCGGTTTTAACTCCTTAAGATAAGAATCAAAAATTTTCACAATCTCTGTTGTGCTTGACTCTAATAATGAGACAATCTCTTTTAAATTTGCTTGATCCTCAGTAGTAAAATGATTATAAGCTAACGTTTCTTTAAATCGACCTTTAATCTCAATATCCGTACCATATTGAAGAAGTTGGTCGATATTTACTTTAGGCTTTAGTTTTTCAAACATATTATCTCTCCTAATAACCGAATTATATCTTTCATAATCTATAAACATATTATAATGGGAAAATTTTCATATGTTAATCAATTTTATTGTTAAATAAATATAAAAAACTACACTTCCATTTGTTTGATTGTTCTAACAACTGGAGTGTAGTTTAACGTAAGAGATATTGGAAAACGACTTTCATTGTTGCTCTAATTTTCTAAAAAGAAAATAAGAATAAAGAATAGGAATAAATGTTATGATGGCAATGAGAATCATCATACAAACAAAGGCAATCTTCCCAGGCAAAAACGCTAAAACAATAATGATGATACCAGCGATTAGCCAGAGGGGGCCGCCCAGTCGATGGGTGCGGCGCCAAACTTCTTCGTTTGCTAATGTCCAAGGTGTGCGAATACCCATCGTATAGTTAAAGCGTATCCGTGACATATAATTGCCAAGAAATATAAAGAGAATTCCTATGCCTATTAAAATAATCATTTGGATGTTAACGGAATAACCAAGATTATAGAAAAGTAAAGTGATCGTCATAACACTTAATAAAGCAGAAAAGATTAAGCGAAAGATTTCATACGTTGGTTCAAATTTATCATAATTTCTCTTTTTCGGATCAATGTAGCGAGTTACTTTCATTAGAAATGGAATTCCAATAAGAAGGAGGGAATTCGTTAGCAAAAAAGACACTTTGCCTTGGTAGCCGTTTGGTTCACCGCTTGTTCCAAAATGAGTGGCTAACTCATTAGGGAGTTTGTTATATAAGGCCACTATCAATACAATAGGGATCAGAATAATAATAAAAATGAAAAAGTCAATTTTAGTCCATTTCATTTTTGGTATCCTCCTCTTTTGCTAAAATATCCAAAAACCAACCAACCATTTCTTGAACTACTGATGTATTTAATGAATAGATGATATGCTGGCCTTTTCGTTCATCAATTACAAGTTTTGCTTGTTTTAACTGATTAAGATGGTGGGAAATGCTTGGTTTTGTCATATTGAATTGATCCGCAATGTCCCCTGCAGTCATATCCTTTTCCCTGAGGAGTCGGAGAATTTTTCGCCGTGTCGGGTCAGACAATGCCTTGAACGATTCATTCATTTGAAATCGCCTCTTTATATATATTAGATATTTAGATAATCATCTAAATATAGTGTAGCACCTTTTTACCTCCATAACAATAGATTGCAAAGTAAAAACACATGGCTTTGTGTATGAGCCATGTGTTTCTTTGTGTTTCTTCTACAATGTGTTTCGGTCTTAAGAATACTCCAAGCTTACGTGAAAGATGGCTTTCTTCCTAATTCTAGTATCTTTAACGATATATGATTAAGCAGGTTTACCATTCTATAACCAAAGAAAAGGATGGTTAGAAATAAGCTAATTAGAATATTCAATATAGATCCCTCCACATTGAGTTTTGTGTTATGATTAACACTTATTTTATTGTCTATCTTAGGAAAAAAATTATACTATTACTATTTCAAACTTAATAGCGTTTGTTTCATTTCATCTTCCATTTTAATTAATTCCTGCTCGGCCTGTTGGCGTTTCATGCGCCCTTCATGCTGAATACGAATGGTTTCCTGTAATGTTGTAATTAAATTTTCCTGTGTTTTTTTCAATGTTTCGATATCGACAAGACCACGTTCATTTTCAATGGCGGTTTCGATGCTGTTTGTTTTTAACATTTCGGCATTTTTAAGTAAAAGCTCATTTGTTGTTTTGCTCACCTGCTTTTGTGCTTCAACCGCACGTTTTTGCCGGTAAAGAGTCAAAGCAATCGTAATTTGATTTTTCCAAAGTGGAATTGCCGTTAAAATGGATGACTGAATTTTTTCCACCAGTGCTTGATTCATATTTTGGATCATACGGATTTGTGGTGCACTTTGAATGGTAATTTGCCTGCTTAATTTTAGGTCATGAAGCCGTTTTTCCAGTCTGTCAGCAAATTGGACAAGATCATTTAAATCTTGGTAAACCATTTGGTCGTCAGATTGTTCAGCCTTCTGCTTTAAAGCAGGTATATCCTTTCCGTGAAGCTCTTCTAATTTTAGTTCCCCAGCTGCAATATAAATATTTAGCCCATCAAAGTATTCCTTGTTTTTTTGAAACAATTCATCAAGCATCTTATTATCAGATAGTAGAATATTTTTTTGATGATCAAGTTTTACGCCGATTTTATCAATTTGCGACCCAATCTTTTGATACTTTGATAAAATTTCATTAACTGAGCTTGATACTTTATTGAAAATCCGCTTAAATATATTTTTCTTTTCTCCACTTAACTCCTCAGGATTGACTTGTTCAAGCTTTTGCATAAGATCCTTTAAAATATCACCGATAGGGCCGGTATCTTTCTTTTGAACATGCTCGAGCATGGAATGTGAAAAGTTAGAAAGCTTTGTTTGTGCAGCTGTTCCAAACTGGACGATGGCTTGCTGGTCTTTGGGATTAATTTGCGTTGCTAATTCCATTGCCTTTTGGCGGTAGGCAGTAGGTAGTGCATCGATCATTCGCTTTGGTTTACCTTCTTTATACCCAGTTACAACAGGCTCAGTTTCCATTTCACCAAATGGGTTTGCCAGTAGATCGTCTAAAGCTTTATTCGTTTCGTCTTGAGGTATGATTTCGTTACTCATCCTTTTTATCTCCTTTCCTCTGGAACCTTATTTTTTTTTCGTCGGGCTTGGTCTGTAAAATTAATTTTAATGGATTGCGGTGGCTCTTGTAATAGAGTTTGACTTTGACTTTGATCCGTAAACCCGTTTTGAAGGTCATGAGTTTGTTTCGCAACATCAAGTTCCATATTTAATGTCTCGATATCGTTTGAAAGTACTGTAAGCAAGTCATCATTCAGTGATTTTACTAGTTTCTCCAATGTGTCTTCTGTTTCCGAAAGGGACTTTCGAACCTCTAAATCTTTAATATTTTGACGTGACAAAAACACATAGCGTTCAGATAGTTCTACAACAGAATCTAAATGATAAAAGAAAAAACGTTCAGCCTGATAAAAACGCTTTGGCTCCTTTTTAACAATTTGATAAATCTGTTTAACTAGCCGCTGCAGGTTGCCAAGCAGTTTTGCTGCACGAAAAGTGCGAATACTAAGTAAAACTTTATTAAGACGCTTGATCTTCTGTCCTGCTTCCTTTAGATTTTGGGTGATATATTGATACTCTTTTTTTGTTAATTGATTTTCTTTTAATAGATTTCTCTGTCCGCGTTTTTTTAAAATGAAATTGGTCAGTACGCCTCCTAGTATGGCCAATAAGGATGACACCCAAAGGGATTGATTGAATCCAAAATAAGCTGTCGGCCAGATGACTCCAAATATGATCAATGAAATCAAACTACGAAAAATAAACGATAAGACGGATTTCATAAAATTCTCTCCTAGAATTAAAATTACGATTACTACTATTATACGACAAAAGATGCAGACAAGTTTCATTTAAAGGGCATTTTTTCAAATATCCCAAATCTAGGTCCAATAACCTAATTATTATTAATTTTGTAACTTTTTGGGATTTGTGTCGTATTAATTAATGGGAGCGGGGAATTACGATTAAATCTAAGTACCTTAGCTTACTATCTCTCAAAAGGAGTGGTTGGTTGCAATGCTTAATATTATTTGGTTAACTTTAGGCGGAATTATTCTATTCATTCTACTTATTGGTGGTGGAATCGGCTTTTTTATTTTAAAAAAGCATTACCGAACAGCGAGTTCAAATCAAGCGCTTATTATTACTGGTCCGAAACTTGGCAATCCCGAAAGTGACCCACGTATATTTGAGGATGAAAACGGTAGAAGTTTAAAAATAATTCGTGGTGGTGGGATTCGGTTAAGATTATTTCAAACATGTACACCCGTTGATTTAAATTCATTCCAAATTAAATTAACAACACCTAAAGTGTACACATCCCAAGGAGTGCCTGTTATAGCCGACGCTATCACTTCGGTTAAAATTGCTGATTCATTAATTGGAATAGCTAACTATGCCGAACAATTTTTAGGAAAAAAACAGCATGAAATTGAAGAAGAAGTTTCAAAGGTACTCGGGACAAATCTTCGGGCTATTTTATCAAAATTATCAGTGGAAGAGATTAATAATGATCGCGAATCCTTTAATCAACAAGTGCAAGAAATAGCTCAAAAAGAGTTAGATAACATGGGTTTTAAGATCACTTCATTTGGTTTAGATGATTTACGTGATGCCGATGAAGAAAATGGCTATTTAGATAACCTTGGACGGCCACGGATTGCCGAAATTCGCAAGAAAGCTGATATGGCGGAATCTGATGCGGAAAAAGAAACGCGTATTTATAGGGCTAAAAACGATCAGGAAGCCCAGGACGAGGAAAATAAACGCCAAACTGTAATCGCTGAATCAAGGAAAGAAAAAGATATTAAAGAAGCACAAATTAAAGAAGAAACAGAAAGAGCTCGTGCAAAAGCGGAGCAATCCTATGAACTGGAAAAAGCAAGACTTGCTCAGCAAGTTAAAGAAGAGGAAATGAAGATTCAATTCATTGAGCGTCAGCGTCAAGTAGAATTAGAGCTTGAGGAACAAAAACGCCGGAAAGCACTAGCTGATTCCAATGCCTATGATATCAAAGCTAAAGCAGAGGCAGAAGCAGATAAAGCTCGTATAGATGGAGAGACAAAAGCCCTTATTGAAAAGCAAAAAGGTTTGGCCGAAGCTGCCGTTATCCGTGAACGAGGTCGTGCAGAGGCAGAAGCGAAAGAATTAATGGCACAAGCGATGGCGAAATACGGTGAAGCTGCAATCCTTGAAATGTTCATGGAAATGCTACCTAAATATGCTCGTGAAGTAGCACAGCCGCTTGCTAATATTGAAGGTATGAAGGTGATCGATATGGGAGGATCAGAATCTAGCGGAGCCACGAAGATCACAAATAATGTGACGAAAACAATGCTTGGACTTCAGGAAAGTCTAAAAGAAAGCACAGGAATGGATTTAAAGGCGATGTTAGAGAGTTTTGTATCTCGTGGGAATGTAAATAATTTCGATAACGCCAAATCAGAAATTGCCGTAGGTGGGGAAGATAATAAAGAAGAACAGTTCCATGAGCCGGTTAGTGAGCAGGAAAAACAAAATAAAGAGTGATAAAAAGGCCGACTTTAATCCTAAAGTCGGCCTCATTCGTTGTGAATAGGGAAGTTTATCATCTAATGATAGTATCAACAATCTTGATTACTTCTTCACGTTTTAATTTTTCCTGCTTGTTTTCAATCACTCTCAGTGTACCGTAGGCAAGGGCCAATGGAATAGAACAAAATTCATAAATATGCTTAGACTGAATTGAGGCAATATATTCATCGGCTTGGGATAATTGCTTTTTAGCATATTGTATCATTCTTTCCTGTGTCCAACCGTCAGGATAAAAGGAGACGCCGCGTTCTTGATCCTCACTTCGATTTCGGATAATGTTCACAGCTTGTAAGCCTCGTCCAAAAGATACCGCTAGATTTTTAGCAGTATCTATCCCATCATGCCATTTCCATAAAGTAGATAATAGTTCACCAACTAAACCAGCCACATAATATGTATAATCATCAAGATCTTCCTCTGTTCGAACAACCCAGTTTCGTTCCGTCCAATCCGCCATACCAAAAGCCATTTTTGAAACGAAATATCGAACCTTCTCGGTAATCTCTGATGGTATTAAGAGAAGCCAATCATCAATTCGGACTGTAACCTCCGGCAACATGTCATCCCATTCAGAAAATAATGGTGAAAGAGGAGTTTCGGTATTTAGAATTTGCTTTCCGACAGATCGGAGGAGGCGTATTTTATCTTCTTTAGGAAGGATTGGATGATCTTCAATTTCATCAATGCTACGCATACAAAGGTATGCTGCCATTACAACATGATTAAGCGAGCCTTCCAAACGGGATATAGGAATAACAAAAGTACGGCTCGTTTGAGTTAGCACCTCTTGTGCTTCCTTTAATAATTTTTTACTTACTTCCATGGGTTTCCCTCATTTCTTTCAAGGTGTTCAAATTCAGTTAGTTAGAAGAGCTCAAAATAATTATATTCCTTTTATTATATATCATATAAGAAATTCCTGAATAGAGCCAATAATTAGGCTAAAAAAGAAAATAAAAAACTGACCTATTTGGTCAGTCCTATTATAAAACAATATAAAGGTATTATTGAGAAAGAGTACAAAATGAATATTGATTATTGGTTAATGAACATAGTTCCTTTTTAAGTTCGTATTCGGTTGCTTCATATAGTTGACGGCCATCTGGCATTTTAAACAAACCGATATTTAAAAGGATGTCAATGAAGTAATCTTTCCCTTCATGGTTGTTATACAACATAAATCCTCACCTCGAAACTGAAAGCGTTTACAATATTTATTATAAATCGAGTCTAAAATTTTGTCAATGTTTCAATCGCCTTTTAAAAAAGATTTTGTATAATATTTATATAAAAAAACTGACTAACTTCAAAGGAATTCTTCTGAATATGTCGAATACCTTTGGATGGAAAAGGAAAAACGGTGAAAAAGTAGGAGAGGTAATGTTTGAATTTATTAGGGATATCGCAACAAATTTGTTTTTTATAATGTTTTTAGTATTTTTGTACCAATATTGGTCTGAAAAGCGAGATTGGTCAAGGCAGATAAAACAAATTGCTGTTTTTCTGTTTGGGGCTTTAAGTATTATTTTATGCATGAAATTCACGATACCCACTAATACTGGTTTTGTTTTTGATTTGCGTTACATTCCATTTATTATTGGTGGTTTATATGGTGGTCCACTTGTAACGATTGGATTGTACCTTATTATGTTCATCATTCGTCTTTCGATAGGTGGAATGGTAGGGATTATAATTACGACAACAATATCAACATTGATCGCTATTGTTATGTTATCCATTCATAAACTTTTTACGACTTGGGGTTCTAATAAGAAAATATCGTTTGCTACGACATTGGGTACCTATTCAGCTTTGATCGTTGCGGTTATGACAGTTTTAATCAGTCCTGGAGCGGGCTTAGATCAAAGAGATTGGATTACTTATATTGCTGGCTATCTTGTGGGAACATGGATAAGCACGAAGGTTGTTGAGGATATTCGGCAGCATGAACTTCTCCAAAGGAAATTGATAAGAAATGAAAAATTGGAAGCAGTTAGTCATCTCGCCTCTAGTATTTCCCATGAAGTACGAAATCCGTTGACAACAAGCAGAGGTTTTATGCAACTCCTAAGTGAACAGGATGTACCAGATCATTGCAAAGAATACATCAAAATTTCAATAGAGGAAATTGACCGAGCGGCAGGTATTATCCAAGATTATTTGACATTTGCCAAGCCATCACCGGAAAAAGTTGAGATTCTTCAAATAAAAGACGAACTTAAGAGAGCTCTTGATGTAATGCAGCCGTTAGCCAATATGAACAATGTTAAAGTTCAATCGGTTTTAATGGAAGGTTTAATAAAAGCTGAACGATCCAGGCTCCAGCAATGTTTTGTAAACTTAATGAAAAATGCGATTGAAGCGATGCCGAATGGGGGGGTATTATCTGTCTATTCGACTGTTATCGATGAAAAAATGGTTGTGATTCGAATAAGAGATACTGGAATTGGAATGGACGCCAATCAGCTTTCACGTTTGGGTGAACCTTATTTTTCGACAAAGGATATAAAAGGTACGGGCCTTGGGATGATGGTCGTTTACCGAATCATTGAATCAATGAACGGTTTTATAGAGGTGGAAAGCGAAGTAGGAAAAGGGACGTGTTTTACGATCGCCTTGCCTTTGAAAAAGGAAGCAAAAGAAAAAATTAGTTTGAAACGTGAAGTTGTATAGATATTGAAAAAGCCCTGTAATCAATGAGAGGTTACAGGGCTTTATTGTCTATTTAATAACCTTTTGCTGCATCCTTCGTGATTTTATCTTTAAATATACGGTAGCTCCATAATTGATAAAGAATGACAATCGGAACGCAGATTAGCGCAACAACTAGCATGATTGTCAAATTCAATTGACTTCCTGCTGCTTCATATAATGTGGTTCCAAATGCTGGGTCAATTTTAGAAGGAAGCATATTTGGAAACATTCCAACAAATCCAGTTGCCATCAGCATAAAGATAGTTGTACAAATGGCGGTGAATGCTAAACCAATTCTTCTTCGAATCGTAAATATTATGATAGATAGACTAGCTGCCAAGGCTAATAATGGCAGTAGCCATAGAATTGGCATTACTATATAATTTTCAAAGATTGGCGTCCGATTAGCTGTAGCGACTAAGAAAATTGCGACTACCATCGCAGTTGTCATTGCAAGCGATTTTGTGAGTTTTGCAGCCCTTTGTGCGACGACCCCACTTGTCTTTAACTGCACCCATAATGAACCGGACAGTAAAAACATGACTACAAATAATATTCCGCCTAATAATCCATATGGATGAAATAGACTAAGTAGTGTTCCTTTATAGCCGGTTTCCCCAATAAGCAGACCGTCAAAAAGGTTTGCGAAAGCTACCCCAAAAAGAAGAGCGATCAAGAAGCTACTCACCGTAAATGCCCATTTCCATGAAGATTGCCATTTTGGTGAATCATCCTTATGCATAAACTCCAACCCGGTTGCCCTGAAAAACAAAGCGAATAAAATCAACATCAATGGTGTGTAAAGATAGCTAAACATATTTGCATAGGTTAACGGAAATGCTGCAAAGGTAGCACCTCCGGCAGTGATCAGCCAAACCTCGTTGCCGCCCCAGAATGGTCCAATAGCTTCTTGGAGTTGGTTCCGCTCCTGCTTATTTTTAGTAAGGAACGGGAACAACATGCCTGTACCTAAAGTGTAACCATCGAGAACGAAATAAACAGCCCAAAGCAACCCCCATAACCCAAACCAAATGACTGCCAACAATTCATGAGACATGCTTTACTCCCCCTTTCGTTCCTACTCCTGCAGCTTCAGGTCCTTTTCTTGAATACTTCACGAGTAAATAAACATCCGCAATGATCAATAGGGTATAGAAGACAACGAGACCGGTTAATGAAAAGGCAATTTGTGAAAAGGCAATTGGTGATACACCTTCCGAAGTTTTCATTAATCCATAAACAACCCATGGCTGACGTCCGGCCTCAGCAACAACCCATCCTAAATTAATAGCTACATATGGTAATAGAATAGAATACAGTGTAAACTTCAAATATTTATTGGAGTCTAATAGTTTATCTTTTCGATATAGATAGAAACCGTACCAAGACATTGCGATAAATAATAACCCTAAAATAATCATGATTCGAAAACTATAGTAAACAATATTGACATTTGGACGTTCATCTGCAGGAATATCTTTTAGCCCAATAATTTTTCCGTCAAAGCTATTCGTATAAAAGAAACTACCCAGCTTTGGTATTGACAGTGCTTCTATAGCGTTACGTTCATTTGCCGGGTCTGGAATCTGAAGGATATGGAATGGAGCCCCTTCTTCTGTTTCCCACACAGCCTCCATTGCGGCACCTTTAGCAGGTTGAACGCTTGACACATATACACCATTTTTATGCCCGATAAACGGAGTTAATGTTGTCGCAATTAGTGCCATGATAAGTCCATATTTAAAGGACTTTTTAAAAAATTCAACATCATTTTTTCGTAATAAGTGATAGGCGCTGACACCTAATACGAAAAAGGCGCCAACGATATAACATGCGAAAATGGTGTGGAAGAACATGTGCCATGTATAAGGATTTGTAACTAAAGCGGTAAAGCTTTCAAGTTCTACACGACCGTTATTAATAACATATCCAACTGGGTTCTGCATAAAGCCATTAGCTGTAATAATCCAAATCGCCGATATATTAGTTCCAAGGGCGACCATCCAAATAGAGAAAGCGCGCATTTTCGGTGAGAGCTTGTCCTTGCCGAAAAGCCAAATTCCCATGAACGTTGATTCTAAGAAGAATGCAACTAATGCTTCGATTGCGAGCGGTGATCCAAAAATATCACCCATGTACTTAGAGTATTCTGACCAGTTTGTCCCAAATTGGAACTCCATCGTAATACCTGTAACAATCCCTAAAACAAAGTTAATTGCAAATAATTTCCCCCAAAATCTTCCCATTCGGTCATACAAAGGATTCAATGTCTTTGCATACTTTGTTTCCATAATCGCTACGAGAATAATAAGACCTATAGTTAATGGGACAAATAAAAAATGGTAAATAATCGTAATGGCAAACTGAAGACGACTAAACAGCAGGACTTCTTCCATCAGGAAATCCCTCCTTTATATAATAGAAGAATAGTATCTTCCTAAATTCAATATAATCATTGAATATGTTTAATCTATGAGAAAACTGTTAATTATATTGGTTGTTTTTATTAATCTTTATTGAATTATTATTATAATGTGAGTAATTTGGTTGACAAACCATTTACTTCCATAGAAAAAAATAAAGTTAGATTATTGACAATAATACACATACCGGGTATAGTATAAATAAATACAGATAGGGGTAAAACGGAGGGGGATTCACGGAAAAGGGGGAATTTATGATGAAAAAAACTGTATGTGTTTCCGCAAAATTTTTTAATGATAAGTGTTCCTTTAACATTAATCCTTGGATTTTTTACTGGGAGCTATCATCGATACAAGCTTCCTAAAGCCCACGATTTTAATCGGAACAATTATCATGAGCTATGCTACAATGGTTGGCTTTAAAATTAATGAATTATTAGGAGGAGTTTATAATGAATTCAGTAACTGTGTATACTACAACTCGTTGTCCATATTGTGTGATGCTAAAAAACTTTTTGACTCAGCAAAATATTCCGTATAATGAGGTGAACGTGGAGGAAAATCCAGAAATTATGCATCAGCTTGTCAGAACAACAGGTCAAATGGGTGTTCCACAATCTCAGGTTAACGGTAAATGGGTTGTTGGTTTCGATCCTAATGGAATTATGACAGCCTTAAACTAACAGAATGTTTGTATTTGCGTTTTGGCTGTAGTACGTTATAGAAAGTATAATTATGTCACAGAAAGATGGGTAGGTTCATGGTTAAAATAACAGGGGCAGCGATAGCAGAAATAATAAAAGAGTTTAATGAAGCATTTAATGCAGAAAAGGATCCATTCGTTCGATTGAAAATGGAGATTTGTTGAGGGGGGCCAAAGCTTCAACTGGCTCTGGAAGAGTCAGTTTCAGAAAACGATGAGGTCATCGAAGAAGGCGGAATTCGGCTGATAGTCAGCGAAAGAGATCAAGCCTATCTAAATCATGGAAAAATCGATTATATTAAAAATATTTTTGGGGAAGGACAGTTTGTTGTCCTTCGGGTATAGACTATATGTAGAGGCTAGGTGACCTTTTAATGTCCCATAAAAACAAAAATAACTGCGGTACCGGCAGTTGAGGATTAAGTTCCAAAAAACCACGTAAAAGTCATCTTCCACCGATATGACCGGGGGTTTTGGTTTGGCTCCTGGTAGGAGTCATTATGTTAATTCAAAAGATTTTTTTCTGATAGGAGTAGCTATTTGCTACTCTTATTTTTTTGAATTTGATTAGATGGTATATTTTGTAATAGAAATGTTGAATCTTCAAGCTAAATCCTGTTGAAATATATGCTAATGTTGAATTGGATATGTATTTCCGTTTTAGCATCTACTTTTTTCATTAAGGAAGTGATGAGGATGGAAAACTCAAATTGGTTTGAAGAGGCTTCTAGAAGAATTAAAGATGTATTGTTATTATTGGGCGAAAAGCAGGCAAAAAAATATAAGATTGATATGCTTTTACGAATGGTTCACCATATGGATCGGTTTTCTAAGAATGGTTGCAAAGAATGTGAAAACCTCAAGGAGAATTTGAATGATTTGATTCTATTACTAGAGAATCAAAATGAAATGGATCCTAAGCAATATAAGGCAACTTTTAAGTTGGTAGTTAAACATTTTGTGAAAAAGCATGGTTTAGTGGAGGAAGGGACGTACTTAAGTCTTGGAATGGCTTATGGACTTATTTTTGGGGCAGCATTATCTAGTTTTTACTATATGGCAATTCCTCTAGGGATGCTATTTGGGTTAGTCATCGGTTTATGGATGGACGATAAAATGAAAAAACAGGGAAGGGTAGTTTAATATGAATAATTGGTTGTACACTTTATATTTTGTTGTAATTGGAATCGTTTCTTTAATCACGAAGGAAATCGTAACATTCCTTATGCTTGGGTTTGTAATTATCGCTCTCCATAATATTAACTCTACTTTAAAAGAAATGTTAAAAAGGATGAATGAAAAACAGCAGTAACTCATATTTTTTTCTTAGTAGGAGGTGATCACATCTCCCTTTTTGTTTCCCCCAGTATTGTTGTAAAACTGTTTCAGTATTATAAAATAGAGAAAAATAGTTTAAGAGGAAAGTCATCATCAAAAAAAACAAAGGTGGGGGAGAATATGAAAAAGAGGATCCTACGCGGGCATCATATATTATGTGTTCATGGCTTCAAAGGGATGGGATATAGTCCGGAGTTTGTTGAAAAAATGAGTGAAATAGTGGAAGATATACGTGATCAAACAATTGATTTTCCGATTCAAGTGCTCGTAGGATTGGATGAAACCTGTTCTTTTTGTCCTAATAAAAAGGAGGACTATTGCAACTCGCCTAAGTCAAACTCGTTTGTTATTAATCTAGATGAAAAAGTAGTTCGTCACTTAGGTTTAAAAGCAGGTGAAGAATATAAAAAAAGTGAACTCGTTTCACTTGTTGCCGAGAAGGTAGAGCCTGAAGATCTTGATCATTTGTGTGCAGATTGTTCTTGGCTTTCCTATGGAGTTTGTAAAGAAGGAATTGCGAATCTGAAAAAGTGATAGAAGACCGCTAAAATATTGTAAAGGGTTAGGGGTTAGGCTCTGTTATAACTGAATGTTGATTTCACTACGTAGAAAAAATAAACGGAAAAATTCCGGCTAAATTGGAAAATACCCATATTTCTTTAAAAATAAGGGTAGCTTTTCCGTTTACATGTTCCAAATCATTGGATTTTGTCATATTTAGAGCTGTCAATCGGAATTCTCCGCTTAAATCGCTTCTAAAGCCTCCTCTAAACACATTAGCAAGAAATTCTCCGCCTATGAATTCTCATTCCTACACAAAAATAGAAACGGGAAGGCGAAATGGTTTGCATCTTACTGTGCAATTTGACGTTTTGCTATAGGAAATGGAACCTGTTAAAAATATTGTCGGTCTTTTTTATTATAACTTGAGCAAACAAAATTCTTGATTTTCCATTAATGTGTGGTATTATTAACTCTCGGTGTCGTAGTATTAAGAATTAATCAAAATTTCATTTGAAGTAGTTATTGACTTCTATGAAACTATTTGTTATTCTTAATATTGTCGTTAAGAGATTAATAGATTAGGGGCATAGTTTAACGGTAGAACAGAGGTCTCCAAAACCTCCGGTGTGGGTTCGATTCCTACTGCCCCTGCCAAATATAAATATATAATTGATGGCGGTTGTGGCGAAGTGGTTAACGCACCGGATTGTGGCTCCGGCATTCGTGGGTTCGATCCCCATCAGTCGCCCCTTTAAATCAACAAAGTTAATTTTTAAAAAAAGTTGTTGACTTCTTAGAAGGTAAATGGTATGATATTATTTGTCGCTGGTTGATAGCGATAAATAAGTTTGAAATGATCTTTGAAAACTAAACAAAATGTCAAGCGTGCAAATAAAGTTGAACTAAGAGTTCAACACTAAGTCAGTATTAATTTTGAGCAATCAAACACTTTTTGGAGAGTTTGATCCTGGCT